>JAZNPQ010000028.1:0-14773 GCA_045589735.1 Eubacteriales bacterium | reverse complement strand
ACTTTATCTCACTTTTGTGAAAGCCTTCGACCCTGCCGCGTAAAGAACCGTATAAACCCTCAAAGCTTGACACGGTCAAGCTTTGAAAGATAAACAAAAACCTAAAACAATCCCCTTGTTTAAAGTTTTTTGAAGATTCTTAAGGAACTTTTTGCAAAAAGTTCCTTAAGTGGGGTGTGGGGTGAAATCCCACATATGTAACACACCGATAAATCAAAATTTGAAAATTTTATAACAAAACACGGCTGATTTTTTTCAGCCGTGTTGGGATTATTTAAAAATTACGTTACCGTCGCCGACATAATTTTTGAGAACCGACAAAAGATAATCCGACAGCGCGATGCCGCCGCTTCTGGCAAAATATTTGCGTGTACTGCTTTCAAAATACACGACGGGTGTGTTTCCCGGGAATATTTCAATAAGGTTTTCACATTTTTTGTGTTCATTAGAATCGAGAGACGGAATTTTTAGATAAAGCTTTTTTTGTTTATTTTCAGTCTTTGTCACCGTCGGTTCGGGCGCTTTTTTTTGCTCTTCTTTCGCTTCTGAGGTTAGATTTATCGAAAATCTCGAGTTTTCAACAAGCGGGGCGGCAGATGATAAAAGCACTCTCGGCGGCTCGTCGTCCTTATAGGAAAGATTGCCCTCGACAAACAGCGCGTTGTCAAGTGTCAAGAGATGTGAAAATCTGTCGTATTGCTTTGAAAATACTACACATTCTATCTCACCGAATCTGTCCTCAAGCTTGAAAAATGCCATATTATCGCCGCTTTTGGTCGTTTTTCTTGAAACAGACGATACGATGCCGCACAGCTTGACGCGTTGCCTGTCGGTGTATTTTCGGGTATCCTCTTCAAAATCTGAAATAATATCGGAAACTTTATCTGCACCGATAGACTCAATACAAAGGCTATAGCTGTCGGTGAGGTGCCCCGAAAAATACATTCCCGAACATTCCTTTTCGAGCATAAGCTTTTCACGCAGACTAAGATCCGGTCTTTCGGGAAATTCGAATTCGGGCTTTTTTACCGAGGCTGAAGCCATAGAAAACATATCAAGCTGACCTTCGATATTTGCGCGGTCCTTGCGTGAAAGCGTTTCTATAAAGCTTTCGTATCCCGCAAGCAGACGGCTGCGATAAATACCAAGTCCGTCAAATGCGCCCGATTTTATAAGTGCCTCGACCATACGTTTATTAAGCTCACCGCCGCCCATTCTTTCAGCAAAGTCGGTAAATGAGGCGTACGGCTTTCTTTCGCGTTCACGTATAAGCGCGTCAACAAACTGGTGCCCGACGTTTTTGAGTGCAAGAAGACCGAAACGGATATTTTTACCCGTGACGTGAAAATACATTTTTGATTCGTTTATATCGGGAGGAAGCACCGAAATGCCTGCCTTGTTGCACTCAGCGATATACTCGGCTATCTTGACTGGATTACCGAGCACCGAGGTGAGCATTGCGGCAAAATATTCGCGGGGATAGTGTGCCTTGAGATATGCCGTACGGTAGGATATTATCGCGTACGCGGCGGCGTGGCTCTTATTGAAGGCATAGTTTGCAAAGCTTCCCATATCGTCAAAGAGTGCGTTTGCGTCTTTTTCCGACATACCGTTTTTTCGAGCACCCGAGACGAAATCAGTTCTCTCGGCTTCAAGCACACTTGCTTTTTTCTTTGACATAGCGCGGCGCACGATGTCCGCGTGACCGTAGCTGTAGCCCGCGAGAATACGGAAAACGCTCATGACCTGCTCCTGATATACCGTACATCCGAATGTTGACGACAGTACGGGTTCAAGCAGGGGAGACGGATATTTGACAAGTGAGGGGTCGTGCTTACATTTTATAAATTTCGGTATCGATTCCATAGGACCCGGACGGTAGAGCGCGATAGCCGCCAGAATATCGTCGATACACGACGGTTTAAGCTCGGTGAGCATCTGACGCATACCACCCGATTCAAGCTGAAATACTCCGAGGGTATTACCGTCGGATATAAGCTTATAGGTCGCGGCATCATCGAGAGGGAGAGCTGAAAGGTCAAAATCCTTGTCGTATTCGTTTATCTGAAGCTGTGCGTCGTTGAGAATAGTCAGATAACGAAGCGCAAGAAAGTCAAATTTCAAGAGACCGAGCTTGGCGACGGTATCCATATCGAACTGCGTTACGGTAACACCGTTGCTGACCGCGAGCGGAACGTAATCGCTGACGGGAAGTTCGGTTATAACGACCCCCGCCGCGTGTACCGAAATATTTCTCGGCATACCCTCAAGCTTACGTGCGGTATCAAGCAGACGGCGGATCTCCTCGGAGGATTCGTACATTTCACGAAGCTCCTTGGTTTTCATTGCTTTTTCAAGTGTTATATTAAGCTCGGACGGTATAGCCTTGGCAACCGCGTCAACGTCGGCATACGGCATACCGAGAGCACGTCCGACATCCCGCACAGCTGCCTTTGCGGCAAGCGTACCGAACGTTATTATCTGTGAAACGTGGTCGCTTCCGTAGTGCTCGGAAATATAATCAAGCACCTCGCCGCGACGGTTGTAACAGAAATCAATATCAATATCGGGCATACTTACGCGCTCGGGATTGAGAAAGCGCTCAAAGAGCAGACCGAACCTAATAGAGTCAACGTCGGTGATGCCGAGACAGTACGCCGCAAGGCTTCCGGCACCCGAGCCTCTTCCGGGACCTACGGGTATCTTCTTTGATTTTGCGTAGTTCACGTAGTCCTGAACGATAAGGAAGTAGTCGGCATATCCCATTTTTATGATAACAGACAACTCATATTCAAGACGCTCTCTGTAGGTCTTTTCGTCACCGTATTCAAACGTGATGTCGCCGCGATCTATACGGCTGCTTAGACCGTCATAAGTGAGCCTTGTGAGATGATCCGCTGAGCTTACGCCGTTCGGGCATTTAAACGTGGGTAAAAACGTATTGCTGAAATCAAAATCAAAATTACAGCGTTCGGCGATCTTGACGGTGTTTTCAACAGCACCCTCGTATGCGCCGAAAAGGCCTTCCATTTCGTCGGTGGTCTTGTAATAAAATTCATCGGTGTCAAATCCAACGGGTCTGCCGTCGGTTATCACGTTATTTGTCTGAATGCAGAGCATGATTGCCTGGGTGTCGGCATCGGCTTTGCGCAGATAGTGACAGTCGTTGGTCGCAACAAGAGGAAGATCGCACTCCTTGGCTATACGCACAAGCTCAGGGAGTATCTGCTGCTGTTCGGGGATCGCGTGGTCCTGTATCTCAATGTAGAAATTATCTTTGCCGAAAATTTTGGAATACTTTATCGCGGTCTCCTTTGCGGCATCGTAGTCTCCTCTTGTCAATGAACGTGCGACACGCCCGGCAAGACAGCCCGAAAGAGCAATAAGACCCTCACTGTGCGAAGCAAGAAGATCATCGTCAACTCTTGGCTTGGAATAAAATCCTTCAGTAAATCCAAGAGAGACAAGGCGTATAAGATTTTTATATCCCGTTTCATTCTTGCAGAGCAGAACGAGATGCTGAGCCGCGCCGTCTCCCGTGCTTTTTTCAAAGCGTGACTTCGGAGCAACGTAGACCTCACATCCGATTATCGGTTTTATGCCGGCATCCTTGCATGCGAGATAAAACGCGACGGCACCGTACATGTTTCCGTGGTCTGTAAGTGCAACCGCCGTGTGACCGCATTCTGCAGCACGCTTCGGTATTTCGGAAATACGGCACGCACCGTCAAGCAGACTGTATTCGCTGTGAAGATGAAGATGAACGAATCCGGACATGAAGAGTTCCTTTCTTTTGTGCTATTTTAGCTTTTCTGCGGCATCAAGTAATTTTTTGATTCTGTGATTGATTCCCGATTTGCTGATAGGCGGCGCGTGTCTTGCCGCAAGCTCGGAAAGCGGCATATCGGGATAAAGACGGCGAAGCTGCGCTGTCTCCCTTAGCTCTGGCGGAAGCTTTTCAAGCTCGCCTGCGGATTCAAGTGAGTTTATTGCGGCAATCTGCTTTTCGGATGCGGCGACTGCCTTTGCTATGTTTCTTGTTTCGCAGTTTGTTGCTCTGTTTGCGTTGTTCCTAAGATCAGCTTCGATCTTGGTGTTTATGAGTGTGAAGTACGATTGCGTTGCGCCCGACGAGGTAAGAATATCCTCGATTACCGAGCTGCTTTTGTAAACGAGACCTATACCCGACGATCGCTTTACCGTTATAGGTCTGCGGTCGAAAATTTCGGTGAGATAATCGGAAAGTGACGATACTCTTTCCTCGTGTGAGAGCTTGAATTCCAGATAATATCCGCCCGACGGGTCGGTCATTGTAGCAGATGATATAATTATACCCCGAAGAAAATGCTGGACACATTCAGTGCATGAGAATTCGGGTATTTTCCCGATAAACTCCGTAGCTTCGTATGATATCAGTGCAAGATCATATCCTCGCTGTCCGTTTTTTACAGGCATATGAGGAGAGGAATTCTTTCCAAAGAATGAATTGATATTTTTTTGCGCAAACTCAGCGATCTCTTGCGAGCCGAGAGACAAAACCGTACGCGATTCTCCATCGGTGTCGGCGTCAAAAAGCAGTCCCGATATAAGAGCCTCGCGACAGCAGCGAGAGTGAGCCGGAATGCCGATAAGCTCTGATTTTGTGTCTGTTGAAAAGGACATTTTTAACCGTTCCTTTATTTTATAATTTTTATTTCACATTCGAGCATAACGCCGAATTTTTCATATACGGTTTTCTTTATATGATCGATAAGATGAAGCACGTCGTCCGAGGTCGCATTTTCTCGGTTTACGACAAACCCCGCGTGCTTTGACGAGACCTCGGCGCCGCCGATACGAAAGCCTTTAAGTCCCGCGTCATCTATGAGCTTGGCGGCAAAAAGACCCTCGGGACGCTTAAAGGTACTGCCCGCATTGGGAAATTCAAGCGGTTGCTTTTCGCGTCGGCTTTTCATGTTTTCGGACATTTTTTCTTGTATCGCGTTTTTGTCACCGAGGTTAAGTTCAAATCTGGCGGAAAGCACCGTAAGATGTTGACTCTTTGCGAAAATACTCGTACGGTAGCCGAATTCGCAGTCGTTTTTTGAATATTCCGAAACGGTGTCTGTGCGGTCATCGTATACCTTCACGGACACAAGACAGTCCGAGACCTCACCGCCGTACGCTCCCGCGTTCATGTGTACTGCACCGCCGACAGTACCCGGTATGCCGTATGCAAATTCAAGACCCGAAAGTGAGGAGTCCTTTGCGACGGTTGCAAGACGGGTGAAGGACGCGCCGCAATCCGCGGTGATAATGCTTCCTTCAACCGAGAAGTCATTGCATTTACCAGTTAGGATAACAAGTCCGCCATAGCCCGAATCCGAGAAAAGAATATTACTTCCGTTTCCGACTGTGATAAAATCGGTCTCGGTCTCACGTGCGGCACATATCGTATCTATTATTTCATACGTGCTTTTGGGAAAAACCATGAGTGTCGCCATACCGCCGATACGGAACGTGGAATGGTCTGAAAGTCTTGCTTCTGTTGAAAAAGCTATCCCGTGAGCATTTAATTTTTTTGTAAGAAGCTGTATATTATTCATCGCATTTTATTATAGCGTAAAGCTCGGAAAGATTTGAAATTGTGTACGTGATGTTCATATCTTCGGGTATTGGCTTGTTTTTTGGATTATAAAAACAGGTATCAAGACCGAACGCAATACCGCCCGCCATATCCGACGTAAGGGAATCGCCTATGACGAGTGTCTCGGATTTTTTGAAATTCGGTATAAGAGACGCGACTGCTTCAAAATATTTTATATCGGGCTTTTCAAAGCCTATATCCTCTGAGATGAAAGAGCGTTCTATATAAGGAAGAAGTCCCGACGAATCCATTCGCGGAGTTTGTACATTTTTAAGTCCGTTGGTTATTATGTAGAGTCGGCAGGCTTTTGAAAGATTTTTGCAAACGTCGATAGCACCGTCAATAAGATATGCGTTTTTTGCGAGATTGTCTGTATACGTGACTGAAAGGATATTAGGAGAGACGTCGAGAGACAGCTCCTCTGCCAAAATCTCGAAACGGCGCACACGCAGACGTTCTTTTTCAATTTCCTTTCGTTCAAGAGCCTTCCAAAGCGACAGATTTATACGGCTGTAGGTCTGTACTGTGCTTTCGGGGCAGGGAATGCCAAAGCCGATGAGAGTATCTGTTATCGCTCTACGCTCGGCTATGTGAAAATCGAGCAGAGTGTCGTCGGCGTCAAAAAGAAGAGTGGTGTACTTCTGCATATCGGACTCCTTTCCTTAAATCATATACCTATTATACTATGTAATCACGAAAAATGCAACAGACGGAAGAGAAAAAAGTGCTTAAATTGATATTTTAGAATAATTAAACAGAACAGACCGATAAATGTTTTGTGCAAGATACAGAAAGTGTCGAAAAAGTAACGAAAATAAGTTTTTGTTCTTGACAAATGTATATATATATGATATAATACCGAAGATAAAAACACTAACCGATGAAGGAGGACGAAAAATGAAATTTGTATTTTCTAAGGCAAATGTATTTTCGGACGGCGCTATCGGTAATGGTGATTTTTCCTTTAATATTGATTCGGCACACGAAAATTCTCCCGTTAATTACGGCGGTACTGTTTTCGATTGTTCCGAACTTTTTATTTTTCCCGGGTTCACCGATGTGCATGTGCATTTTCGTGAGCCGGGTTTTTTGTATAAGGAAAACACCGAGACCGGAAGCTTGGCGGCGGCGCACGGAGGGTATACGACGGTATGCACGATGCCGAATCTGAATCCGACTCCCGATTCGGTCGAGAATCTGAAGGTTCAGCTTGAGGCAATAAAAAATAAGGCGAGGATAAGAGTTCTGCCGTTCGGTTCGATAACCAAGGGTGAAGCGGGCAAGGAGCTGTCTGACATTGAAGCGCTTGCACAGTACGTCTGCGGATATTCGGATGACGGACGCGGCGTTGACAGCACGGGGCTCATGAGAGAGGCAATGGAGAGAGCAAAAGCGCTCGGAAAGGTCATCTCGGCGCACTGTGAGGACGGCAGCTGCGTGAAGGATTCGCCCGAGGCCGAGTGGAAACAGATAGAACGTGACATCAGACTTGCAGATGAGGTAGGATGTAAATACCACGTATGTCATATTTCCACTAAAGAAAGCGTCGCACTGATAAGAGACGCGAAAAAGTCGGGGGTCGATATAACCTGCGAGACAGCGCCGCACTACCTGCTTTTGACAGATGCTGATAAGTGCGACAGCGGAAGATTCCGTATGAATCCGCCGCTTCGTGA
This sequence comes from Eubacteriales bacterium, assembly GCA_045589735.1. Classification (GTDB taxonomy): domain Bacteria; phylum Bacillota; class Clostridia; order Oscillospirales; family CAG-272; genus RGIG3994. Next base: position 7,471 of record JAZNPQ010000028.1, on the reverse strand, counting down.
CGAAGCCGATAAGCTTGCGCTTATTGAGGGTGTAATTGACGGAACGGTCGATATGATAGCGACAGACCATGCGCCGCACTCGGCAGAGGAAAAGGGCAGGGGCTTTGAAAAGTCACTTAACGGTATCGTCGGTCTTGAAACGGCGTTTCCGGTGCTTTATACGGGACTTGTTAAAAAGGGTATCATAACACTCGAAAGACTTGTCACTATGATGAGCGACGCACCGAATAAGCGTTTTGGGCTTGAAAGTAACGGCTTTAACGTGTATGACCTCAACGCAGAGTACAGAATAGATTCAAATGAGTTTATGACTATGGGAAGAAGCACACCGTTTGAGGGTGACAGCGTATTTGGCAAATGTCTTATGACGGTGAGCGACGGAAGAGTTGCATGGCTTGACAGAACGTTCGGAAACAAAATCAAACTTATATAACTTGTTTTGCAGAGGAGGACAAGAAAAATGGGCAAAAGAAAAGACATCAAAAGAGTAATGATAATCGGTTCGGGTCCTATAGTTATAGGACAGGCTGCCGAGTTTGACTACGCGGGCACGCAGGCGTGTCTTGCACTGCGCGAGGAGGGCTATGAGGTAATTCTCGTAAACTCTAATCCCGCGACAATTATGACAGATACAACGGTTGCGGATAAAGTATACATGGAGCCGCTGACACTTGAATTTATCGCGAGAATAATAAGATACGAAAGACCCGACGCGATCCTTCCGGGAATCGGCGGACAGACGGGACTTAATCTCGCTATGCAGCTTGAGAAGAAGGGAATTCTCAAGGAGTGCGGCGTTGAGCTTCTCGGAACATCTGCAGAGAGTATTGAGAGAGCCGAGGACAGAGAGCTGTTCAAGGAAATGTGTCTCAGCATCGGTGAGCCTGTAATACCGTCCGAGATAGCAAACACACTTGACGAGATAAAGGCGGCTGCAGAGACCATCGGCTTCCCGCTTGTTCTCCGTCCTGCATTCACGCTCGGAGGCTCGGGCGGCGGCTTTGCAAATAATATGGAGGAGCTTGAAGAGCTTGCGGTCGGCGCGCTTGAGATATCCCCCGTGCATCAGGTACTTGTTGAGCGCAGTGTACGCGGATATAAGGAAATTGAGTTCGAGGTAATGCGCGACACCACTGATAAAGCAATCACTATATGCGGAATGGAAAACATCGACCCTGTCGGTGTTCACACAGGAGACAGCGTTGTCGTAGCTCCCATCATGTCGCTTAACGATAAAGACCTTAAGATGCTCAACGACAGCGCGATAAAAATAATCCGTGAGCTTAAGATTGAAGGCGGATGTAACGTACAGTTTGCGCTCAATCCCACAACGTCGGAATATTATCTCATAGAGGTAAATCCCAGAGTTTCAAGAAGCTCGGCTCTTGCATCCAAGGCAAGCGGATACCCGATCGCACGCGTTACTGCAAAGATCGCGGTCGGCATGACGCTTGACGAGATAAATGTAGCAGGTACAAAGGCATCGTTTGAGCCTGACCTTGATTATGTCGTTGCAAAATTCCCGAGATTCCCGTTCGATAAATTCACCTCGGCATCCAATAAGCTCGGCACGCAGATGAAGGCGACAGGTGAGTGCATGGGTATCGGTATGAATCTTGAAGAGTGCCTGCTCAAGTCGGTGCGTTCGCTTGAGATAGGTGTATGTCATCTCAGAATGGCTAAGTTCGACAATATGCCGAAGGAAGAGATAGCGAAATATATTGAGGAATTCCACGACGACAACATTTTCGGTGTTGCACAGCTTCTCCGTGAGGGCATGAGTATTGACGAGCTTCACAAGATCACGAAGATAACGCCCTTCTTCCTTGAGTCCTTCAAGAAGATAACAGACTTTGAAAAGGTAATTGCCGACAACAAGGGAGACCCTAAGATACTTAAGGAAGCAAAGACTATGGGCTTTGCCGATAAGTATATAGCAAAGCTCTGGAACATCACCGAGACAGAGGTCTGGGAGCTTCGCAGAGCCGAAAAGATGTATCCTAACTACCGCATGGTAGACACGGCACACGTCGGCGCGTACATTCCTTACTTCTATTCTTCTTATACGGGTGATAACGATTCTAAGCTTACAAATCGCAAAAAGGTCATAGTTCTCGGCGCAGGTCCTATCCGTATCGGTCAGGGCGTTGAGTTCGACTATTCCACGGTTCACGCAGTAAACACGATAAAGAAATGCGGATACGAGTCTATCATAATCAACAACAATCCCGAAACGGTTTCGACCGACTATACAACAGCGGATAAGCTCTACTTTGAACCGCTTACGGTCGAGGACGTTATGAACGTAATCGAATTTGAAAAGCCCGACGGCGTTATAGCGTCTCTCGGCGGTCAGACCGCTATAAATCTTGCACAGCCTCTTGCCGAAAGAGGTGTAAAGATAATAGGTACAGACTGCGACGCTATCGAAAAGGCTGAAAACCGCGATTCGTTTGAAAAGATACTTGAAGAGCTTAATATTCCTCAGCCGAAGGGTCAGGCTGTTACAAATATCGAAACAGGCGTCAAGGTTGCCGAAAGCATAGGATATCCCGTTCTTGTACGTCCGAGCTTCGTTCTCGGCGGACGCGCCATGCAGATAGTTAACAGCGAAGAGCAGATACGCCACTATCTCAGAACCGCGGTTGAAATTGATGAGGACAAGCCTGTTCTCGTTGACAAGTACCTTAAGGGTAAAGAGGTCGAGGTAGACGCTATCTGCGACGGACGTGACGTTTTTGTTGCGGGTATTATGGAGCTCGTTGAGCGTACGGGAGTACACAGCGGAGACAGTATCAGCGTATATCCCACATTCAGTATTTCGGACAAGGTAAAGGGAACTATACTCACTTACACAAAGAAGCTCGGTCTCGGAATCGGTATCGTCGGTCTCTTCAATATTCAGTTTATTGTTGATAAAAACGATGACGTTTACGTTATCGAGGTAAACCCGCGTTCGTCAAGAACAGTTCCGTTCCTCTCTAAATCCACGGGATATTCTCTTGCAGATATAGCAACAGAGGTAATAATGGGCAAGACACTCAAGGAAATGGGTATATTTGACCTTTATCCCGCTGAAAAACAGCGTTGGTATTGCAAGATCCCCGTATTCTCGTTCAGAAAGATAAACGGCGCGGATTTCTATCTCTCACCCGAAATGAAATCCACAGGTGAAGCAATAGGATACGACAACAGCCTCAAGCGCGCATTCTATAAAGCGCTTCAGGCATCGGGTATGTCGGTACAGAACTACGGTACGGTATTCGTAACGATAGCCGACAACGATAAGGACGAGGCACTTGAGCTGATACGCAGATTCTATAATCTCGGATTCAATATCGAGGCTACCGAGGGAACAGCGGCGTTCCTCAAGGAGCACGGAATCAGAACGAGAGTGAAGAAGAAGATAAGCGACGGAAGCAACGATATTTCCGAAACTATCAAGCAGGGACATGTCGCGTACGTTATCAACACAAGCGACCCCGGAAAGTATGCAACACAGATGGATGGCTACGAAATAAGACGCCTTGCAGTCGAAAATAACATTACGATGTTTACCTCTCTCGATACCGTCAGAGTTCTTCTTGACGTTCTTGAAGAGATAACCATCACGATATCTACTATTGACAGCTGATGAAAGACTTAATTTTTGAAATAATAACAAATGAAAAGATCGCGGCAAACACCTATAAAACGGTGTTTGCCGGTGATATATCGGATATTACACCCGGTCAGTTTGTGAATATCAAGCTTGACGGATTTTATCTGCGCCGTCCTATTTCGGTGTGTGATGCTGAGGACGGAAAGCTTACAATAATTTATAAGGTCGTAGGTCAGGGAACTGAGGCAATGTCCAAGATGACTGCGGGAACAAAGCTCCTTATTCTGACAGGGCTTGGAAACGGATACGATCTGAGCCTTTCGGGTGAAAAGCCTCTGCTGATCGGCGGTGGTGCGGGTGTTCCTCCTATGTATATGCTTGCTAAAAAGCTTATCGCAGAGGGAAAAAAGGTCACTGTTATAATGGGCTTTGGCAAGGAAGATGAAATATTCTTTAAAAATGAATTTGAAGCACTCGGTGCCGAGGTCAGAATCACAACAGTTGACGGAAGCTATGGAACAAAAGGCTTCGTCACGGATGCTTTTCCCGAAGAGTATACGTATTTTTACACCTGCGGTCCCGAGCCGATGCTTAAGGCGGTCTACAGTAAGAGTGTAACATCGGGACAGCTCAGCTTCGAGGAAAGAATGGGTTGCGGATTCGGCGCGTGTATGGGTTGCTCCTGTAAGACTATCACAGGTTACAAAAGAATTTGTAAAGAGGGTCCGGTTATGCGGAAGGAGGAGATTTTATGGGAAAAATGAGTGTGAACCTTTGCGGAATAGAGCTTGATAATCCCATAATTCCCGCATCGGGTACCTTTGGATTCGGATACGAATTTGCAGAGCTTTACGATATCAATATACTCGGTAGCTTTTCTTTCAAGGGAACGACGAAGGAGCCGAGATTCGGCAATCCCACACCTAGAATTGCAGAAACGCCCAACGGTATGATAAATGCTGTCGGACTTCAGAATCCCGGAGTAGAAAAAGTCATTTCAGAGGAACTTCCAAAGCTCAAAAAATGCTTTGACAAGCCGGTTATGGCAAACGTTTCGGGGTTTTCAATTGAAGAATATGCATATACCTGTGAAAAGATCGATAAGTGCCAGCAGGTTGGTTGGATAGAGGTTAATATCAGCTGTCCGAACGTTCACGGCGGCGGTATGGCATTTGGTACAACCGCGGAAGGAGCCGCGGCAGTGACAAGAGCGGTCAAAGCAGTAACGACAAAGCCTGTGATCATTAAGCTTTCACCTAACGTTACCGATATTGTGTCGATAGCGAAGGCTTGTGAGGCTGCTGGAGCTGACGGTATCAGTCTTATCAATACTCTTCTCGGTATGAGAATAAATCTACGGACAAAAAAGCCAGTGATCGCAAATAAAATGGGCGGTTTTTCGGGCCCTGCTATCTTCCCGGTGGCGCTCAGAATGGTATATCAGGTATCAGGGGCGGTTAACATTCCGGTCATCGGAATGGGAGGCGTTTCATCGGCAGATGATGTTATAGAAATGATGCTCGCAGGCGCAACCGCGGTCGAGGTCGGCGCTGCTAATCTCGTTGATCCGTACGCTTCAAAGAAAATAATTGAAGCACTCCCCGAAGCAATGGAAAAATACCGTATCGAAAGTCTTTCGGACATTATCGGTGCGGCACATAACTAATATAGATTGGAGAATAAAAATGGGAAAAGACGTAATTATCGCATGTGATTTTGACAGTGCGGAAAAAACATTTGCGTTTCTTGATAAGTTTACAGGAAAAAAGCCGTTTGTAAAGATCGGTATGGAGCTTTACTATGCCGAAGGGCCTTCTATAGTGAAAGAAATCAAGGCGAGAGGACATAAAATATTCCTTGATCTCAAGCTCCACGATATTCCCAATACGGTAAAAAAATCCATGGCGGTTTTGTCAAGACTTGACGTTGATATGACAAATCTTCACGCCGCAGGAACCAAGAGAATGATGGAAGCGGCGATCGAAGGTCTTACACGTCCCGACGGAACACGTCCTATGCTTATTGCGGTAACACAGCTTACATCTACCGATCAGGAAAGCATGGAGAACGATCTTCTGATTCACGAGCCTATAGACAAGGTCGTTATGCATTATGCTCACAATGCTATGGAAGCAGGTCTTGACGGCGTTGTATGCTCTCCGCTTGAGGCAGGCAAGGTTCACGATACCTGCGGCGCAGGATTTGTAACCGTTACACCCGGCGTACGCTTTGCGGACGGTGACATCGGTGACCAGAAGAGAGTTATGACACCTGCTGAGGCAAAGAAGATAGGTTCTGACTATATAGTTGTCGGCAGACCTATCACAGCGGCGGCAGATCCCGTTGCGGCGTACGAAAGATGCGTCGCGGAATTCGTTGATTAAGGAGACATAAAAATGGAAAGCTATAAGAGAGAATTTATACAGTTCCTTGAGAGCGCAGGAGTTCTCAAGTTTGGAGATTTTACCGCAAAGAGCGGAAGAAAGATCCCGTATTTTATAAATGCCGGAATGATAAAGACCGGTAACGATATCGCAAAGCTCGGTGAGTTCTACGCAAGAGCATATTTCGAAAAGCTCGGCAAAAAGGAAGCGGTTCTTTACGGACCCGCATATAAAGGAATCTCACTTGCAGTTTCGGCGGCAGTTGCACTTTCGAAGAATGACCTCAACGTCCCCTTCTTCTTCAACCGTAAAGAAGTAAAGGATCACGGTGAGGGCGGCGTTTTCGTAGGATACGTACCCACGGCAGGCGAGGAGATCGTTATAATTGAGGACGTTATAACCGCAGGTACCGCGATCCGCGAGAGCATGGAGATACTTTCCCACCTTGAGGGCACAAAGGTAGTTGCAACCTTTATTATGGTTGACCGCAAGGAAAAGGGACAGGGCGAAAAGGGAGCAATGCAGGAAATTGAGGAGCAGTTTGGCTTCCCCGTATATTCTGTTGTTGACGTATACGATATCATCGAATATCTCGAAGAGGACGAAGCAAACCGCGAGAACGTTGAGAGAATCAAGAACTATCTCGCAGTAAACGGTGCAAAGCAGTAAAGGCAGGTATACTATGAGACATCTTATAGGTATAGAGGATCTTTCGGTTAAGGAGATCGAGGATCTTATAAACACTGCTGAGGATATTATTGCCAATCCCGCAAAATATTCCGAATGCTGTAAGGGCAAAAAGATAGCAACGCTTTTCTATGAGCCGTCAACAAGAACAAGACTTTCGTTTGAGTCTGCTATGATAGAGCTGGGCGGTAGCGTTATCGGATTTTCAGACGCACAGAACAGCTCAGCATCCAAGGGTGAGAGTGTAGCCGATACGACCAAGGTAATATCCTGCTTTGCGGATATTATAGCAATGCGCCATTTTAAAGAGGGCGCGCCTATGGTAGCGTCGCTCAACGCAAGCATTCCCGTTATAAACGCAGGTGACGGCGGTCACAACCACCCGACACAGACACTTACGGACTTGCTTACGATCAAGAGAGAAAAGGGAAGACTTAACAACCTGACCGTAGGCTTTTGCGGAGACCTTAAATTCGGAAGAACGGTACACTCACTTATCACAGCACTTTCGAGATATGAGGGAATAAATCTTGTTCTCATCTCTCCCGATGAGCTCAAGGTTCCCGATTACATCAAAAAGGATATTATTGAACGTACGGGAATGCCCTATAAGGAAGTATCTGATCTTGACGCGGCGATGCCCGAGATCGACGTACTCTATATGACCCGTGTTCAGAAGGAAAGATTCTTTAACGAGCAGGACTATATAAGACTCAAGGACAGCTATATACTTACGCCCGAAAAGCTTGAAAGAGCAAAGCCCGATATGCGTATAATGCATCCGCTTCCCCGTGTAAAC
>JAZNPQ010000027.1:0-21420 GCA_045589735.1 Eubacteriales bacterium | reverse complement strand
GCGTCCTTCGGGTGACTCGTCATAAAGTGCAAGCGAAAATCCCCCTCAATATTTGCGGCTCTTGTTAAAAGCTCGGCAAAATTGCAATTAAAATCCGCGTCTTTTCCGTAGGAATTGACATTCTGACCGAGCAAGGTAATGTCACTGTATCCCTCGCTTGCAAGCAGTCTGATCTCTTCAAGTATCGCTTCGGGATCACGGCTTCTCTCGCGTCCTCTTACGTACGGCACTATACAGTATGTACAGAAATTGTTACAACCGTACATTACAGAAACCCACGCGCGATATTTCGATTCGCGGCATATGGGAATATTCTCAACTATTTCAGGTCTTTCTCCCTCGGTCGCAAAGAAACGTCTGCCGCCGCTGAGTCTATCCGACAAAAGCTTGGGAAGTGTATTTATTGATCCCGGCGGAAAAGTTATATCTACGTACGGATAGCGCATTTTAAGCTCGTTGCGTCGAGACTCCTGCCCTACCATACAACCGCAAACAGCAATAATAAGCTCCTGGTTCTTTTCTTTTATATGCTTATACTGACCTATTATCGAAAGTGTCTTTCTCTCGGCATGCTCACGGACGGCACAGGTGTTGACCAATATCAAATCGGCTTTTTCGGGAGAATCGGTTTTTTCATAGCCCATAGATGACGCAAGACCTGAAAGCCTTTCGCTGTCGGCTTCATTCTGCTGACAGCCGAAGGTCTGCACAAAAAAGCGCGGTTTTCGACCAAGCTTTTCGGTCGTGCGAAGAGTAAAAGCGCGTACCTTATCTATATATTTGAACATTTCAGTATTACGTGTATCTATTGTATTCCGAAACATTTACAGACTTCCTCATTTTAATAAGTTATAATATTATATTATACAACCTAACGCAAAATTTGTCAACCTTTTAGAAACAAATACAGGCTGTCTCAATCGCAAAATGCATTTGAGACAGCCTATAATAAAGTTTAATTTTTAACCTGCTTTTCGTATCATATCTGTTCTCTCTGATAATCACCGTCTTCAGCCGTTTTCACAGATACGTTTACCGTTTTTGCCCATTTTACAAAATGAGGAAAATATTCGCTGTATATATCAACATCACAAACAAACTGTACAAGCCAAAAAGCATCTACCCCTTTATACATTGCCACAAAATATTTGAACGACGCTCCACCTTCACCATTGGAAAATTCGTACTCTATGTATGTAAGTCCGTCGTTCTGAGTTATGGGTGTGGGATTTTTCCCGGAATTCTTTTCATATATAGATTCAGCATATTTCTCAAGCGTCATATCTTTAAATTCCGGTTTTAAGCTATAGCTTTCTTTAAGTATAAACACAGCGGAGTCTTCGGAATCGTAACAAACGGTATATCCGTCATTGTTCTTTTCTTCAAATGCTTTCGTGAGGGTTATAGTAATGCCGTTTGAGGAAAACTCTGCAGCCTTGGATTCATATGCCTTTTGACTACATCCGCAAAGAGACAGCAGCAGGCAAATAATCAGCACTGCCGACAAAACCTTTTTCATATAATTCACGCATCCTTTCTCTTGTTATCATTTGTATTTTATCACATCATTAAAATTTTGTCAACAAGCATCCAAATTATCCAAGAAGTATATCGGTTACAAGCATTACGCAAAAGCCGACAAGAAGCGCATAAGTCGCTCCTCTTTCGTGTCCGTGCGCATGTGTTTCAGGAATCATCTCGTCGCTTATTACGTAAAGCATAGTACCGCCCGCAAAAGCAAGTGCAAACGGAAGGATAGCAGACGCTACACTGACCGCCAGATATCCAAGAAGTGTTCCTATAACCTCAACAACGCCTGTCAGCATAGCAAGCAGAAGGGTTCTTCCGGGCTTCACTCCCGCCGCAAGCATAGGACCTATTATTACCATACCCTCAGGTATGTTTTGCAAAGCAATGCCGCCAGCAATAAGCAGTGCTTCCGTAGTGTTGTCCGAACCGAATCCGACACCTGCCGCAATTCCTTCGGGCAGATTGTGTATTGCTATTGCCGTAACGAATAAAAGCACCTTACTGAGTCCTTCATTATGATGCTCTTCGGAATCAACTCCGGCAAGCTTGTGAAGGTGAGGAACCAATTTGTCAATAAGATTTAGGCAAAGTGCGCCTGCAAATATTCCCAAAACAGTTATTATAAGACCGTATCTACCACCGTATTCTACCGACGGTATTATAAGTCCGATAACCGCCGCCGCAAGCATTACGCCGGCAGCAAACGACAGCACAATGTCCGAAAATTTATGCGATATTTTTTTGAAAAGAAATCCGATCAAAGCACCGACCGCGGTCGCACCGCCAACGCCGATAGCAGTAAGTAATACAAGTGTCATATAAATCTCCATTCCGCAACTGTGTGTTGAAGCTTAAACTTAACAAATTTCCATTATATAAAACCAAAAGCGTAATATTATACTGTCTTATTTCATATAGATTAACAAAAACGTACTTGGAAGAGGTATATTATGTCTAAAATAAAACCGTATATCGTTTCTATTCTTATCGCGCTTGCAACAGGAGGTCTGTCTGCTTTTCTGACAAGAAATAATATGGATATATACAGCGAAGTTGCAACGCCGCCGCTGTCGCCTCCCTCAATACTGTTTCCTATAGTATGGACAGTCTTATATATTCTTATGGGAATCAGCGCAGCTATTATATACAACGCAAAAGCATACGATAGCGACGCAAAAGCACGAACCCTGTTTATTTACGCGGTAAGCCTTTTTGTCAACTTCTGTTGGAGTGTCTTCTTTTTTAATATGAGAATGTTTCTTTTTTCATTCTTATGGCTTATAATTCTCTGGATACTGATTTCAAAAACCATACTCGGATATTCAAAAATAAACCGCGTTGCCGCATATCTGCAAATACCGTATCTTGTCTGGGTAACCTTTGCGGGATATCTTAACTTCGGTATATGGTTTCTTAACAGATAGTTTCTGAGCAAATCAAGCTCCGCCTTTTCTGAAATCCATTATAGCACACAACCGTAATAAAAGCAAGAGGAATAAACGCTCTCGCAATATACCGGTCATTAAAAAATTGAAAAAGCCTTGCGTATTTTTCATATGTGCAAGGCTTTTTACTAATTTATTAATTTTTATTTTTCTATATTTTCAAGAAGCTCTACGTAATCATCAAGCGTATTTCTCGCTTTACCTTCATATCTTTGCAGATACGATGATGTCATGTTCTGTCCCTCGACGATCATTGCGCGCGATAAATTGTATATTCCTTCAAGCTGCAACCAATATGCCGCGTCGTATATCTTACTTCTAAGTGCAATATCAAGCATTTCGGCAGACTCTTCATCTCGTGCATTCTGAATCTTCGTAACTATCTCAAGCATCTTTGGAACAACAACGTCGCTTGATGCGGCACAGAGAGCCTCGAGTATATTACCTGTACGCTCCATATCGGGATCTGTCTTCGGAACGCAGAATGAATTACCCGACGCGAACGAATAATATTTTTTCTGTTCCGCCGAAAACATCGGCTCAGGAAGAATTCCGTAGTCTTCCTGCATGTCAGTGAAAAAGTCACCTATTTTTTTGCACGATATATCACAGAAAAGTCCACGTCCCGTTGAAAATATCTCGTGAGGCATATGATGCTGCTCCTTAGACGACGACATATTGATATATGAACCTGCACTTGTCCATATGTCAAGATTCACATCCATAAGCTCATCAAGAAAATCTTGATCAAAGTCTAAAGTCAAAGTATCGCCGTCATTGTTTGCAAATCTAAAGCCGGAGCCGTAAAAAATTCCGTATGATGCCTCAGAACCCCAACCTGACAAAGCAAAGAGGTCCTTGTCCCAATCGTATCCATCGTTGTCGTAGTCTTGAGCAAAGCCTTCCATATAATCGAGAAGTTTATCAACAGTCCATTCATACGTCCTTACAAGATCATACGGCTCATCAAAACCGTTTTCTCGGAAAAGATTTTTATTAAAGCACATGACCTGTACAGAGAGCTGGTTGAAAACGCTTATATCACCAATAATAGTATATATGGAATCATTGATCATAAACTGATCGACGTATCCTTGTTCCCAATAATCGTTATGAAGATTTATCTGATCATATTTTCCAAGGTCTGCCATGTATCCATTAATGCTGTATGAAACAACAGATCTTCCGGTTCCGCCAAAGAAATTGTAGTCTCCCTCAGTCCAACCCGCCTGGCATTGTGTACCCAAAGATGACTTTGCAATATTACCGCCATACGTGTCTACGTAAATGTCTATTCCAAGATCTTTTTCAACCATAGTGTTACGCTGGTAAACCTGGTCATTCAAAACATCTCCGTTGGGATTTTCGCATAGAAAGTCTCCTTGTACGTTATCAAGCGTGGAATGAAGTATCTTGAACTGATATCCTTCCCAATTTTTCTTTACAACGTTTGGATAAACGTTAACTCTTGAGGTTTCGCTTCCCGTGTCGGGCTCGGTAGTAACGGCAGGACCTGCTTCTGTGGTCGTAGCGGTTTCTGCCGGCTCATCACCGCCGCAAGAAGCAATGAACGGAATACACATAACTACACAAAGCAAAAGAGCAATGAGTTTTTTCATAATACCCTCCATCACACCGCCATAAAAGCGGTTACAAATTTTATAGAATTCAAATATATCTGCTTGTAAAGAAAAATTTTAAAGCCAAACGCTTTGTACAAACAACTTTGATTCTTATAACATTATAACATGATACACAAAAAATATCAATAACACCATTGAGGGTTTTGCAAATATTTCATAACAATTTTGCGCATTTTGTGATGCCTTGTGTTACGGTAATTCTTTAAAACAAAAAAACGACGGACAAAAAAAGCCGTCGTCTTTTATGAATCTTTGACCTTATTACGAAATCGTCCTATTAAGTTAAATAAACGGAACCAATCAGTCAGGAGAGCTTTTTGAATCCGTGAATAAAGCCTTCAACGTCTGCCGTACAAATGTCACCGCCGATAACCTTGTTCTTATAGACGATAAGATTAGCGTATACCGTCCCCTCGTAGTCGGGATAATTTGTTATCTCGTATGTATATCTTGTTATTGCTTTTCCTTTATAGTCCGAAAGGTCGAGTCCCTGACGCTTTTGAAGCTCGTTGTAGGTTGAGAAAACATTGTCAAATTCTTTTGGTATCTTTGTTTCCTTTACCTCAACAGCCGTGGGCTTCACCTCCCAGCCAAACTGTCCGAGAAAAGCTATGCGGTCCTCGTCGGTCTTTATTTTACTGTAATTGACCTCTGCCGAGGTGGGAACGTCCTCTCCGCCGTCATAAGTCGGGATAAACACGATAAGCGTTATCAGCGCGACCATTGCGACACAGATTATTCCAAAAAATTTGAGTGTACTTGCCTTAAGTGAATAGACAAACATAATTGCCTCCCGTAATATAATTTGATTTAATAAATTATATTTTACAAAGAGGCAATTTATGATATGTTTTTTATATTGTTCCGCGTTTTTTTCGTACTGTAGAATGAACAAGTCCGAACAGTATATAAATAGACAGGACAGACGATCCGCCGGCACTCAAAAACGGCAGTGTAATACCTACGACAGGCAAAAGGCATAGACACATTCCAATGTTTTCAACTGTTTGTACCACGACCATGCCGGCAACTCCTGCGCAGACGAACGAACCGTAAAGATTTGGGGAGCGTTTTGCAAGAATAATGAGACGTACAACTATTACTGTCATTAGTATAAGTAATATTATGCATCCAAAAAAGCCGAACATTTCAGCGTATGTAGAAAAGAAAAAGTCTGTCAGAGATCCGTACATATTCTTATAGCTGCCGGCTCCGTTTATTCCTCTTCCGAAAAAGCCTCCACCGGCAATAGCGGTACGGCTTTGTATCTGTTGAAGCCCTACATCTGTCGGGTCAAGATCTGGATTAAATCCGATAAGTATTCTCCTTCGCTGATATTCCGCAAGGAACTGCCACAAAAACGGAAACGCCGCGACAACCCCTACTATAGCGACAAGAAAATACCAAAGTGAAAGTCCGGCACAATACAGCATTACTGCCATAATTCCTACGTATACAAGCGTCATTCCAAGATCTCCGGACATTAGAAGCAAGCCAAGTATAACACCCGCGTGGAGTATCAAAAAAATAATGTTTTTCGGTCGGTTTATTTCGGTCTTTATCACACTTAAATGCTTTGCAAAGGTCAAAATAAACGTCGCTCTTACAAACTCCGACGGTTGTACGCTTATACCTATTATCGGAATTTTGATCCAGTTTTGATTTGTTCCCGCGTTTTCTCCAACAAATAAAAGCAGCACAAGAATAACAGCCGATAAACCGTATACAACAACATAAAATATCGGTGAAAGGTCGGAGAGATCAAGATTTGCGATTATTACCATAAATATAAGTCCGGCAACAGTCATGGCAAGCTGCATTATAAGAGTTCTCATACTGCCATACTCACTGTTTCGCGCTCCGTACAGCACAAGAAGACTCATTATTGACAAAATAGACGTTGCACCAAACAGTATTGGGTCAATGGCGCTCAGCTTGTCCCGAAGAAACTTCATCTTTTCTCTCCTTTCATAATTTATACAAAGGAAGAAAACGCCGTGACGCTTTCTTCCCTTTGGTAAATATACTTAAATTAATACTGTCTGCCCCAGACGACCATATGCTTTGCGGGCTTTCCGCAGCATACGCAGGTATCGCCTATATGCTCTTCCTCAAAAGGAATGCAACGTGACTTTACGCCGCCTGTGACATCCTTCAGCTTATCCTCACACTCAGAGCATCCGCACCACATAGCGCGAATAAATCCGGGCTTGTTCTCTGCTATGTCAAGGAATTCCTCATAGCTGTGAGCATCGTTTGTCTTCTCTGCAAGGTTATCAAGCGCGCGCTGATAAAGCTCATCGTGAACTCTCTTAAGGGCCGCTTCAACCTCTTCTTCAATATTGTCGAGAGATACAAACACCTTTTCGCGTGTTACGCGGCTTACGAGTACGCAGGAATTATTTTCAATATCACGAGGACCAAGCTCAAGACGAACCGGAACGCCCTTCATTTCGTACTGTGCATACTTCCAGCCTGTGGAGTTGTCGCTGTCGTCAAGCTTTACGCGGAACTTATCGGAAAGTCTGTCACGAAGCTTGTTTGCAGCCTCAAGAACGCCTTCCTTATGCTGCGCAACGGGAATGATAGCAACCTGAATGGGAGCAACACCAGGAGGCAGTATAAGTCCGTTATCGTCACCGTGTGTCATGATTATAGCACCTATCATACGGGTGGAAACGCCCCAAGATGTCTGATGCGGATAGCATATCTTGTTTTCACGGTCGGTATATGTGATATCAAATGCTCTTGCAAAGCCATCACCGAAATAGTGCGATGTTCCGCCCTGAAGCGCAACGCCGTTATGCATCATAGGCTCAATAGTATAGGTTTCAAGAGCTCCTGCAAACTTTTCCTTTTCGGTCTTGCGTCCGATAACTGCGGGAATCGCGAGAGTTTCACGGTAGAAGTCCTCATAGCACTTAAGCATATTGATAGTTTCCTCACGTGCCTCTTCCTCGGTCTCATGCATCGTGTGTCCTTCCTGCCAAAGGAATTCCGAAGTACGGAGGAAGGGTCTTGTCGTCTTTTCCCAACGTACAACGTTACACCACTGATTGTAAAGCTTCGGAAGATCACGGTAGGAGTGAATTATGCTCTTATAGTGCTCGCAGAAAAGTGTTTCGGATGTCGGACGTACTGCGAGTCTCTCGGAAAGTCTGTTTTCGCCGCCAAAGGTTACCCATGCACATTCGGGAGCGAAGCCCTCAACGTGATCCTTTTCACGCTGGAGCAGACTTTCGGGAATGAACATAGGCATATATACGTTCTCGTGTCCGAGCTTTTTGAATCTTGCGTCAAGATCCTTCTGAATATTCTCCCATATTGCATAGCCGTAGGGTCTTATTATCATACAGCCCTTTACGCCCGAATAATCAACGAGCTCGGCTTTTTTTACAACGTCTGTATACCACTGACCAAAATCCTCCTCCATAGAGGTGATCTGCTCAACCATTTTTTTGTCGTTCTTTGCCATTTTCTATTATGTCCTTTCAAGGATGGTTAATATTATAATATACAATTATAATAAAAAACAGGGCTATTGTCAAGACGATTCTGATTTTTTGTCTTTTTATAGATAATATTTCTATAAATACTTGAAAAAATTCCCAAAAAGTATTATAATATGTATGTTAACACTGATTACATTGTATGAAAGGTAATTTCCAAAATGAAAATGATCAACAATCTAAAAGGCGCAGAGCCGCAGTCTGCGGTGGATAATCTGCGTCATCTTGTTTACCGTAACGACGAAAAATACGGTGACAAGGTTCTTTACCGTTACAAAGAAGACAGTAAAAGTGAATTTACAACATATTCTTATCATACTCTCCGTGAGGAAGTCGATGCAATCGGTACAGCTTTTGCGGAGCTTGGACTTGCAAATTGCGGAATCACAATAACAGGTGAAGTATATCCAAGATTCTTTGCGGCATATCTCGCAACCGTTACAGGCGGAAACTACGCCGTTCCGATCGACCGCGATATAACGCAGGAACAAACGGTAAACTTTATTATCCGTTCCGAATCGAAGGCTGTTATCTACACAAGAATACAGAACAAAAAGATAGCGGAAATCGCGGAAAGTCTTCCCGACGTAAAATATTTTATACCGCTTCAGCCAAGTGACGATTTCAGATTCTCCGACAAGGTAAAGACGATTGAGGAGATCATTGAAATAGGCAAAAAGGCTCTTGCCGACGGAAACAAAACCTTTATTGACCATAAGATAGATATGGAAAAAATGTCTGCCCTGCTCTTCACGTCGGGTACGACGGGGACCGCAAAGGGCGTTATGCTGTCTCACAAAAACCTCACCGCCGCGACAAATGCTGCCGTGCTTTCTATGTCCTATGACAAGAATAATACATTTATATCAGCACTTCCCGCGCACCATTCTTATGAGATAACCTGCGGTGAGATGGCAATTATGTCTCTCGGCGCCGAGATACTAATAAACGACAGCCTTAAGCATATCCTCCGTAATATGGCGGAATATAAGCCAAATGCACTTATGCTCGTTCCTCTTTTCGTTGAGACTATGCATAAGAGGATCTGGGATGAAGTCAAGAAGAAAAAGCTCACGGGCACACTTAAGGTGCTTATGGGTGTAAATAAGGTTCTTCTTTTCTTCCATATTGACCTAAGACATAAGCTTTTCGGCAAGATCACAGGTGCATTTGGCGGAAACCTCAAAAGTATCGTATGCGGCGGTGCTCCCATATCACCTCAGATAATCAAGGATTTTTACGCTTTCGGTATCACTGTTCTCGAAGGCTACGGAATAACGGAGTGTGCGCCGCTCGTAGCAGTAAACTCTCCCGGAAAGGTAAAATTCCATTCTGTCGGACAACCCGTCAAGAACTGTCGCGTAATGATCGAGAAGCAGGACGAAAGCGACGAGACCGGCGAGATCTGCGTCAAGGGCGACAACGTTATGATGGGATATTATAAGGATCCGGAGGCAACCGCGGAGGTATTTACCGAGGACGGTTGGTTCAGAACCGGTGACGTCGGCTATATGGATAACGAGGGTTACATTTTCATTACCGGACGTAAAAAGAACGTAATAATTCTTTCAAACGGTAAAAACGTATTCCCCGAAGAGCTTGAAGAGCATATTGCCGCCGTACCGTCTATACTTGAATCTGTTGTCACAGTACGCGAAACTGCAGGCGAGCCTGCGCTTACAGCGATCTGCGTTCCCAATATGGAGATACTTGAAGGAAAGAGCGACGAAGAAATATATAACATTATAAAAGCTGCTATTGACAAGATAAACAACGAGCTTCCGATGTACAAGAAAATGAACCGCGTTGAAATACGCAAGGAACCGTTTGAGCGCAATACCGCAAAGAAAATAATGAGATTCAAGGTTCAATAATTATAACACCGCCGAGAGCGACCAAAACGGTTGTTCTCGGCGGTATATTATTAAAGTAATATACAAATAAGTCCGTTGCTTCCTTCGTTGATTATGCGTTCAAGTGTTTCTGCCATTTTTTCTCTTACGTCTGTCGGCATATTATCAAGCTTTGCGTGAAGTCCTTCATTGGTAAGCTCATAAAGCGATTTGCCGAAAATATTGGATTTCCAAATCTCCTTTGGGTCTTCTTCAAATTCTTTAAGAAGATACTTGACAAGCTCCTCGGATTGCTGCTCCGTTCCGACTATCGGGTTTATTTCGGTTTCAATGTTAGCACGTATCATATGAATAGACTCGGCTGATGCGCGAAGTCTTACGCCGTATCCGCCCGCCTGCTTTATTATGTCGGGTTCTTCGAGCTTGAGTGCGGAAACGTCGGGCATGATTATTCCATATCCCGTTTCCTCGGCGGCGCTCAGTGCCTCTGCAGCTCTTTCATATTTGCTTTTTAGCACGGCAAGTGATTTGAGAAGCTCTATAAGCTCGCGTTCATCGTTTATATCAAAGCCGGTCAATTCACTTATTACTTTATAGTAAAGTCCGTCGGTGGGGTTGAGCGTTATAACTGCTTTTCCGCATCCGAGATCAAGAGAATCCACAGACGTTGATTTTATGTATTCATTCTCTGAAAGAGGAGCAAACCCTTCCCTTACCTCTCCCATTTTTGATACAGCCTCTGCACATTTTCTGATGCTTTCGGCAATAGATACCTTGACTTCGTGATTTGCATCAAGCGCTCTCATCCATTCGGGACAGTCTACAGCGACCTCGGTTACAGGAAACTCGTTAAGTACAAGCTCAAGTATGTGACGTATATCCTCTGCATCAAGGTCAAGACAGCTCACAAGAGCCACGGGAACGTTGTATTTTGCTTCAAGCTCATACGCAAGAGAAATGGCAGAATCCGCCGCAGGATTCGATGAATTCAGTATCATGGCAAACGGCTTGCCGATTGCTTTAAGCTCGTTTACGACGCGTTCTTCGGCTTCCACGTAGCTCTCACGCGGTATTTCGCCAATACTTCCGTCAGTCGTGATAAGCATTCCTATAGTGGAGTGCTCGTTTATGACCTTTCTCGTTCCCATTTCTGCGGCTTCAACAAACGGTATCGGCTCTTCTATCCAAGGAGTTCTTACCATTCTCGGTTGACCGTTTTCGATAGTTCCGAGCGCATCGGGAACTATATATCCGACACAGTCCACCATTTTTACTTTAAGTGATGCCGCATCGTCACTGAGATGTACCACAACACCGTCATCGGGAATAAATTTTGGCTCGGTAGTCATAACCGTCTTGCCTGCGGCAGACTGTGGCATTTCGTCACGTGCGCGGTCACGTTCATAGCCGTCTTCAATATTGGGGAGCACGAGAGATTCCATAAATCTCTTGATAAAGGTCGATTTTCCTGTTCGCACGGGACCGACAACGCCAATATAGATATCGCCTCCCGTACGCTCGGCAATGTCACGGTAAATAGAGTGTTCGCTCATAAAATAAATCCTCCCGGTATTTTTTCAATAAAATATATGCCGGGAGGATAATTAATATTCAAGCTTGTTTTGTTTTTTGTCGGACGAGCTTATTTCTTTTCATCAAATCCTATATTTATGAGCTTTATAGCATCGGGATGCATAGCGCCGATCAGCGGTTTATTATATTTTATAAGCTCACGTACGAACGTTGATGAAATAAAGCTGTACTCCGGAAGAGACGAAAGAAATACGGTCTCAATATCATTTCCGCCTATAAAACGGTTCATACTTACCATAGGTATTTCGTATTCGGCATCGGCCGCACTGCGAAGTCCTTTAACGATAGCGGACGCCTTAAGTGCGGCGCAAACGTCAACAAGAAGTCCGTCTGCGGTTATTACCTCTACGTTTTGAAGCTCAGCGCAAGACGCGGCGGCAATAAGCTTTCTTTCTTTAAAGTCAAATTTTCCTTTCTTTTCGGAATTGACCATTATTACAACGTACACTTTATCAAAAAGCTTTGCGGCACGTTTTACAATATCAAAATGTCCGAGTGTAAACGGATCAAAGCTACCGGGTACCACACAAGTTTTCATATTTTGTTGTCCTCCTTGTTTGGCCTTACTATCGTTATATAAGCAACGCCGTATTTTGTGCTTTTTTTTATTTCAAAATCTTCTGCGATATCCTTCGATAAGTCATATCCGGATTCGCATACAACAGTTGAGGTCTGTTTTAGATACGGTAAAAGCGCTGTCAGAATATCGGGTATTATCTGCATCGCGTACGGCGGGTCAAGAAATACTATATCAAATTTTTCGCCTTTCAGTCTACGTAAGCTTTCCTTCCAATCGGAAAGCAGTACTCTGCAGTCTGAAAGCTTTGTCTTTTCAATATTTTTATTGATGACTGTTACTGCCGCTTTGGAAGAATCCGCAACGACCGCACTTTTTGCGCCTCTGCTTAAGGCTTCAAGTGCAAGCTGACCCGAGCCGCCGAAAAGATCAAGAACTGTGCGTCCTTCAATTTCAAATTGCAGCATTGAGAAAACGGCTTCCTTTGCTCTTTCAGACGTAGGTCTTGTTGCGTCCCCTTCAAGAGTTAAGAGCTTTATACCTCTTGCTTTTCCTGTAATAATTCTCATTATATTTAGGTTTCTCCGTAAAAATATTTATAGATATTTTCCGCATCGGACTTGGATATTCCCTTGACGGTCAAAAGCTCTTCCTTCGTTGCCGATTTTACGCCTCTGATACCGCCAAACGCTCCAAGAAGTATTTTTGCTTTTGCAGGTCCTATACCCTCTATGGCTTCAAGAGATGAACGCTTTATGGTTTTACTTTTAGCGCTTTCCATTCTTGAAACGGTAAATCTGTGTACTTCCTCTTGAATTTTATATATAAGAATAAATATTTGCTTTTCTTTGGCAATATTTATCTCGCCGTCCTCAGTGGTAAGCGCACGTGTCTTGTGGTGTTCATCCTTAACCATTCCAAATACAGGAACATATATTCCGAGTTCATTTAACAGATTCTTAACGGTTGCAACGTGACCGCGACCACCGTCAAGCAGTATCAAGTCGGGATATTTTGAAAATGAGCCGTCCTTATCTTCAAGATGCGAAAACCGCCTTGAAAGCGCTTCTCTCATTGATGCATAGTCGTCTGTTCCGTCAACAGATTTTATTTTGAAAACTCTGTAATCACTCTTCAAAAACTTGCCGTTTTCACATACTATCATACCCGCAGTAAGCATTTCGCTTCCAAAATTCGAAATGTCGTATGCCTCTATTCTTTCGGGAAGCGACTCAAGCTTCAAAAGATTTGCAAGATCAAATAAGGTCTTGTTGTCCTTTTGAGAGCTTTCTCTGTAACGCTTTGCGCATTCAACAGCATTTTCATCAGCCAAAGCTGAAAGCGCTTTGAATTTTCCTCTTTGAGGGGTATATACGGTTATTTTTCTTCCCGACATTTTTGAGAGCCAGTCTGAAAGCAGCTGTTCGTCTTCACTGGGCAAAGCAACCGAAACACATACCGTTTTCGGTACGTATTCTCTTATCTGATAGTGTCGGCAAATAAAGGAAATAATATCCGATGATTCGGTCAATTCATCCGCACCGAAATTGAATTCGGATTTATCTGTAAGCGCACCGTCACGAATATACAACACAGAAATTGACGATCCCATATCGTCTCCAAAGAATCCGATAACGTCCACCTCAGTGCCGGGAGCTGATACGGCGTGCTGCTTTTGACTAAGCGCGGAAAGAGCGTTTATTGTGTCACGTGTTCTTGCCGCAGATTCAAACTTTTCAGCATCCGCATAAGCGTACATTTCAGCTTCAAGCTTTTTGCGAGCCGCCGCCGTGTTTCCCCTCAAGATATCTGACGCAACGTGTATTAGCTCAGCATATTCCTCTTTTGAAACACCGCTAACGCAAACACCGCAGCACCTGCCCATCTGCCAATAAATACAAGGTCTTTCTTTTCCTATATCCTTCGGGAATTTTCTTTTACAGGTTGGAAGTCCGAGTGCTTTTTCGAGCATATTCACAACAGAATAAGCTGTAGACGTACCCGAGTACGGACCAAAATATTGCCCCTTATCGGACGCGCGTTGTCTGGTTACCGTAAGCCTTGGATATTCTTCTGCGGTTATTTTTATATACGGATAGGATTTTGCATCCTTTAGTCTGATATTATATCTCGGAGAGTATTGCTTTATCAGTGTGTTTTCAAGAGTCAGCGCCTCAATTTCTGTTTCGCAAAGTATATAATCAAAATCATAAACGGACGATACCATTTTTGCGGTTTTTATATTCTTTTCGCTGTTTTGGAAATATTGAGAAACTCTTGATTTAAGCTTTCTTGACTTTCCTACGTATATGACCCGTCCGTTTTTATCCTTCATAATATAAACCCCGGGAACAAGAGGTAATCCGTTTGCCTTTTTGAGCAGAAAATCAATACGCGTATTTATTTTTTCATTCATTCATTTTACAAAAAAGCTGATGCAACCGCATCAGCTTTTCTCCTCATGTGTTTTATTGCGCCTGTTCTCCGATGCCTGAGTCGATCAGCGTTGAGAGGTCGTCAAGTGCCTCTTTTTCATCATATCCGTCGGCGATGAGAGTTACGGTCATTCCTTTAGCAATTCCTAAAGACAGCACACCGAGAAGGCTTTTTGCATTTACTCTACGGTCTCCGCTTTCTACCCAAATACTACTTTTGAATTTGTGAGCGTTCTGCACAAAAAACGTAGCTGGTCTTGCGTGCAACCCCATACTGTTTACTATTGTAACATCGCGGGAAATCATATGAGTCCTCCAAAATACTTTTTTGCATTTATCATCAGTATATAGTATATCAAAAAAAACTATTAAAATCAAGGGGTAAGGATTTGTGTTTTTTGATAAACTTTTAACACTATCGGAAGCAAAAAACGGTCATTTTACACATAAAACGACAATATTTGTCTTATTCCATTGATTTTTGAATGTCAATTACCGTCAGATTAAACTCACAAAATGCAGTTCTTACCTCAATATCGGTGTTTGCCGATATATACTGTGTATTATTGAGCAAAAATCCGTTATTTTCGTTATACGTTCCAAGGCAAAGTATTTTTCCGGTAAGCGTCCAGGTAACATTCTCATCCGGCTCACTTTCCGCATACGGTGCAAGAATGACCGAACCGTCAGAGCTTTCGAAAGCAAGTGTTTCGCGGTTCTGACCTTCTATTGCCGTCAGATTACCTATTTTTGTGCTTCCGTCAACAGAATATACCCAATTATTTCCGCTGTCCGAGGAGTCGGAATCTATTAGCGCTACTATCGACTCAAGCTGAGAATAGCTTAGAGAATCTGCTTTAAATGTAATATAATATTTTTCGCCCGAAGCAGTTGCCCACACGTCATCAACTATTGTAAACCTTAGTATAGCAACGGCAACACAAGCGACAACCAAAACAATTATGAACGCATCTATAATATTAAAGCGAAGCTTTCCTGCGTTGTTTTCTTTCGATTTCATTTGACTGCCTCCTTTCAGCTTTCACTTACTACGGTCAAAGAATTACAATAACCGACCGCTGAAAAATCGGGGAACCTCAGATTCATTTCTTTGCCTATAGATATGCCGTATCCGTTCACCGTGTAGCCAGAGCCTTCGCTGTAAGCTGCCGTGGCAACCACTGTTACTGTTACATTATGTCTTCCGAGCTCATCGTCTTTTCTTTGAGCCTCGGAAGTATTATTTGTTTCATCAGAAGAAAGAACGTATTTATAAGCAATCTCTGATTCCGGCGTAGCCTCTACCATTCCGAGAGAAATTCCGTCTATATTATCGGTAACACTAACACCGACCTCAATTTTATCGTAAACAGTCTCATCAACGTTATAGAACACAACCGTATACTGTATAATCGCTTTATTTTCGGATTGTACTACCGTTCTGAATTTTGGAACGGTAAAAATAACAGCCAATGAAACTGCAAATATCAGAAAAACTATTATGATAATATCAAGTACATTGAGCCTGCCGAGCTTGTTTCGGCCATTCATTTTGTTTTCTTCCATAATAATCTCCATTCCACCGCTAAGCGAGCGGCAAAAACTTTCACATTAAAATAATTCTCACACACTGACAGTAGCTGCGTACTCTGTGTTGACCGTATAACCTGCATTCTTTTCCATTTCGGCGCGATCGCTTATTATTCCCGCACAAACAGTTGAAATCAGTAGCCAGAACACATAATACATACAACTGTTACTGAAAATATCGCATACGAAAGACATTGCAATAAGAAAAATCACACATGACATACCGGCAGCAACCGATGCTTTAGGGGCCGTTCCAAGCGGTCTTTTTAAATATTCGCAACAGTTTTGTATGAATAAAAACAATATCAGTATCAAAACAAGCACGCCCGGAACACCAAGCTCGCAAAGCATCCTTATCCATAAAGAACCGCAATCCAAAACGCCTTCAGCGCCCGCCATCGCATATATCGGGTACAACGATTTAAAGCCTCCGACGCCAACACCGGTAAAAAGTGTCGCTTTCAAAAGCTCGATACTGCCGTCCCACACCTTAATCGTTGAAATAAACGAGGCTATGTTATCCTTAAATACAGCTGAAGCTATCTGACTCTTTATGTTTTGCGGTACAACAAGAGCCCCTGTAACAGCAACCGCAGACCCTAACAGCACCACTGTTAGAGTGTTATAACTCATAATAAAGAAAAACACGAGCAAGGCACAAAGACCGCAAATAATATAAAATGTTGACCCCAGCAATACGAGAGAGCCCAGCAAAAGCATACAATTCAAAACAAGAATAACTTTTTGCTTTGCTCCGTTTTTTGAATAGAACATTGCAAAATTAAATATCAGGCAAGCTATTAAAAAGAGTGAAATAATTTGTATATTACCGTTGAAAAACGGGACTGTTCCTCTTTCAAATATCAAAAACGAATATCCAAAGAAATCTCCCGTAAGCTCAGTGATCCTTTGCCAAATTATCATCATAGACATTACTGTTCCCGATAAAATTGCCGCTATCAAGCACCTTACTTGCCAGATCTTTATTCTTACAAGCTTTCCTGCCGTAAAGGCTCCTATCAAAAGTACTATCATCTTAGTAATCTCCGCAGAGTTACTTGTCTGTGATCCGTTGGCTAATATAAGAAGCATAAAGAACAGCACAGAAATGTCAATTATCTCAAAGCTTATAACACGCTTTCCTCTGATAAGCTTAATAAAATATCCAAAAACGTATAAAGCAATGACGGACATTAACATAAACTCAATTTTTTTTACGGATAGAATGGGTAGCAATGCAATTACCGTTACAACTCCGATTTCAGGGAATGTCACTATCAAGGTTATTATTGCAAAAATTACTATCAAAGCAACAATATACTCAGGATCTATAAAATAGGTAAGCGTTCCTAAAACTACGCCCATAAAAATAGCAAGGTTATAGACGCGCCCGTGCTTTGTCGTAACTACATCAAGCTTTTCATCGGGAACTCCGAAAACATCGCTTACAATAAAGTACCCCGCCTTACTTGTCCTTAGTGCCTCGGCAAGATTTTTATTTGTAAATAACAATGGAATTGAAATTATAACAGCAACACCTGCGAAGGTTAACAACGATTCGCTTACGTCGGATTGCAGCATAATAAATCTTTTTAAGAAGTATACAAGCCCTGTATAAATACCGAACGTCAAGAAAAAGGCAGAATATAATCTTAATTTACAAAGAAGGAAAAATTTTGTAATGCGGTTTAAAAGTTTTAATATTTTACTTCTTTCGAATTGATCGGATACGATAAGTCTAAGTTTTTTCGCAATGCCTGAAACCCTTGAGTTTTTACCCACCAACGATGACATAAGACCGGCTTGCATTTTTTTGTTCGCCTTCGTATAGCTTCCGAAAACCGTTCCGAATAAACCGCTCTTTGCTTTTTTAGCTATCCATGCGGAAAGCTTATTAAAACAATTCAGTATAGAGCTTCCCTTTTTGCTTTGCCCTGTACGCTGCTTTCTGCTTTCGGTCACGAATCTCCCTCCTTTTTTCCTTCTATAAGATCGGGACGCTTTTTCATGGTCTCATCCAAAGACTGTTCGTATCTCCATTTGTCAATATTAGCGTGATGTCCGGACAGGAGAACATCCGGAACCTTCATCCCATGGTAATCGTACGGTCTTGTGTACTGCGGATACTCAAGTAGACCGTCGGTCAGACTCTCCTTTGAAAAGCATTCCGGGTCAGACAACACACCGTCACAAAGTCTTGCAACACAGTCAACAAGTATACACGCGGGAATTTCTCCGCCGGTCAAAACATAATCTCCGATAGATATTTCCTCATCGACGATCTCGTCAATTATCCTACAGTCAACCCCCTCGTAATGTCCGCAGAGGATTATAAGCTGGTCACACTCTTCTTTCAGCTCTTCGGCTTTTTTCTGCGTCAGTACCTTGCCCTTGGGCGACATATATACAACTTTTTTTCGTGTATCAGGCTCGGAATCAGCAATGACAGCATCATAGCAATTTCTTATCGGGGGTGCCATCATAAGCATTCCAAAGCCTCCTCCGTATGGCGTGTCATCAACTCTTCTGTGCTTGTTATCCGAATAGTCGCGTATATTCCATTGCTTAACGGATATAGCTCCGGATGACACGGCTCGTCCTATAATACTCTCGCCGAGAACGGTTTCCACAAGGTCCGGGAAGAGCGTCATTATATCAAATCTCATCATGACAAATCAAACATTCCTTCAATAGGAGATATATATATACCCTTTTCGGTATCAATAGACTTTACAAACTCAGGCACAGCCGGCATAAGTCTTTTGCCGTTCGGCGTATCTATTTCATATATGTCGGAAGCACCGTAATTTATAACGTCTGAAAGTGTACCGTATATTATGCTGTTATCATCGTTATCTACGACATTTAGCCCTATAAGGTCGGAGATAAAATAGTCCCCTTCCTCAAGCTTAAAATCGTCTCTGCTTGCATAAATAACGGTTTCCTTTAAAAGCGCGGCAGAATCAACGTCTGAAACACCTTCAAGCGTTGCCAAAACAAACCTTTTAAACACCGACGCATATATGACCTTTACTTTCTCGTACTGTCCGTCCTTCAAAAAAAATATATGTTTTTTACGGGCAAGAACATAAGGGTCATCGCACCACGGTTCGATTTTGACAGCGCCCGCAACACCGTGAGTGTTTATTATTTTTCCACATTCTAAATATTGTTTTTTCATTGTTAAACTCCGCAAAGAGTAATAATTTAATAATTATGATAATTATAACACACTCCGGCAATTATTGCAAGTGTTTTTCTTTTTCAAGTACTTCATTTGCAAAAAAGCAAAAAAAATTCACATTTTATGGCATCATTTGGAAAAATATTTACAAATACTTATTGCCAAAATGCAAATTTTGGTATATACTATATGTTAATAACATCTATTTGGAGGAAAAAAATGAATATTAACGTTCTTGAAACGGCTGAGCCGGCAAACAGCGGTGGAGGATGGACCACTCTGATCGTATACGGCGGAATGCTCGTTCTCATCATTGTCGCTTTCATATTTATGAATCGCAAGCAAAAGAAGCAGGAAAAAGAAATTGCAGACATGCGTAACAGCCTTCGCGTTGGCGATGAGGTAGTTACGACCGGCGGAATCGTCGGAAGAATCGTAAGAGTAAAGGAAGAAACGGTTGTTGTTGAAACCAGCCGCGACGGTACAAAGATCCGTTTCCTTAAGAGCTCAATTTCAAAGGTCACCGTTCCTGTTGAAGCGCCTGCCGCAAAGGAAGAAAAAAGCAAATAAAAAGAGCCAACAAAAGATCGCGCCAATCTGGGCGCGGTCTTTTGTTATATTTTGGATGTAAAAATGACAACTCACACAAAAACTCATTTTTGGATTTTAATGCGCTTTTCTCTAAATATTGTAACATAAATCCATTATTCTTTCAAGTGAAATATTCATCTACGGTAAATGTGAAATGAAATAAATTCCTACACGCCCGCAGGCGTATTTCACGCACGAGGTGCATTTCACAAATCCTACGGGTGATTTATTTCGTTGAAAAAAGCACTTGCAATTGAAAATGCTTTTTCTTGAGTTGACAGAACGATTTTGATCCCTCATTTTGATGCTCAATCAACTTTATTTATCGTAACATTTCCTTCAACTTTATCACATTTCAGAGAATTGCAAATAACATCTCCTCTAATCCTTACAGCTTCAACATCACCCTTTACTGTCACATCTCCTCCACAGTTAATATCACCTGAAAGATTTCCACCGCAAGTAATTGTACCGCCTGTATTACAGCCTCCCGAAAAGGAGCCTGCAACCGTGATGTTTCCACCACTATTGCAACCGCCCGACAAATGACCGCCAATAACGGTCTCAGCACCCGAATTACATCCTCCGGAAACAACGCCGGAAACATTGATACTTTTTCCCGCTTTACAACCGCCGGATATGTTCCCATTTACCCAAATATTACATTCACTCTGCACATTCTTTGCATCACCAATTATCTCAAAGGTAAATCTATCAACCAAGGACTCACATTGCAATATTTTTCTTCCTTCGCATACCACCCCACGAATAACGGTATCATCTGCCCAAGGAAATTCTGCGCACTGATCGTAATGAATTTCGTTATTGACCTCTCGAGAGAACAGCTCATCGATGTAGCAACCGAAAATGTCAGCCATTATCGGCAAGAATGTAATATCGGGCGCAGCTTTTGCATTTTCCCATTTTGAAACCGCTTGAAAAGTAACTCCTAACTTTTGTGCAAGTTCATCTTGGCTTAAACCGCTTTTCTTTCTATACTTCAATATATTTGATGCTAAAACAATATTTACATTTTCCATACCATCAACTCCTTTCGTTGATTTAATTATATCACAAACAATCATTTTATACAATAAACCAAAGGTTTAATTTTTCAACCCGCGGTTGAAGTCGCAGTTTCAAGTCCATAAGCTCGGGGAAAAGATGCAACGGTGAAAGGAGAATGTTTTTTACCCCTAAAAACACGAAAAGCCCTTGATTTACAAGGACTTTTGTGTTAGGGTGCAAAATTGTTGCACCATTATGTGCTCGTAGGATAAAATTGCAACTGTTGTATTTAGTGAAATATTCGGCGTTGCCGAATGTGAAATAATGTGCTACCACACATTGTGAAATATCTCACTACGTTCGATGTGAAATGAAATTTGCCCACATTCGCGTCAGCGAATATTTCACACGCCGAAGGCGTATTTCACATTTCGCAGAAATATTTCACTTGCCTGAAGGGCAAATTTCGTTGAAAAAAGCACTTGCTTTCGCAAGTGCTTTTTTCTGGCTCCCCGAACTGGG
>JAZNPQ010000026.1:0-10011 GCA_045589735.1 Eubacteriales bacterium | reverse complement strand
TGCGCGCACTACGTGATAAGCTCCCTACTATCCCTCACCTGCCGCGACCGAGCGGTTGGTGAAAGGTGAATAAACACCTTGGATAAACCATTTGTTTTTGAAAGTTTTTGAAGATTCTTAAGGAACTTTTTTCCAAAAAGTTCCTTAAGTGGGGTGTGGGGCAACGCCCCACATAAAAACGCAACGCACCGTTAAATCCCAATTTATCGGGCATTCGTTTTAGGGGCGTTTTTTAAAAGCGCAGGCAAAAAATCAAAACAGTTCTTGCATATATTATAATAATGTGATATAATAACTGTAACTAAACTTTTCGGAGGTTCGCTGTGATAAACCAACAGCTTGCGGATATATTAAGACCAAAGGATTTTGACGAGATTGTCGGTCAGACACATCTTTTTGGTCCGTCGGGTGTGTTGCGCCGTATGACCGAGGGCGGTCGCGTCACCAATATGATATTTTACGGCCCTCCGGGGACGGGAAAAACCACCGCGGCGGCTATCATTGCCGAAAAGTCGGGAATGTTTTTCAGACGCCTTAACGCAACCTCGGCAAGTCTTTCGGACGTAAAGGCTGTGCTGTCCGAGACCGGTAATCTTTTCGGTTCGGGCGGCGTGCTTCTCTATCTTGACGAGATACAGTACTTCAACCGTAAGCAGCAGCAGTCGCTGCTGGAATACATGGAGGACGGACGCATAACTCTGATAGCTTCAACCACCGAAAATCCACACTTTTACGTATACAACGCAATAATCTCGCGCTCATCTCTGTTTGAATTCAGATCGGTAAGTCCGTCGGAGATAGCAAAGGCACTTACGCGTGCGCTCGACCGTCTGAATGAGACTCACAAAACGGACAAAACCGCAGAGCAGGGTGTACTTGAATACATCGGAAAATGCGCGGGCGGCGACGTAAGGCGGTCAATAAATCTGTTTGAGAATGCGTATTTTGCGTCGGACGGCGTCATAACGCGAGAGTCGGTCGATTCCTTCAACGTAAGGATAGGAAACTTTAACGACGACACTCACTTTGACCTGCTTTCGGCGCTTCAGAAGTCGATACGTGGCTCTGATCCCGACGCGGCGGCGTTTTATCTTGCAAAGCTTCTTTCGCTCGGCGAGCTTTTGTCGGTTTGTCGCAGACTTCAGGTAATAGCGTCGGAGGACATAGGACTTGCCTATCCTCAGGCGGCGGCGATAGTCAGAGCCTGCTGTGAGAGCGCAGTCGAGCTTGGAATGCCCGAGGCGCGACTCCCGCTTGCAAACGCGGCTATAATGCTCGCGACGGCACCGAAATCAAACACAGCGCACGACGCGGTAAACGCGGCGGCGGCAGACATCGAAAAGGGTCTTGGGGGCGCGCTCCCCGAAATACTTAAGAGTCCGCTTTATAAGGGCTATAAATATCCCCACGAATACCCGAACCGCTGGGTAGCTCAGCAGTATCTTCCCGACGACATAAAGGACAGACGCTACTACGAATACGGTGACAATAAGACCGAGCAAGCGGCGCGCGCATATTGGGAAAAAATCAAAAAGTAAGGAAAAAGCAATGGAATCAAAGAGGTTCACAAAAAATGATAACGGATTTATCTGCGCGCACTGCGGACGTGAGGTAAAGCCGCTTGGATATACGTCAAGAAATCACTGTCCGTACTGTCTTTGGTCGCTTCACGTTGATATGAATCCCGGCGACAGAGCCTGTGAGTGCCACGGCGGTCTTGAGCCGATAAAGGTACTGACCGACCCGAAAAAGGGTTATATAGTAGTACACAAATGTACTAGGTGCGGAGCTATAAGAAGGAACAAATACGCAGAGGACGACAATAAGGACCTTATAATTAAGCTGACGGTGACAGAGTTTAAGCGATACTGAGTTAAAAAATCCTCAAAAGAGCGAATTTCTTCATAATATATCAACATTTATATGTTAAAATAAAAGATACGATTTACATAGTATAAATACATGAAAGGATAAACCGAAATGATTAAGATCGAGCATTTGGTAAAAAATTACGGTAAAAATATTGCCGTTGACGACATAAGCTTTGAGATCGGAAGGGGTGAGGTCGTCGGATTCCTCGGTCAGAACGGCGCCGGAAAATCCACGACTATGAATATTCTCACGGGATATCTTTCCTCGACCTCGGGAAGCGTAACGGTAAACGGAATCGACGTACTCGACGACCCGATAGGCGCTAAGCGTCTTATAGGATATCTGCCCGAGCAGCCGCCGCTTTATCTCGATATGACCGTCGAGGAATATCTGACCTTCAGCTATAACCTTAAGGGCTGTAAGCTCAACCGAGTAAAGCATCTTGAGGAGATATGCGAGGTCGTGCGTATCACCGACTGCTACAAGCGAGTAATAAAGAATCTGTCAAAGGGTTATCGCCAAAGAGTCGGTATCGCTCAGGCACTTGTCGGCAATCCCGACGTTATAATATTCGACGAGCCGACCGTAGGACTTGACCCGAAGCAGGTAATTGAGATAAGAAACCTCATAAGAACCCTCGGACGCGACCACACGGTCATACTTTCGACGCATATTCTTCAAGAGGTTCAGGCGGTCTGTGACCGTATCATCATTATAAACAAGGGAAAGATAGTCGCGGACGAGCTTACCGAGAATATAAACAGAGCGGTACAGACGAACAGACGCTTCAATCTTAAAATCTGCGGACCGCAGAGAGAGGTGCTTGCGGCACTCAAAGCAAAGTCGGGTGTCGTATATGCCGAGGCGCTTGGTGAGCGTGACGGAGAGGCGTACACCTACGCTGTTGAGAGCGCACCCGGAATCGACATCAGAAAGAGTCTTTTCTTCCTGCTTGCCGAAAAGGGCTGGCCGCTTATCGGACTTGAGGCTGTCGGTATGAATATCGAGGATATATTCATTTCGATAGTTGACCAAAGCTCCGAGGTAAAGACCAAATACGACACGCGCAAAAAGAAGTCGCGCGGAGTCACGAGAAGCTCGGCGGAGCAGAACGTAGTTTCGGAAATTCTTGCAAAGAATGAAAACAAGGATTCGTAAAGGGGTGATAAAATGACGGCAATATACAAAAAAGAGCTTGGCTCGTATTTTACAAATCCGCTGGGATACGTGTTCGTCAGCGTTTATCTTATAGCGTCGGCGCTTATTTTCAGCTATACGACCTTCAAGGCAAAGAGCTATGACACATCGGCGTATTTTTCATTTATGATAATGGCATTTATCATCCTCATTCCTCTTCTCACAATGAGACTTTTCTCGGAAGAGAGAAAGCTTAAGACAGAGCAGATGATACTGACAGCCCCCGTGACGATAACGGGTATGGTGTTTGGAAAGTTCCTCGCGGCGTTCACAGTATATCTCGGCTCGCTCGCGGTGTCGCTTGTAAACTTTATTCCGCTTTACGCAGTCGCGATAAGAGAGCGCGCGGGAGACAGCTATGCCACCACTCATATAGGACCCGTAACGGGACAGATAGTCGGAAGCTTTATAGGACTTATTCTCGTGGGCGCGGCGTTTATCGCTATAGGTATGTTCGTGTCGGCGTTCTTTGAGGACCAGCTCGCAGCGGCGATAACCAGCATCGGAGTAATACTTTTTATGGTCGCTGTCGGATTTATAAACTCTATGACAGACGCCGAGGGACACAGCATAATCGGCGTATACGCTGTCCGTTTCGTGCTTGACTGGATCTCGGTGCTGAGCCGCTTCAGCAATTTCGGCGCGGGAATCTTCGACTTTACTGCGATACTGTACTATTTCTCTATCGCGGGCGTATTTATTTTCCTTACTGTCAGAGTTTACGACAGAAGAAGATGGGCTTGATACGGGGGGAGCTTAGATATGAAACTTAACATAAACAGAAAAAAGCTCCGCTTCGGCGGAATAGCAATAGTACTGACCGCCTGTATTATAGCGGCAGTCGTGCTTCTCAACGTATTTTTCTATTCTATAGCCACGAATATGAGCTGGTATATAGATATGACGAGCGAGGCACTCTTTACCCTGACCGACGATTGCGTAAATATTATCGACACGGCAATCAACGGAGAGGGCGGAGTCAACGCGCAGCGTGAGCAGTACAATACGCTCAACAAGCTGAACGAAGGTGACGAGGGCTATAAAGAGCCTGCTGCCGTCACGATATATTTCTGCGACAACACGATAAACCTTGAGGACGAATCCTCGCTTATGAAGTACGTTTATACCACGGCGAAGGCACTCGACTCAAAGTTTGATTTTATTGATATAAAATATCTCGACTGGGAATATAATCCTTCGTCGGTACACAAATTCCAGACGACGGGAAGCTCGATAAATTCACAGTCTATAATAATTGAAAGCGGAAGCGAGTACCGTGTTTATACGCTCGCGTCGATGTTTATGACAAACGATTCGGGTAAGGTCTGGGCGTACTCGGGAGAGAGAATGTTCGCAAGCGCGATTCTCGGTGTAACGTCTGCCGAGCAGCCTATCGCATTTGTAACACAGAATCACAGCGAGTCGTTCTTCGACGATTCTCTCCTTCGTCTGCTTGAAACGGCGGGTTACAAGGTTATCGCCGAGGGCTCAAAATTTGTTGATGAGAACGGAAACGAGCAGATAGCGTCGCTTAACAACAAGGAATACAATCCGCTTGAAAATCCCGAGGTACGTCTTGTAGTCGTCTACAACCCGAGAAGCGATTTTGCGACAGAGGGTGTCAACGAGCTTGACAGACTTAACCGCTATCTTGAAAGCAACAAAGCGATGATGGTCTTTATGGGACCGACGTCACCGGTGCTCAGCGAATTTGAGGGCTGGCTTGCCGATAAGTGGGGTATCGTATTTGACAGATACAAGGGACGCGACGACAGTATATACAGCTATATGATAAATGACACGACGGCGTCGCTTGACGCGGCGGGCTACGCGGTAAAAGCCGATTATATCACGAGCGGCGGTCTAGGAAGCAAGATATACGATTCTATAATCGGAAAGGGAATAACACCGCCCGTCTATTTTGAAAATACGATGTCGATATCCTACGCGTCGCACTTTACAAAGACGCACTACGGAGATAACGAGGATAAGAGCAAGGACTACACCTACGGACAGTTTTTGGGTGACGGTACGGAGAAACAGATATTTGACGTAT
Source organism: Eubacteriales bacterium (assembly GCA_045589735.1). Classification (GTDB taxonomy): domain Bacteria; phylum Bacillota; class Clostridia; order Oscillospirales; family CAG-272; genus RGIG3994. The sequence goes on along the minus strand of JAZNPQ010000026.1, from coordinate 4,886 downwards.
TCAACGCGCCCTCATCGGCTGTCGCGATAGCAAACGGAACGACGGTCGCCGAGGGAAGCTCGGGAAGCTCGACGGGTGCTATCTCGTATATCTTCAGAGACGTTGACGGCAAGATTTACCGTATAAACGACGAGCGTACCGCGATACTTGACCCTGACGGCGAGCAGATCTATTGGTCAGAGGACCACGGCGGATATATGACGCACGCGAAAACCTACGTCAAATTCGATCCCAATACGGGAAGGATCTATGCGGTAGATTCGTCTGTCGGTACCGAAAATATAATGATAGTTAAGGAAATAATAGAATACACCGGCGCGAAATATAAGCTATCTCCTAACGGTGACGCTATATTCGACGAAAACGGCAATGTTATCGAGGCTGACGGAGAGGGACGCTTCAAGACTGTCGCGGGAAGTATCCTTGAGATTGAAAGTATAGAAGGAGAGCCGAGCATAAAGATAGTCGAGAGCGCGAAGAATGAGTCAGACCCCTTCAAGTTTATGACTATCACGAGCCGTAACTCCTCGGTCAGTGACTCAAGCTATATGTCAACCGCGCAGAACGCTTACGTTCTTGCCTGTGGCTCGCTTGAATTTGCGACCTCGAAGTATCTGGAATCGACAGTATACGGAAACGCAGACGTTCTGCTTTCTGCAACCACGCTGATGGGACGCGACTCGGTTCCGATAGGTCTTTCGTTCAAGCCGTTTGCTTCGTTTGATATCTCGGATATCACTGACGCCGAGGCGAACAGATATACGCTGCTTCTCACGCTGATACCGCCGGTAATTATACTCGGTGTGGGTATCTTCGTGCTGGTCAGGAGAAAATATTCATGAGTACAGAAAATAAGACCCCCGAAACCAAACCCGTACGCCGAAAGAAATCGCTGTTTAAGGCTCAGATAGTAACGGTAATAATTCTCGGCGTGCTTATAGCGGTAATGGCGGTAGGCGTGGCGTTCGCCGTACACTATTTCTCGGCAAAAGAGGTAACAGTGGACGAGTGGAGCGAGATAAACCCCATTACGCAAAAGAAGGATGTTTATTACTGCAAATCGACAGGTGACGGTTATACCGTCACCGACGCCGAGGGCAATCCTCTTGTAAAGACCTACGTTGACGTCGACGGAAACGAGGTAAAAGAGGGAACAGAGGGAGCGACCGCCGTTTATGAAACCGCGATAGGCTCGCTATTAAAGCTCGGCGAGGGCGGAAAGATAACATACTTTGCCGCAGTCGATTTCGGCGGAAAATATACGGGCGGCGATACGTCGTTCCGCCTTATGATATTTCCGAGGATACAGCAGGGAGATATAGATAAGATAGCTCTGCACCACGTAGATGAGGATGGAAAGACCGTCGAGTTTACGATTGAGGGCTATGACAGCGACAAAAACGGTGCGACAGACAAATTCAGAGTAGACGGCTACGAGCGTTCAACGGTAAGTCAGCTCGTTGCGGCGTGTATCGCAAGCTACGCGGGCAATACCCTTTCGACAAAGAAGCTCAGCACCGACTATATGGAGCAGTACGACAAGGAAAACGGAACGAATCTCATTGAAGACGGGCAGATAAATTACGCCGAGTACGGTCTTGACCTCGAACGCGCGGCGTACTACGATATAACGACGCTTAAGGGAAAAACATATAGGCTATATATAGGCGATATGGTTCCCGACGGAAACGGTATATACGTACGCTTTTACGATGAGACGGAAGGGCACAGAAACGCAGTCTATATAATCGCCAACGATTCGGGCGCAAGTGCGCTCTTCGGCGGAAACTTTTCAAAGCTTGACCTGCTTCTCTCGACTCCCGAAGAACTCGTATATCCTCAGATAACCTCGGTGCTGTCTGCGAATTCATATTCGTTTGTGGATAAATTTACGGTATCCGAAAGAACGGAAGAGGGATACCGCGATACTATAAGCTTTTCTTATATAGACCTTGGAGAGAGAAATTTTACAATAAATCAGGTAGTACCGTATAAGGTACACGGATTTTCCGAGCTGTCGGGATATATTTTCAATAGCGAAAGGGCAGACACGGCTCTCGGCGCGCTTCAGGAGATATCATCAATAATAGGCACGGACTACACCGAAAGCTCGGTTAAGAACTATATAACGGTCATAGAGCTTGTGAAGGATATAATTCCCGAAAAGCTTTCGAGCAACTACGACGACTATTCCGACGAGATAGCCGCAGCGGTCGATTCTGCCGTGATAAACGACGCAGAGCTTGCCGCAGTGCTTGAAAAATACGGTCTTGTAGATCCCGCGAATAAGATATCCTTTGGAAGTATGGGCTATATAAACGGAGAGCTGGTTCCCGTGAACTACAATCTCTTCTGGATAAGCGAGAGGACCGACAGAAACACATATTACGTTTGGGCGCCTATGTATCAGCAGATAGTCGAGCTTAGCGAGAAATATCTTGCGGTGCTTGGTTGGGATACATTCGATTGGGCATCAAGTAAGGTGTATGAAACAAGCATTGATTATCTTGACGGACTCCGCATAAAAGGATTACACCCCGATACAAAGCTTCCGTACGACATCCTTTTCGAGGTCACGAGCACCTATTATCTGACCTTCACGACGGGATACACCTATTCTATACCGACCGACGACCAGGGTTATCCTCTCGCTCCGGGAGCCGTGAAGGGAATGCCGAAGTTCGAGCTTGAGGTAAAAACGACGCTTGACGGTAAGTATTACGTCCTGCTGTCGTCAAATCTTGAGTACAACGTCGAGTACCAGAGCGGAACGAGCGGAACCGAGAAGCATATCTTCTATCTCGCGGGCGGAAGCAACGGTGGAAATAAGTCGTATATCAATCTGACGACGGTAAAGAATTACTGTAAATGTATGATTGATAACAATTATTTCTCAACGCTTTCGGAGGAAGAGGCAAATGCGGTCAGAACGTACGCAAATCAGTCGAACGCCCCGAAGCATATACTCAGTCCCGACGGTAAGTCCGTGACGGTAACGCACACGATAGCCGACCCCGGCGACGCATACGGATATATAGCAGGCTCGACGTATATTATGCAGTTCATTTTCGACTCAACGACCGATTCTATATCAATATCGGCGTATCAGAAGAATTCTCCGAATGCGCTCGGAAATATACTGTTTGACGAGACTGTAATGAATAATTACGTCAAGTATTATATGCGAAACGAGGGTGAGTCGGGTCTTTCCTCTGCGGAGATAAAGGCTGTAAAGGCACTGTATAAGACGCTTTCAAACAAGACCTCTGACCAGAACTATCTGACAGTGACCTCGTTCGATGAAAGCGGAGCTATAATCGAGAAAAAGACGTATGAAAACGTTATCGGCGACCTTGAGCAAGAGGGCACGCAGTATATGACGGCGTTTAAGAATTTCTATAAGACGCTGCTGTACGCGAGCTATCAGGGAAGAGTAAGCGAAAACGACACCGTAACCGGCATTGTTCTTTCCGACGAGCAGACGAAGGAATTCCGCGACAGAGGCGACGATTGTGACGTCAAAATAGAGATAAATCTGGGTATTGGCGGTATCAGCTATACCTACAGAATGTATAACTATTCTGCAACGCGAACCTATATTACCTCAAACGGCGAGGGCGAGTTCTATATAGACCGCGACAGAGCGAACAAATTCCTCGTCGATGCAGTCAAGGCAATGAACGGAGATATGTCGATAAACGCAGACAAGCCGTATTAAACCGTACGGATATAATCAAAATTAAATTGGAGTAAATTATGTCAGTAAAAGAGCGCGGAAGATTCATAGTATTTGAAGGAATAGACGGTTCGGGAAAAAGCACGCAGATAAAGCTGCTTGAAGGTCGTCTTAAGGCGAGCGGCAGAGAGGTGTACGTCACTGCCGAGCCGACCGCATCGGTCAGCGGGGGACTTCTCCGTGACGCGCTTTCGGGTGTTTCGAAGCGAAGCGCCTGCGAGCTTGCCGCGCTCTTTCTGCTCGACAGAATAAACCACAACGTAACAGAAGCGGGCGGTATCGGAAAAATGCTTGAAGCGGGCTACGACGTGATATGCGACAGATATTATTATTCGTCGATAGCATATCAGGGAAGCGAGACCGATTTTGAGTGGGTAAAGACGCTGAATATTTCCTGCCCCGAGATAAGACGTCCCGACGTTTGTATATTTCTTGACCTTGACCCCGATACGAGTCTTTCACGCATAGAGAAGGGAAGAGCCGTGACCGAGATATACGAAAAGAAGGATAAGCTCGCGGCGGTAAGAGCGTCGTATAAGCGTGTTTTTGAGTCTCTCGGAGAAAACGAAAACGTAAAAACAGTGAACGCGGCGAGAACGCCCGAGGAGATCGCGGAAGAGATATTCGCTACCGTTTTAACACTTTAATTTGCTTGTTGTTAAAACCCACAAATTTGAATTTTCCTAAAAAAAACACTTGACAAAAAAAGACAGAGTTTTCAACAGGCTGTAGACGAAAAAAAGCCTTGAAAGTATGGGTTTTTAACAGTTCCAACAGGGTTTTCAACAGGTTTGACTTGAAAGCGGTGTTAAAAACTGCGTTTTGGCGATTTAGACAAAAAGGCATTTTGTCAAGAGAAAAAAACAAAAATCTCGGAATTTTTTTGAAAAATTCCGAGATTTTTTAGATGAAAAATATAAGAACCGTATAGCCCGACGTCTGATAAATTGGGATTTATCGGTGCGTTGCGTTTTTTATGCGGGGCGTTGCCCCACACCCCACTTAAGGGACTTTTTGGAAAAAAGTTCCTTAAGAATCTTCAAAAACTTTCAAAAACAAATGGTTTATCCAAGGTGTTTATTCACCTTTCACCAACCGCTCGGTCGCGGCAGGTGAGGGATAGTAGGGAGCTTATCACGTAGTGCGCGCA
>JAZNPQ010000025.1:0-26035 GCA_045589735.1 Eubacteriales bacterium | reverse complement strand
CATCTCCCTCAAGGCTTCCCTCTCGGCGACACCTTGTCTATTATACCACCTGCCTTCAGCTTTGTCAATACTTTTTTTGAATTTTTTTTCGATTTTTTTATTATTGTGAAAATATCACATTTTATAAATTTACTTTTTCGCGTTTGATTGTGCAATTATGACACATAAATACAAAATCCTTTACAAAATCGAAACCGCCGACGAAAAACCGGCGGCTTCGATTAATATCTTAATAATATCTCGCTCCGTTTGAAAGTGACGATTCAATTCTCAAGAGTCTGTTATATTTTGCCACCCTTTCGCCTCTGCACGGCGCTCCGCATTTTATATACGGAGCAGATACCGCAACTGCTATATCCGAGAGCGTCGTGTCCTCGGTCTCGCCCGATCTGTGAGAAATTACGAATTTATATCCTGCGTCCTTTGCCATTCTTATTACATCAAGAGTCTCTGAAAGTGTACCGATCTGATTTGGCTTTATAAGAATTGCATTTCCCGCGCCCTTTTCTATACCTGCTTTAAGTCTTTTGGGATTGGTAACGAACAGGTCGTCACCTACAAGCATTACCTCATGTCCTATTCTTTGCGTCAGCTTTTTCCAACCGTCAAAATCGTTTTGGTCAAGTCCGTCCTCGACTGAAACTATAGGATAAACCGAGCAAAGCTTTTCTATATACGCTATCATTTCGTCTGTTGAAAGAGTTATTCCGCGTTTTTTTGCGTAATAAATCCCCTTTTCCTCGTTATACCATTCGCTTGACGCAACATCGAGGGCTATTTTGACTCTGTCGGTGTCATATCCTGCCGCGCTTATAGCTCTTACTATAAGGTCAAGTGCTTCTTCGTCGGATTCGAGGTTGGGTGCAAAGCCGCCTTCGTCTCCGATACCCGTCATAAGACCTCTTTTCTTGAGAAGCGCGCCAAGCGCGTGGTATATTTCACAGCCCCAACGGAGCGCCTCCGAAAAGCTCCCCGCACCGCACGGAACTATCATAAATTCCTGGATGTCGAGATTATTTGCGGCGTGTGCTCCACCGTTCATAATATTCATCATAGGAATCGGCAATCTATAGGTATCAGATCCACCTAAATACCTGTATATCGGGAGAGCGTACCAATTTGCCGCGGCTCTTGCTGCTGCAAGCGATACGGCAAGGATTGCATTCGCGCCAAGTGAGGATTTATTTTCGGTTCCGTCAAGCTCAAGCATAACTCTGTCAAGCTCATGCTGTTCGCTTGCGCTGATTCCCGCTATTGCAGGAGAAATTCTTCGGCAAACATTATAAACAGCTCCGATAACTCCCTTCCCTCCGTATCTGTTGCTGTCCTTATCGCGAAGCTCGTGCGCTTCAAATTTCCCTGTTGACGCACCCGACGGGACACTTGCCACACCGACCGTACCGTCTGCCAGAAAAACTGTTGCCTCAACGGTTGGATTTCCGCGTGAATCTATTATCTCTCGCGCTGTGCATTTTGTTATTTGAGGTTTTTGCATTATAATACCGACCTTTCAATTATTTTCATAATATTAATATTCCTGACAATCTGTGTAAATATACGCATACCTTTTACATTATAAAAATGACCGTTTATCAAAAAACTCTTCCTTATATACTATGTTTCTGATATAATATTCACGTAAAGGAGGGCGGTATATGAAATTCAGACTTATTATAGACCCCGAAAAAGACGAAGAAATTGTTATAACCGCAAAGAAAAAGAGCCGTCTGACCGAGGAGCTTGAGGCTCTTATTATAAATTATGAAGGAAACGACCGAATCACAGTACAGGGTCACGGCTGTATAAAAGAGCTGCCGTATGACAGTATAGAATGTGTTACCGTCATCGGCAATAAAACCACAGTGGTCGCGTCCGACGGTGAAAGATATCTCACAAATAAAAGACTTTATGAAATAGAAAAAAATCTTCCGTCAAACTTTATTCGCATAAACAAATCGGCGGTTGCAAACAAAAATTTTATTGATAAATTTACAGTCAGCTACAGTGGCGGAGTTGATGCAGTATTCAAAAGCGGATACCGTGACTACGTTTCGAGACGTTGCTTTGCAAAAATAAAAAGCGAGGTATTAAAGTAATGAAAAAATATATTATTGAGTTTATAAAGCGAGGACTTATGGCGGCGGGTTTCGGTCCTATTGTAGTATCCATTGTTTATCTTATACTTGGAAAGACCGGTGTCGTATCCTACTTCACACCCGAAGAGGTTGCGCTCGGAATGATATCATCGGCAATACTTGCTTTTACCGTTGGTGGTATTTCTATGATATATACTGTTGAACGTTTGCCCGTCTTCACATCTGCGCTGATCCACGGACTGACGCTTTATACCGTTTACATTTTAGTTTATCTCATCAACGGTTGGCTCGAATCACAGCTTGTTACAGTCGCTGTGTTCACAGGCGTTTTCTTTGTCGGCTACGGTATAATTTGGCTTATTATATATACATCGGTAAGAAATTCGGCGAAAAAATTGAATTCAAGGCTTAATCAAAAAAACGAGTGATTTTTCCCGTGTGCCGATAAGACAGTAATTCCGTGAAAATCATATTTTTGCGTCATCTGTCTTACAGAATTAGAAAAGCACTACGAAAAGAACGATGCCGAATCGAAAGACTTAGGATCGTTCTTTTTCTATCTCAAAACTTGAAATCACGGAGGATATACTATGAAGCATTTATTATCATGCGAGTTTAACTTTGATACGGTTTGCGTGGAGCTGAAGTTTTTATACTGCACTACGATTGCCATTGATACCATCGCGGTTGAAAATGAGGAAGCCGACAGTATGTATCAGCGGTCTGAACTGGATTAGTTGATCTATAACGCTCCGTTGGAGTATGCTGAACTGATTTTGAACGGTGCTCTGGAAAATTATTTAAAAACTATAACTGTGAATAAGCCGTTTGAGAATTGAGTGAGAAATGACCCGCAGGAGTGATTCTGCGGGCTTGTTCATAAAAAAGTCACATAGATTTTTTGCAGAATGGTATTGCAATTATTCGAGGTTTAGAATATAATATTATTATGAAATTCCGGAGGTATGGTTATGGATTTTATGTCTGCAAGAGAAGCTGCTGATAAGTGGGGGATTTCCCAAAGACGAGTTGCTGTTCTTTGCTCTGAAAACAGAATTGACAATGCAACTATGGTCGGCAATATGTGGATTATTCCCACTACTTCCGAAAAGCCGATTGATGCAAGAAGCATTCGTTATTCAAACAGTGACGGAAATAAAGTAAAGCCTTTTTTGAAATGGGCCGGTGGCAAAGGTCAGTTACTTTCTGAAATCGAAAAGTATTATCCGTTTGAAAATGGAGAGATCACTAAATATGCCGAGCCTTTTGTTGGCGGCGGTGCGGTGCTTTTTGATATATTAAGCAAATACGATCTTGAGGCTGTTTATATTAGTGATATTAACGCAGAACTTATTAACACATATCGCATTATACGAGACGATATTGATGAGCTGATTGATATGTTGACTGTTATGCAAAATGAGTTTGTACCGATGAATACAGACGACCGTAAAGCATACTATTTGGCGAAAAGAGAGCGTTTTAATGATCTGAAAGTAAACGGCAATGAAAACATCAACATCGAAAAAGCCGCACTTATGATTTTCCTTAACAAGACCTGCTTCAACGGTTTGTTCAGAGTGAACAAAAAAGGCTTATTCAACGTTCCTATGGGCTCTTACAAGAATCCTATGGTCTGTGATGAGGTGAATCTGCGAGCTGTCTCCAAAAAGCTCCAGAACGTAACGATTGTGTGCGGTGACTACAGAGAATCTGCTGATTTTATTGATGACAGCACTTTTGTTTATTTCGATCCCCCGTATCGTCCCATTACTGATACAGCAAGTTTTACTGCATACACGGAAAATTTGTTTAACGATGAAGAACAGATTGAACTTGCAAAGTTCGTTGATGATATGCACAGAAAAGGTGCAAAAGTTGTCATCAGCAATTCCGATCCAAAGAACTCAAATACAGAGGACGACTTCTTTGATAATATCTATTCCTCTCATAAAATCAAGCGTGTTGAAGCCACTCGTATGATTAACTGCAATAGCGAGGCAAGGGGAAAAATCAAAGAACTGCTTATATCGAATTTTTAAGGAGAATGACTATGGAAATCAGAGAAGGAACTCAACGTATAGAAAACGGAACAAAACAGGCAATTATAGAATTTGTCTTTACCGACTACATCATTTATGTTTTTCAAGGAACTTTGTCTCAATTCGATATTGTGATCAAATACAAGAAAGACGGAAAACGGATTCGCACACCAAAGCATATTCATTGGGTTGTTGACATTTTGATGAAAATGCAGGGGAACGAAACACTTACTAAGCAGTATTTGGAAGCTATTCAGAACTGTTGGAACACTTGTGTTCCCCTTACCAACAACGACTTTGATACCTTGAAAGCTTTAATTGAGGACGGTGAAGAAGAAATTGACATTGAACAGTATCTTGACCTCAATTCGTTCGGCGAATACGATGTTGAATTTCTGTATGTATTGATGGAACTGTTGGCAGTACAGGAAAAGACAAACCGAGCAGATGCATATATGTTCGGAAAAATTATAGAAGAGCTGCTTGAAACTGACCGAGATATTTTCAAAATCATATCAACGGCAGGCTTCGGTGGAAGAATGGGTTAATATGAAAAACAGAAATTTTAACACTTGGCTGTCCGGATTTCGTGACAGCATTGCAGACTACGGATACTACATAGATTTTGAAAAAGTCCATCGTAATGTCGATGGTATTAAAGTCGAGCTTAATATCCTCAACTCTCTTATCGGTTCCAAAAACATCCAAGAGGATTTCATAGTGTTAATCAAGAAATATCCCGAAACTCTGAAATGTATTCCTCTGCTGCTTGCGGTTAGAGCTAATGAAATTTACTGTCAGGATGAAAACGGCGGTTATATGTATCAGTTTGATTTTGGGAAATATCCTCCTAACAGTCATGCTCACTATGAGCGCTACGCATATTTTATGGAACATACAGGTCTATTTGATTTGCTTGAAAACCATATCATCAATAATCTTGTTGACTATGCGACGGGCGTTGAAACCGGTCTTGATTCCAACGGTCGTAAAAATCGTGGCGGTCATTTGATGGAAGATTTGGTTGAGAGCTTCATTAAGAAAGCCGGTTTTGTAAAGGACAAGACCTATTTCAAGGAAATGTATATTCATCAGATTACTGCAAAGTGGGGTATCGATCTTTCTGCTATTTCCAATCAAGGCAAGATGGAAAAGCGTTTTGATTTCGTTGTTAAAACGCCTACTATGATTTATGGCATCGAAACAAACTTCTATGGTAGCGGCGGCAGTAAGCTCAACGAAACTGCCCGTAGCTACAAAACGCTTGCATTGGAAACTGATACTATCAACGAATTTACATTCGTTTGGTTTACAGACGGCAAAGGATGGACTAATGCCCGAAACAATCTTGAAGAAACCTTTGATGTGATGGATCACATCTACAGTATCAAGGATTTGGAGAACGGCATCATCACAGAGGTTTTCAGATAATGGCTAAGAAAATCACGAAATGGGAGCCGGAAGATTTTGAGTTGGAAATGACAACACATTGGTCTTTTCCTAAACGTGGCGATTGGGCTACCCATGATGCAAAATGGCGTGGAAATTGGTCACCGTATATTCCACGAAACATTCTGCTCAGATATTCCCAAGAGGGAGATTTAGTTCTCGACCAGTTTACCGGAGGCGGTACAACACTTGTTGAAGCGAAGCTACTCAACCGCAACATAATCGGTGTTGATGTTAATGATGTCGCCCTTGCTCGTTGCAGAGAAAAAGTGGATTTTGAGCACGAGGGAGCTGACGGTAAGGTTTATATACGCAAAGGTGATGCTCGTCATTTGGATTTTGTTCCAGATAACAGTATTGACCTTATCTGTACCCATCCACCGTATGCCGATATTATTCAGTACAGCGAAGATATAGAGGAAGATTTATCTCATTTGAAAGTCAAAGACTTTCTTGAAGAAATGAAATCTGTAGCTGCGGAAAGTTATCGTGTCTTAAAGAAGGACAAGTTCTGTGCTGTTCTTATGGGAGATACTCGCCAAAAGGGACATATGATTCCGATGTCTTTTGAGGTTATGCGTGTTTTTGAAGATGCTGGATTTAAGTTGAAAGAGTTGATAATCAAAGAGCAGCATAACTGTAAAGCCACAGGATATTGGAAAACAAATAGCGTGAAATTCAATTTTCTGTTGATTGCTCACGAATATCTGTTTGTTTTTAGAAAGTAAGTAATTTTATATTAACAAAAAAATGAAACCGCCGAAATCGGCGGTTTCATTTTTCTGTTTTAATCAATCAAGAAATCCCTTGAGGTGTCTTGCGCGGCTTGGGTGTCGGAGCTTGCGGAGTGCCTTTGCCTCTATCTGGCGGATACGCTCACGCGTAATGTCAAATTCCTTACCGACCTCTTCAAGCGTACGTGTGCGTCCGTCATACAGTCCAAAACGAAGCTTGATAACATGCTCCTCACGGGGTGTAAGTGTATGAAGCTCACGCTCAATCACCTCACGGAGTATCGTAGCCGATGCCGCGTCTGCCGGTGCGGGTGTGTCCTCGTCGGGAATAAAGTCACCAAGGTGGCTGTCCTCCTCTTCACCGATAGGCGTTTCAAGAGATACGGGATCCTGCGCTATCTTCATTATCTCACGTACCTTTTCGGCAGACATACCCATCTTTTCACCTATCTCGTCGGCGGTTGCCTCACGTCCAAGCTCCTGAAGCATCTGACGCGAATAACGAGATACCTTGTGAATAGTCTCGACCATGTGTACGGGTATTCTTATCGTTCTTGCCTGGTCTGCGATAGCTCTCGTTATCGCCTGTCTTATCCACCAAGTAGCATAAGTCGAAAACTTGTAACCCTTTTGGTAATCGAATTTTTCTACTGCCTTCATAAGTCCGAGGTTTCCTTCCTGAATGAGATCAAGGAAGAACATTCCCTTACCGACATATCTCTTCGCAATGCTTACAACGAGACGAAGGTTAGCCTCAACCAGCTTATTTTTTGCATATTCGTCACCGTCCGCCATTCGTCTTGCAAGCTCTTTTTCCTCTTCGGCATCAAGAAGCGGTACTTTACCTATCTCTTTAAGGTACATACGGACAGGGTCATCTATAGCGAGACCTTCCTGCTCAAGTATGCGCTCCATACTCTTGCCGGTATCAAACTTTTCTATCTCACTCTCGATCTCGGCGGTCGCCTCGTCCATCATAGGTATCATAATTCCGTTGCTTTCAAAGGTATCAAAAAGCTTGTCCGCGTCAAATCCGAGGTCAGCTATAGCTTCCTCAAGATCAGATACGAGCATCTCTCCCTTTTTGCACTTTGAGATAAGGTCGTCCATCTTTTTGCTGTCGCCAAGCGCCGCCTGCTCTGCCGCAAGAAGCTCTATGTCATCGGGTTCAATATCCTCATCGACAAAATCCTGCTCTTTTTCGTTCTCTTCTTCGAGGGTTATTTTCTTTTCTTCGAAAAATTCATTGTTATTCATTTGGAATCCTCTCAATGTTATGTATATTTTTATTATTTTTTATTTTTCAACTGCGCCCGACGCGATTCGAGCAAAGCCATACGGTCTCCCTTGTCCTTCGCTTTTTGTCGTTCCGACTCGTTTTTCAGGGTTTCAACCGACGCTTCAAGCACTTGTCTGCCGTTTTCTGTCAGTTCAAGGCGCGTTCTCATCATTCGGTGCATTCTTCCTATTTCTTCCACGTTAAAGCTCTCGCCGAGAAGTGAAATGTCAAATCCACCCTCTTCACCGTGAAGCCTCATTATTTCGGTAAAGCACCGCCTTCCAAGCTCTGTGACGAAATCATCTACCGAAAGCGTTACCTTTCCGTCGGCTATCGCGTCCCGATGCTCGGCAAATCCGAGAAGCAGACCTATTATCGCTTCCTCGGCAGTCGCGCCTCCGATGTTTTTTATATAATCAGGGTTAACTCTGTCGCCTATTCCCTTCGCGCTTGTGTACGCATTCTGAGCCCGTTGCGCGTCTCTGTCGCGCGCGTATTTTCGTCTCATTGCGTTTACGTCGTGCGACAGCACCTCTTTCGACAGATTTAACAGCTCAGCCGCCTCGTTAAGACATATATCGCGCTCAACGCTTGATGACGACACCGCAATTATCGCGCATATCTCCCGTGCCGCGGCTATCTTTTCGTCTGCATTGTCGAGATTATATTTTGACACGACACCTGCCGCTCTGTACGAAAATTTTGTTCGGCTTTCATCGAGTAATTTTGAAAATGCGGTTGCGCCGAAGGATTTTATAAATTCATCGGGGTCTTTTGCTCCCTTTACGACAAGCACTCTCGTATCAAGCCCAACCTCCGACAAAAGTCTCAGCGCTCTTTCTGTCGCCTTTTGTCCGGCTTCGTCGCTGTCGTAAGTTAAAATTACTTTCTTCGTATATTTGGAAATAAGTCTTGCCTGTTCTGCGGTAAGCGCCGTACCGAGTCCCGCCACGGCATTTGTAAATCCCGCAGCGTGAAGTGCGATAACGTCCATATACCCTTCACAAAGTATCAGCCGTTCTTTGTCGGACGAATCCTTTGCATAATTCAGAGCAAACAGATTCCTTCCTTTTTTATATGCGGGCGTATCATTTGTGTTCAGGTATTTCGGCTTACTGTCGTCCATAACTCGTCCGCCGAAGGCTATGACGTTACCCGACGTATCTATTATAGGAAAGATTATACGGTTTCTGAATATCGAATAGGGCTTTCCAGTCTTTCCGCTTATCGCTGCGATATATCCCTCGACGAGCTCTTCCTTTGTAAATCCCTTGTCGTACATATATCTGAGCATACTCTGAAAATCGTTCGGTGCAAAGCCAAGCCCGAAATGCTTTATCGTAGACATTGAAAGTCTGCGCTTTTCCGTAAGATACGCGAGTGCTTCTCTGCCCTCGGGAGAGAACAGACATTCTCTGAAATATCGCGCCGCGAGGAGATTCATTTCAAGTACTCTTTTTCTTGAAACGCCTCTTTGGCGTTCGGCATTGTCAAGCGGAATATCTATACCCACACGTGCCGCAAGATATTCTATCGCACCGGTGTAGTCGAGGTTGTTATATTTCATTGTAAAGGTTATAACGTCGCCGCATGCACCGCAACCAAAGCAATAAAAGCTCTGACTGTCGGGGTATACTGTGAATGACGGCGTTTTTTCATTGTGAAAAGGACACAGACCCTTAACGTTCGAGCCGGCACGCTTAAGCGTTACGTACGAGCCTATTATCTGCTCTATATCCGAACGGTCTCTGACCTCTTCTATTATTTCTCTCGGAATCAATTAGGTCCCCTCCATACCTCGGGAATAAACAGCTTTCTGTAGCTCTCTATGGCAAATCTGTCTGACATACCAGAAACAAAATCACAAACGCAACGCTCGACGGGCTCTGTCTCAAGTCCTTTTTTGTAAACGCCGGTCAGCTTTTCGGGATGCTTTACGTAATATTCATAAAGTCTTGCGAGCATTTCCTGCGCCTTTCCCTCTTCTCCCTTTGCAATGGGGTTTCGGTATACCGCTTCAAACAAAAATTCACGAAGCCTGTTTGCAGCGTCTCCGATCTCCCGAACCATAACGATATCGTTAAGTCCTTCACTGCCCTTTACAACCGACGTGACCATGGTATTTATACGCTGCGAATGAGAATCACCGAGTATTTCGACTATATCCTTAGGAATATCCTCGGGAGCAAGGATACCCGCGCGGAATGCGTCGTCTATATCGTGATTTATATAAGCAATACGGTCGGCAAATTTTATGATACGTCCCTCAAGAGTCACAGCTATGTCGTCACCGGTGTGATTGACTATACCGTCTCTAACCTCATAAGTGAGATTCAGTCCTTCGCCGTCATTTTCAAGCTTGTCCACAACGCGAAGACTCTGCTTCGAATGTGTAAAATCCTTTGAAAAGCATTCCTGCATTACCCTCTCGCCCGCATGGCCGAACGGTGTATGTCCAAGGTCATGACCGAGCGCTGCGGCTTCGGCAAGGTCCTCATTGAGATGCAGGGCACGAGCTATCGTTCTCGCTATCTGCGTGACCTCAAGCGTGTGAGTAAGTCTTGTTCTGTAGTGGTCTCCCACAGGTGCTAAAAACACCTGTGTTTTGTTCATCAGACGTCTGAAGGATTGACTGTGCGTGATTCGGTCTCGGTCGCGTTGAAATTCAGTCCTTAACGTACACGGCTCTATATATTTTTGTCTCCCCTTCGAGTTACTCGAAAGACAAGCATATTCCGAAAGAGATTCTTTTTCTCTTTCTTCTGCCGCAATTCTTATATTGACCATAAACGACCGTCCCTTCCTCAATTCTGCTTATTGTTTGCTATTTCAAATAATAATATACGCACATATTCCCGAAAATACTTTTTTTCTGCGAAAAATTCGTCTTTTTTATCATATTTATTATGTTATATGGAAAATGACAGTTATATTTATGCACAAATTTTCTCTCATTTAATGGTTCGAAGTGACAAAAAAAGCGTCATAAAGCACAAAAGAACGAGCAAAAGGTTGTGCAAATCGTCGGATAAAAAACTGCTATTAACTACAAAAAATCAATCTACACTTTATGTCGCGAGACTTAAGAAAAAAAGGTCTTGACATTGAAAGGTTTTTGGTGTAAAATATAATAGATTCTATATGTGTACCACGCGAAACTTAAGGAGGATAAAACGGTATGAAAAAAAGAATTGTTTGCCTTGCGTTGGCATTCGTTATGCTCTTTACGACCGTTCTGATGTCAGGCTGTAGCCAAGGACTGTCGGAAGGTGAAGAGACAACCGAAATAAATGATAAGGCATCCGAAACAACAGAGACCATAACAATGTTTATGATCACGGAAAAGCACGTTCCCACTTCCAAAGAGGTTGAGGATATAAAAGCCCAGTACGGTGACACTTCGAGCGAATACTATGAAGCCAAGGGAACTATGGAAGCCTACGCAAAGGTTGCGGAGGAGCTTGACAAGATCACCAGGGCAAAATTCAGAACTCGCCTTATAACTACCTTCTATACCATTGAAGAATACAAAGCTGTTGAAGAAATAATGGCTCTTCAGGCTGACATCATACAGAAGAAGAAGGAAGTCAAGATTGCTCTTAAAGAGTACAAAAAAGAAAACAAGGCTATGGGTAACAAGGACAATGCCGTCATTGAAAGCATGTTCTATCAAGACTTCCCCGAGTATGCGAAATACACCGATGCCGAAACTGTTGAAAACACAATAGTTACCGAAGTCGAGACTATCACCGACACCTACGGTATCCAGCAGCTCAAATACCCCGATCCGGAAGAGAATCAGGTAGATATCATCTGCGTATGCGGATATGATAAGTATCTCGAGTATATCGACAAGGGCTGGCTCTCTGAGGATATAAGCTCTCAGCTCAACGGAGCCTCGCAGACTATCCTTACATACGTTAACGAAAAGCTTATAACAACGGTCAAGTCTATCGGTGATATTCAAGCAATTCCCAACAACACCACTATTGGAGACTACACCTACCTTCTCGTCAGCAAAGAGCTTTACAACAAATATCAGTATAGCTATGACGATCTCGAAAATTCCGCAGCTCCTCTTGAAGATCTCAAGCTCTTCTTTGAGGATATCAGCAGATACGAGGACGGAGTCGTTCCGATAACAGGAGACCTTAACATTACAAATGATCTTTATTGGACTCTTGAGTACGAGTACGTTTCGGTAGGCAAGCTCAACAGAATTTCGTCAAGCGCAAAGAATCTATACTTTAGACGCATTGAGAATCAGGACGGAACATACACCTACTACAGAATATCCAACAAGCCTGAAGAGGAGCTTCAGTATTTTATAGCAGAAGCAACCGAATTTACGGGAACATCTTTTGCAGAAGGAACGACATATTACACACTTGATGCTATCGGCGACTACATTGAAGCAAAAGAGTATGTAAGCGGCGAGACCTACTACACGGTTGAATTCAAGCCCACCGTCAAGAGCGAAGATGAAAGTCTCTCCTCCTTTGATTCCGATTACAAATATTACGTTCTTAACAGCAATAACACATACTCCCCTGTTTACACCTTCGTAAAGGGCGAGGAGTACTTTATAGTCGAAAACACAAAATTCAACCACGAAACCTTCTCGTTGCTTGGTTCTATCCTCGGATCCAGTAACCTTATGAACGACATGACAAGTTCGGTTTGGCATGCAAGTTATGTAACGGGAAACCTTTTAAGCGACTCGTATAAGAAACAGCTTTTCACCATTCAGGATCTTATAGACGCCGGATATTACGATCCCGAGGCTATTCTTGACCCTAATGCAAAATTTGCTGCAGCGATGGTGAAGGGTGACGCTACTCTTGAGCTTGAATACGGTGACGAATATCATATGCTCGTCATTGAAAAGCCTCGCGCAAATATTGACTTCGCTTGCACTAATATGCTTTCAGTAAGCTCTTTCTCGAAGCACGTTGACAGAGCAATGCAGGTCATCACCTACATCAACACAAACGCAGACTTCCGTAATCTTCTTCAGTACGGTGTTGAAGGACTTAACTATAATCTCTCCTACGTAACAGATGAAGAGACCGGTAAGGAATATCCCGTAGTGTCAAGAATAAATACGTCCTACATGATGGATATATATAAAACAGGTAACACCTTTATCGCCTATCCGGAAGAGGATATGCACTACAAGATTTGGGAATACGGCAAAAAGCAGAATGCAGACGTTCTCTACGATCCGCTTATAGAGTTCAACGTAAACGATTATGTCGGAGAGATCGACTTCACGGTTTACGACTACATATCAAAGCTTACAAAAGACTTCAACGCAGGTCTTGAGGAGCTTAAAGCAGAGGGAATGACCAGAGCAGAGCTTGAAGCTTATATATCTGAGTTCTCATCGCGTCTTGCCAATGATACACTCTATCAGCAGGCTATCAGATTTGGAACAGCACTTGGATCTGACGGTGTTCCAGCTCCCGAGAACTCCTATATCAAGTATTCGGCATTCAGTCACTATATGGATTTCTGGGGACCCAAATATTATAAGGACCCCTCCTAATGCAAAACATCGGAGATGCCGAACGGCATCTCCGATACTTTTAGGTAATTAAAAAATGAACATAAAGAATTATACAGATATTTTATGGGATTTCAACGGTACGATACTTGACGATATTGACGCGGGTATCAAAAGTGTAAACACTCTGCTTGAGCGACGCGGACTAAAAACACTAAAAACCCGTGAGGAATACTACAATGTATTCGGATTCCCTATCATTGAATATTATAAACGACTCGGCTTTGACTTTGAAAAAGAAGACTATAAAACTAAAATCGCGCCCGAATGGGTATCCGAATACATAGAAAACAGCAAAAACTCGGGACTTCGTCCAGGCGTTATTGAGTTACTTAATTTTTTTAAGGAAAACCGAATCAAGCAAACAGTTATTTCCGCATCCGAATCGGAAATGCTCGACAGGCAGCTCGGAGCGCTTGGTGTAAGAGAATATTTTGACGAAATATATGGGCTTGACAATATCCACGCGGCAGGTAAAAGCTCACTCGGACTTTTATGGAGAAAAAACAATCCGAAGGCAAAAGCCCTGTTTTTAGGCGACACAATACACGACGCCGAGGTCGCAGATGAAATAAACGCTGACTGTATACTGATAGAAGGCGGTCACAGCTCGCCTGACAATCTGAAAATCGCGGGAGCAACGACTGTGTCAAGCTTTTTTGATGTCTTAGAAATGATAAAATAAAAAGAGGGAATTCCCTCTTTTTATTTTATCTTATCGTAAAGCGCAGCTCCTATAACAGTCGAAAACTGAGCGTTGTTAGGTATTGTAAAGTGCATTGAAAACATTTTTCGAAGCACTGCAAACACCTCTTTTATAGGAGACAGCGTAGTGAGATTTCCCGTAAGCACGATATCGTTTATATTGTGTCCTCTCGCTGCGAAGATCGATATCATAGCTATGGTTTCCGCAACCATATTAACGATTCCAAGTGCGAGGTCGCTCTTACTTGCAATATCCGACAGATTTCCGAAGTTTGCCGCCGTCAGATCCACGTTAATACCGGGATATAGCTTTTCGTTTGAAATATCGCTGATGCGCAGGTCAACCTTTGAAATATCGCCGCCCTCGCAAAGCTGCTCTATATGCTCGATTGTGTCCATTCCGAGTATCTTTTTGGAAAGACCGATAAGAGTACCGCCGCCGACACCCGTACCGCCAAGATACTGTATATCGGTTCCGTCGTCTATCTTCTCTGCCTTTATAAGCGCAGTACCCGTGCCCATACTTACGACAATCGCTTTGTTAAGACCCGACAGGTACAGACCGCCAAGTCCCACCGCGGTGAATTCAGGCACTATCTGACAGTCAAGTCCGTATATAGGGCTTGTAACGAACGACGAACCGGCACCGGTCATCATAACACGGTCAATATCCGAAAGCGCAAGACCGTTTTCGGACGTAAATTTACCGAAAGCGCCGTAAACCGAGGTTATAGGGTCATTTGCTCTGACAAACTGCGGCTCTATAAGCTGAGGCTTTTTTCCGTTGTCGCGAAATCCTACTATCTTTGTGGTGCTTCCGCCAACATCAATTCCTATTACTGTTCCCATTATATTTACCTCCAACGAAATCAAAGGTTTAACCGAAAATAATTTATACAATATTATAACACGTACTTGAAAAAATTGCAAGATGGTGTTATAATATAATAGAAAAAATATGTGATTGGAGAAAATTATGAAATTCAAAAACCCCGATACCTCAAAAATAGCAGACAAAAAGCTCTATATCTTTGATATGGACGGCACTATCTACCTTGGATACAACGTATTCGACTTCGCTATCAGATTCATCAACGACCTGCGTGCAGCAGGAAAGCGCGTGCTTTTCTTCACGAATAATGCCTCGCACTCTGTTCCCTTCTATATGGAAAAGCTTACAAAGCTCGGCTTCTCTCCTAGTGAGGAAGAAATAATGACCTCGGGTGACGTTACAAAGGTATACTTACAGCGTCGCCGCGCAGGACATAGCGTTTATCTCGTTGGAACAGACGACCTTGTAAACGACTTCAAGAAGGACGGAATCAATATAATCGACGGCAGCTCGGAAAAAGCCGACATCGTTATCACAAGCTTTGACACCACTCTTACATATCAGAAGCTTGACGACGCTTGCAGACTCGTTCGCGGCGGTGCGGAATATCTTTCCACGCATCCCGATTTCAACTGTCCGACAGAAACCGGCTTTATTCCCGACAGCGGTGCTATAGCCGCATTTGTTACAGCTTCCACAGGAAAGACACCTACTTACTTCGGCAAGCCCTACGTTGAAACGCTTGACATGATATGCGAGCATACGGGAATTGCAAAGGAAGATATGTGTATCTTCGGCGACCGTCTCTATACAGACATCGCTCTCGGAGCGCGTAACGGCGTTATGAGTATTCTCGTTCTTACAGGTGAAACTACCGCCGAGGACGTTGACAACGCAAAGCCCGAAGAACAGCCCACCTACGTCTTTGATTCGCTCGATGACGTTGACAAGCTGATGTTTTCTAAATAGTAATTATCGGGGAACGGTTTTCCGTTCCCCGAAGTAATGAAAGGACACCCAAATGGCATTCGATGCAGGAATGTTGTCGGCTGTCGTACGTGAAATAAACGAGCTTGCGCTCGGCGGCAGAATTGACAAGATAAATCAACCGTCAAAGGATGAAATAATACTGAATATCCGCTCCGCGTCGGGCAATTTTAAGCTTCTTATAAACGCAGGACCGAACAATCCAAGACTTGGCTTTACCTCGTCAGCAGCGGACAATCCCGACAAACCGCCTATGTTTTGTGTTCTACTCAGGCGTCACATATCGGGAGCCCGTCTATCGTCGGTCACACAGCTTGGCTTTGAACGTGCCGCGATATTTGAATTTGCCTCGCGTGACGAGCTTGGCTTTGACTGTACGCGCAGACTTATCGCTGAGGTAATGGGTAAGTACAGTAATCTGATACTGACCGACGGCGACGGAAAAATAATCTCGGCACTGAAAATAGTTGACTTCACCACGAGCAGCAAAAGACAGGTTTTGCCGGGTATGCGCTATGAAGAGCCGCCGAAGCAGGATAAACACGACCCTACAAGCGCAACAAAAGAAGAATTTTTCTCTCTGTTTGAAGCCGCGCCGAAAGAACGCGCCGCGGACAAATTTATATCCGGGGAATATCTTGGAATTTCGGCAACCGTTGCACGTGAAATAGTGTACAGAGCTACACGTCACACCGACACGCCGCTTGCCTATTGTGACATAAATATTCTCTACCGTGAATTTTCATCTGTTTTTGACGCTATAAAAGCAGGAAAACGAGAGCCAACGCTCGTCTATATTGACGGCAAGCCTACGGAATATTGCTTTATGCCGCTTACACAGTACGGTAATGCGGAACTAAAAAATTTCAACACGCTCGGTGAATTGCTTGATTCGTATTACCTTGAGCGTGACCGTGAACAGCGCACAAGACAGAGAGCTTCAGACCTTTTAAAGCTTCTCACTAATGCCGAATCCCGTATAAAAAAGAAGCTCGAGCTTCAGAAAGCAGAGCTTGACGACTGTGAAAAAGGAATCACCTTCAAGGAGCGCGGCGACCTTATAACAGCAAATATCTATAAGCTCGCGCGTGGCGATAAAAAAGTGCTTGTCACCGACTATTCAATAATAAACGACGACGGAAGCTATGCTGAAATTGAAATTGAGCTTGATGAGCGTCTCTCTCCCTCGGCAAACGCGCAAAGATATTATAAAAAGTACGCAAAAACAAAAACCGCAAAGGTCGAGCTTTCAAAGCAGATAGCTATTGGTGAGCGCGAGCTTGAATATATCTATTCGGTGTTTGACGCACTGAGCCACGCAGAAACCGCGGCAGATCTATCCGAGATACGAGAGGAGCTTGCGTCGTCGGGTTATGCGTCAAGACTCAAGCTTTCAAAGAAAGCTCAGAGACTAAAGAAACCGCAGATAGCAAAATTCGTAACATCGGGCGGATATACAGTGCTTTGCGGTAAAAACAATATTCAAAACGAATATATCACCTTTAAGCTTGCCGAAAAGGATGATTGGTGGTTTCACGCCAAGGGAACGCAAGGCTCTCACGTGCTTATGGTATGTAAAGGCGAAGAGCCCTCTGTTAGCGATTTTACAGAAGCCGCCGAGATAGCCGCGCAGTTCTCACGCGCCGCAGGCGGTGAAAAGGTAGACGTTGACTACACAAAAGCAAAGAACGTCAAAAAGCCCGCCTCAGGCAAACCGGGACTTGTTATTTATCACACGAATTGGTCATGCACCGTAACACCCAACGCCGAGAGAGTTTCAAAAAAAAGAATAAACTAAAAATCCAAATCCGTTCGAGTTTCCTCGAACGGATTTGGATTTTTCTATTGTCGGTAAATGTTTCTTACATAGCTAACCGTTCGCCTTTAATCTTAACTCGAGCCCTGTCTGCCGTCAGCTCTGAAATCTTCGCAAAAAGCTTTTCACCTAAAGTTTTCTTGACTGCAAGGTGCAAAATAACGCTTTCTGTGTAGTCGGAGCTGTCGGTAATAACACCGAATTTCGGAAGTTCATTGAGTATTTTCTGATAGTCCGAATAATTGCACGTGACCGAAAATTCGGTAAAGGTCTCGTACGTGACAACACCCGCAGCCTCTACCGCCATTGCCGCCGCCTTTGAGTACGCGCGCACAAGTCCGCCCGCGCCGAGAAGTATTCCGCCGAAATATCTCGTCACTACAACGCACACGTCGTTGACTCCGCTTTTTCTTACCGCTTCAAGAGTCGGAAGTCCTGCCGTTCCCGTCGGCTCTCCGTCGTCCGAGTAGCGCGCGAGTATCCCGTTTTTCATATAATATGCCCAGACATTATGAGTTGCGTCGCTGAATTCCTTTTGCTTTGACTTGACAAACGCCATAGCAGTCTCTTCGTTCTCAGCATGACAGGCGTGACCTAAAAAAACCGAACGTTTTTCCTCAAATTCGGCTGTTGCCTCTCCGGCAACGGTAACGTATACCTCATTCGCGCTCATCGGAAAGTCCTCCCTCAAGGAATCTTGAAAGCATTCCTTTGGTCTTCGCGTCAACAGTTGCTATAGCCGTTATATTTTCGTTGCCGTATTCTACCGATTCAACGGTTGCTGCGTTCTTATAAAGAATATTAAGCGCACCCGCGTCGGCGTTGGGAATTATAAAGGTCTCGCGTGTTTTTCCGTTCAGTATTATATTTTCAAGCTTTTCGGTAAAGCTTTCGATGCCCTGCCCTGTTTTCGCCGATATATAGCATATATTTTCGGGACGTACCGAACCGTACCTTGACACACCCGACGCGCCAAGGTCACACTTATTGAATACTATAAGCGTCGGTTTATCTCCCGCACCAAGCTCTGCAAGAGTATTTTCGGTCACCTCAAGCTGTGTGAGATGCTCGGGGTCGGATGCGTCACATATTATTACGAGAATATCTGCGTAAACCGCTTCGTCGAGCGTTGATTTGAAGGCTCTGACTACCTGGTGCGGCAGATTTCTGATAAATCCGACAGTATCGGTCAGGAGTATCTGTGAGCCACCGGGAAGTGTGAATTTTCTCGTTGTCGGGTCAAGTGTTGCAAACAGCTTGTCCTCCGCAAGTATACCTGCGTCGGTCAGTCGGTTAAGAAGCGTTGACTTTCCCGCGTTCGTATAACCTACTATCGCGACCTTCGGTATTCCGCTTCTGTCACGCGAGGCTCGCATCGTCATTCTCGTTCGTTCAAGCGCCGTAAGCTCGTCCTCAAGCGCGCGGATACGCCTTTGGATGTGTCTCCTATCGCTTTCGAGCTTTGACTCACCCGGACCTCTCGTACCTATACCTCCGCCGAGTCTTGACATCTCACGCCCGTGTCCCGTAAGTCTTGGCGCGGTGTATCTCAGCTGCGCAAGCTCGACCTGAAGCTTACCTTCACCAGTCTTTGCGTGGAGTGCGAAAATGTCGAGTATCAGTATAGTTCTGTCGATAACTCTCACGTTTCCGAGCGCATCCTCAATATTTCGTATCTGCGACGGTGACAGCTCGGCGTCAAACACAACAAGCTCTATTTCGTGGTCGCGGCATAGCCAATAAAGCTCACCAAGCTTTCCCTCGCCTATAAGCGTTGCGGGATTCGGTGAATGAAGGTTCTGCGTCATTCTGAAAATCACCTCGCCGCCCGCCGTATCGACAAGACGCGTCAGCTCGTCGAGCGATATGTGCACCTCGGTCTCGCTTTTGCCGCCTGTGATAACACCGACAATCGCAGTTTTGCTGTATTCGTTCTTTTCATTATTATTTATATCCATAAAAATCTCCATTCCGCCGCTTTTGCGGTGGCACATATAAATATTGAAATTCAAATGTGTTCGCAACGCGAACAAAAATGGGGTTGGGTCCCATTTTTAATTTGAATTTGGTAGCGTGACAAGTGATCTTCACTCACAGCGGTATAATCTTTCACGCTAACTCCTAAAAGAAAAAGTAAAGCGAGCAGAAAAACACCTTTTCTGCCCGCTTACGAAAATTACTTGTTTGCTTCAAGACGCTTCTTGAATTTGTCTACACGTCCGCCCGTGTCAACCAGCTTCTGTTTGCCGGTGTAGAAAGGATGGCACTTGGAACAAATTTCAACGCGAATCTCGCCGCCCTTGGTGGACTTGGTCTCAACGACCTCACCGCAAGCACAGATGATCTTGCAAGTTTCGTAGTTGGGATGGATTCCCTCTTTCATTTTTTTCACCTCCGTCAACGGTCCCCTCGCTCACATATTGTGGCTGTCTAACCGTAATTACCGAGATTATACCACACTTTGTTTTATTTTGCAATAGGTTTTTAAAAAAATTTTTATATTTTCTAAATTTTCCCCGCAATCTCACGCTTCAGCTTCGAAATTATCTTTTTTTCAAGTCTCGAAATATACGACTGAGAGATACCGAGAAGGTCTGCAACCTCCTTTTGTGTCATCTCACGACTTCCATCAAGCCCAAAACGAAGACCTATTATCATTCGTTCTCTGTCGCAAAGTTTGTCTACCGCATCACGTATCACACGTCTTTCTTCCCTTTGCTCAAGCTCATACGAGACGCTGTCCTCGTCACTACCGAGAATATCGGACAAAAGAAGCTCGTTACCGTCAAAATCTACGTTAAGAGGCTCGTCTATAGACACCTCACATCGTGAACCGTTACGCTTCCTTATGTACATAAGTATCTCATTCTCTATACATCTTGATGCGTATGTAGCCAATTTTATATTCTTTTCGGGATGAAAGGTATTTATCGCCTTTATAAGTCCGACAGTGCCTATAGAAACAAGGTCCTCAATACCGATGCCGGTGTTTTCAAAGCGTTTTGCTATATATACGACAAGACGCAGATTATGCTCGACAAGAAGCGGTCTTGCATTTTCGTCCTCTCCTATGCGCGCAAGTATTTCTGCCTCTTCATCATGAGAAAGCGGGGCGGGAAGCACGTCGGGTCCGTTTACGTAAAATATTCCCTTGTTTTTTGAACGGCGAAGCAAAAAAATCTGCTTTATTTTCCCAAAAATATTCATATTGTATTATGTAACCTCTCTGATAATCAAACTAAAAGCTCAGGCGGTATCAATGCCTGAAAGCCCTTTGCGTTTCCACCAAGCTTTATCGGAGCAAACAGGGCGTCAACCTCGTGCGTGTCGCCTCCCGGAATAGTTACTGTCAGTCTGTCGGGAGATAGGGCAAAAAGCATTCCTCCGCCGGTTGCCGTTCTTGTCGGAACGAGCCGTAGCTTTTTTGCCGATTCGTGTGACAGCTCCGACAAAACCGAAGCGTCGTTATTCCTCACTGCCCTTACGATAGGCTCGGGCAGAGTATGAGTAAGCGGAGTGATATCGGCAACCACTACGCTTTTTCCGCTTATCGGGTCTCTGACAAAATTTCCGCTATCGCATATCGCAGTAAGTCTTACGCTTTTTCCAAGATAGGTTATCTCAATATCCGCCGTATGCTCGCTCTGCTTTTCTCTGAAAAATTTACCGCCGCCAAGTGTTGCAGCACCCGATATGACCGCAATAAGTGCAAACAGCCAGACCGGCATACCGTCTCCGCTGTCATCCGTTATGCCTGAAAAGCCAAGCAGATTCATCATATTCATCACAGCCGTCATAATTCCGCCAAGCGCCACAGCGACGCCTACATAAACAGCAGACGAAAGAACAAACTTACCAAATCTCACGTTTTTTGTCCAAAATACAAAGATACACATTATAAACCACATTCCTATGTCGCAAATAAGCTCAAGAAACGGGAGAAACCCCGAAAAAAGTATGGCTACTGAATACACTCCGCCAACAGCCGATGAGAACAACGCGCGTAGCTTCGGGAATGGTCTGTGAAGCAAAGAAGAGGTTATGTAAAAGCAAAGAAAATCCATACTGAAATTTATCAAAAACAAAATATCGGCGTATACCGTTTGTTCCATTTATGTCATCCCCCCTCGGTAAAAACATTATACACCGCAGCATACGCGAAACCTGTCACATATTGCGTAAAAATAAAAATCCGAGAAAATTTTAACAAACCGTGATGTTTTTTTGTCAAGATGTTGACAAAACTCGAAAATGGTATTATAATAGTGGCATAATCATTTTAAGGAGGATTTTTCCAATGAAGCGTAAAATAATCACAAGAGCTCTCGTTCTCGTGCTGGCTTTTTCGATGCTCGCAAGCCTTGCGTCGTGCGGCTTGTTTGCTAAGAAGCCTAAGTATGACCTTTTCGACGAAAAGGGTCTGCTTCCCGTTCAAAACGAGGACGGCGACTGGGGCTACATCAACAAGAAGGGTAAAGAAGTTATCAAGTGCGAATATGACGCCGCTCTTCCCTTCACCGAGGGTCTTGCCGCGGTCTGTGATGACGGTGAGTGGGGCTACATCAACAATAAGGGTGACGAGGTCATCAAATGCGAGTACGACTCAGCAGAGCCTTTCGACAAGGACGGCTACGCTATCGTATGTGATGAAGGCAAGTACGGATTCATCAACAAAAAAGGTGATTTTGAGATCAAAGCAAAATACGAAGCGCTTAGCATCTTCAACGAATTCGACCTTGCAATAGCAAAGAAGGACGGACTTTACGGCGTTATCGACCGCAAGGAGAACAAAGTAGTTAAGTTCGAATATACAAGTATTCGTGAATTCACCGATGACGGTTATGCTGTAGTTAGAAACTCCGAGGGACTCTGCGGTGTTGTTGACAAAAAAGGAGAAACCGTTATAAAAGAAAAATACACTTTCATCGTGGCTGCGGGTGACGATATGTTCGCAAAGAACGGTCTTGTTCTCGCAAGAAACGATAAAGGCAAGTACGGATTCCTTGACAAAAAGGGTGATAAAAAAGTAGACTTTGATTTCGACAATGCCTACAGCTTTGCAGACAACGGTCTTGCCGCCGTTGCAGTAGCAAAAGACCTTAAAGACGCTGAAGATGTTGAAGATATTGAAGATGTTGAAGACGTTGAAGACGTTTTCAAAGTAAAATACGAGTGGGGCTTCATCGACA
The DNA here is from genome assembly GCA_045589735.1 of Eubacteriales bacterium. Taxonomy (GTDB): domain Bacteria; phylum Bacillota; class Clostridia; order Oscillospirales; family CAG-272; genus RGIG3994. The sequence goes on along the minus strand of JAZNPQ010000025.1, from coordinate 3,340 downwards.
AATCTGGCGACTACGTTATCGACGCAGATTTCGAAGCGGCAAAGTCTTTTGCAAAGAACGGTCTTGCAGCTGTTTGCGAGAAGGGCGAGTGGGGCTACATAAAGAAGAACGGCGAGTTTGCCATTGACGCCGAATATGACTATGCATCTTCCTTCGATGATGAAACAGGTCTTGCATCTGTCGGTGTCAAGGGCAAAAACGACGAAGAAACAAAGTACGGCGTTATCAACAAGAGCGGTAAGCTTATTGTAGACACCGATTATGAGGATGTTTACGTCCTTAAGACCTGCATAGTTGCCGAGGATGACGATTCTTACGTACTCTTCTCCACATCCGGTAAAGAGATAGAGTCCTACGACTACATCGAAGAGGCAATTCCAACCGTAGATTGCAATTACTTTATAGCAGAAAACGACGATGAAGAGAATGCTCTTATCACAAGCAAGGGCAAGATCAAGATTGATTTCACAGACAATTACGAAATTCTTACTATAACCGATGACGGATTTGTCGTTGCTGAAGATGATGACGGAGTATATAAGTTCTTTAAGGCAAACGGCAAAGAAGCGTTTGAGACAAAAGAAGACTACTATGGATGTGTGCCCTACGCATACATAGATATGTACTTCAACGAGGATCTTTACTATATAAGATAAAAAAGCGAACCCGCACGAATGGGCACGCGCGATAACGAAGGATTAACATAAGTTGTTAGAGCTTGCCCATAATGAATTGCCCTAAAGGGCATGAATTGGCTTGCGCCGTGAATTGAACTTCGTTCATGAATTGCCTTCGGCATGATAAAACATAGCAATTCAATTCATGAAAACAAAGTTTTCAAATCATGAAGCCGTTAGGCTTCAATTCATGACGCAAAGCGTCAATTCATTACTATCGGGAGAAAATTATCTAAAGCAATGCAAAAGCACTTATGACAAACGATTTATTCGTTATCATAAGTGCTTTTTGTTAAAACTTCGTTATGGGGCTCTCGCTGAAAAGTGCGGGTTCTTTTTTATTCAAGAAAAATATCGTTGTTTTTAAGACCTAACTTTGAGAGGTCCGGGCGGTGAGGGCAAAGCTCAACGCAAAGTATTCCCTTCCTTTCGGAAACCGAAAAATACATTCCGTTATTTTCTGCAAAGGCTCTTATATCGTCAAGCTCATAAGCTACCGTACCCGGCAAGCACTCGGTCTCGACTCTTATGGCAAGTCCTCTTTTAGTCATAAAGAAACCAAGCTCGGCGGTACGGTCTAAGGACGCGCGACGCACAAGCATTGAAAAGCAAAGCATAAAGGCTTCAAAAAAGCAGACATCGAAATTTTCACATTCGCTGAATATCACACTTTTACTGACGTCAATCCGACATCCCACAAGCTCTGCTATGCTTTGGGTACACGTTGACACGCGGCTCATAAGCTCCGTAGCACTGCTTTTTGGTATTATTCCGCATGTGCCGGACTGCATTCTCATAAGTGAAAGCGTATCCGCCACCGTGTCAAGCTCTTCCTGTGAAATTCTTTTTGCTACGGTTTCGTTTTTTAAGTCATCAGACACTAAAATATCGTCACAGCCCGACGCTTCAATATATCCAAGCACAGTCTCGGTCTTACAATACGGTATCGCCGCGACCAAAAATCCCGACGAACGGCAAAGAAAAAGCGAGATAAGTAAGGGTTCGTTCTTATATTTTGCAAATAAAATATTTTTTGACGGAATCTTTGGAAAGCTCCGTATAATCCGCTTTAATTCATCTGTATCAATGTCTCTCGGAGAACGCTTCGCAATGCTTTCACCGTGAGGCGATATGATATAGATTTCATTTTTCAGTTTTTCGGCAAGGTCTATCATAATTTATTATCCAAGGCTCCCCTTTTTTGTTAAATTCCTTTAATAATTATACTATATGTTTAATATAAATGCAATAAGTTTTTACTTTTTTGTCTTGACTATATGTTGCTGTTGTGTTAAAATATTTTTTGTAGAATTATCGAAGAAAAGGAGATATTTATGCTTGTTTTATTCACGGATACCGATACTGACATAACTCCCGAGATTGCCGAAAAATACGGCTATAAGCTCATCAGTATGCCATATTCGGTTAACGGAAAAGATGTTTATCCTTACGAAGATTTTGAAACCTTTGACCATAAAACCTTTTACGGTATGATGAGAGACGGTGCTATGCCGTCAACCTCGGCTCTCAGCCCTGCAAAATACAAGGAATATTTCGAGCCGATTTTCAAAAACGGTGACGACATACTCTACGTTCATTTTTCCGCAGCTATGACCGCAACGTTTGACTTTATGAAAATGGCACTTAGGGAGCTTTACGAGCTTTATCCCGAGCGTAAGCTTTACGAAATCGACACAAAGGGAATCTCGATCGTAAGCCTTAATATTGTCAAAGAGGTCGGTGAGCTTCACAAGGCGGGAAAAACCGTTGAAGAAATTCTCGAATGGGCAAAGACCGAGGTCGATAAATTCGCTGTCTACTTCTTTTCCGAAGACCTTAAATTCTTTAAGAGAAGCGGACGTGTTTCGGGCATCGCCGCGCTTATGGGCGGTCTTGTCGGCGTTCGTCCTATAATTTACATGGGTGCTGACGGAAAAATGGCGAGTATCGGAAAGGAAGTTGGTCGCGCCAAGGCAATGCGCAGACTTGTAAGCTATGTCGAAGAGCTTGGCGAGGATATAAGAGACCACAAAATAATCATCGGTCACGCCGACGAGCTTGAAATGGCAGAAGAGCTGGGCGCAATGCTTGCAGAAGCCCTCGGTGACGGACTTGACATCGAATACGCCGTGGTCAATCCAACAACAGGAAGCCATTGCGGTCCCAAGTGCATCGGCGTGACCTTCCACGCAAAGCACAGATAAAATTATGATAGATATAATAAAAGTAACAACAAAAAAAGATCAAAAGGAATTTATCGAGTTCCCTCTTCGTATGTACCGTGACTGTCCGTACTTTGTGCCGCCGCTCTACAGCTCGGAAAAGGATATTTTCAAGAAAAATTACGTATACCGCGACACCTGCGAGGACGTGTTTTTCCTTGCAAAAAAAGACGGCAAAACCGTCGGACGAATTTCGGCAATACTTCAAAAGGCATCAAACAAAAAGACAGGTGAAAAGCGTGTTCGCTTTACCCGTTTCGATTCTGTAAATGATTTTGAGGTTGCCAAAGCTCTTTTTGATGCGGCTGAGGCTTGGGCAAAGGAAAAAGGCATGGATACTGTCTGCGGTCCTCTCGGGTACTCAGACCTTGAGCCAGAGGGTCTGCTTATAGAGGGCTTTTCCGGGCTTTCCACCTTTGAGGAGCAGTACAACTACGACTA
>JAZNPQ010000024.1:0-14977 GCA_045589735.1 Eubacteriales bacterium | reverse complement strand
AAAGAGTAAAATAAAACAAAAATCAATAAATTAGATTGAATAATATTTCCGTAATGTCGCGTAGTGAGTGTGTCCGAACGGTAACACACGAGCCGCGACTGCGGGAGCGACAAGTCGAGGCGCCGCCACCTTACCTCATTTTAGCGAGACCTCCGACCTCGACGCGCAAATATCCGTATAAATCCTCAAAGCTTGACACGGTCAAGCTTTGAAATATAAACAAACAATTAAAATATATCCCTTTTTTGAAGTTTTTTGAAGATTCCAAAGAAACTTTTTGCAAAAAGTTTCTTTGGCGGGTGTGGGCAGCGCCCACGTATCAACACACCGATAAATCAAAATTTGAAACACAAGCACCGCATAATATCAAAGCAGGACAGAGAAGCTTCTCTGCCCTGTTTTTCATTATATTTATTTAAGCTTTTTCGGTGTGTCGATAAATCCGGCAAAATAATCAAGAGAAACATTGTAGTATTTTGCCAAAACCGCCATACGCTCAAACGGAATGGCTCTTTTACCGTTTTCGTACTGAGCGTAATAGGATTGACTTGTACCTATAATTTTTGCAATTTCTTCCTGACTTTTATTGGCATCTTCTCTAAGATCCTTTAATCTTTTATATATCACCATTTTTTCCACCTTATTATTTTTTTTAATTATAGCACAAATAAACTAAAAGGGGTTGACATTAGTTCGCATGTGGACTATAATATATTTAGTTCACTTTTAAACTTTAAAGAAAGGTAATAAAAAAATGAAAGAAACACTTGAAAAGCTATGGTATGGATATCTCTCGGAAGAATGTTCCGTAATTGATACGGATGAGGAGCGAGAGCTGATGAAAAAAGTTGTGGAGCTACACGAAAAAGCAAACGCTTTACTTAACAAAGAACAAAAAGAAGCCGTCGAAAAATACGTTGAAGCATTGTATGATATTGAAGCTCTTTCTTCAAAGAATGCGTTTTTCAAGGGGTGCGAATTTGCGGTTTCGTTTCTCTTCGAAACGATAAGTTTGGAAAAATAGAAGTCTTTGTTCGGTTCAAAAATATGCTTGTTGTCTTTAATCAAGTCACCTCTTGAAGTAAAAAAGGACAGAGAAAATTTCTCTGTCCTTTTTTACAGCAAATATTTAATTATCTTCCGTTTTCCGTAGGCGTAAAGCTCGGAGTCCTCGGGTATGTCCTCTTCTCCTATAAGCTCCGCGCCCGCGCGCTTTGCGGTATTTTGAGAAGCCACATTATCCGAGTCGCAGCAGATTATAAGCTTTTCAATACCTCTCTCTTCCGCCTCGGTTTTCAGCAGCACGAGTGCGTCTGCGGCATATCCCCGTCCTCTGTGTTCGATATCTATACGGTATCCGACGTTTCCGCACTGCTCCGTCTCTCCGTCACGCAGCTCACATTCTCCGACAGTCTTTCCGTCTACAATTATATCGTAAAAATAAACGGTATTCCCTCTCTTCGTTCCGTCGCCCCTATAAAATAATTCCATAACATTCTCCATTCCGCCGCCATAGCGGCATAATAAAATTCAAATGTGTTTGCTTTGCAAACAAAAATGGGGTTGGGTCCCATTTTTAATTTGAATTTTGTAGCGTGAAAAGCGAGTAACATTCTAAACAAAACAATCTTTCACGCTAAAATCTGAAATATAAAAACGGATTGTACGCCGAGCTGACAAGATACGCCGTACATAAAACAAACGCCGCCACACACAACACCGCCGAAAGTATATCGGCCGCCGATGTTTTACCGTACAATTTACAGTATATGCGTCTCGGATACGGAGTTGCAGCTACTATAGCTATCATGAGAAACAAAAGATTTCTCGTAACGTCGTAAATATCATTAGCGGACACCAACACACCGCCGCCAAACATTTTACCGACGTACGCAAAAAGCTCTGCTGTACCAAGTCCCCCGTCGCTTCCGTCAAAGGCAAAAATAAGCCAACCGAGAATGACGAAAAACATAGTATATACCCACGAAAGAGCCTTCGGCAGACGGTCAAGCACGCGCCGCAAAAATAACCGTTCAAGTGCAAGCAGAATAAAATAATAAAGTCCCCACAAAACAAAATTCAGCCGCGCTCCGTGCCAAAGTCCCGTAAGACACCAGACGGCAAACAGATTCAGATAGGTACGTAGCTTTCCCCGTCGGTTTCCGCCAAGCGGTATATAGACGTATTCTCTGAACCACTCCGACAGCGTTATATGCCAACGCCGCCAGAATTCGGTTATACTTTTTGCGGTATACGGATAGTAGAAATTTTCGGGAAATTTAAATCCGAAAATACTGCCAAGTCCTATCGCCATATCCGAGTATCCCGAAAAATCAAAATATATCTGAAGCGTAAAGCAAATGATACCAAACCACGCATTGACCGTGCTTATATTCTCGGTCGGAAGCGTATATACCGCCTGCCAAAGTGCGCCTGCCGTGTTTCCTATGAGTACCTTTTTAGACAGCCCCACAAGAAAACGCCTGATACCGTACACTACGCCCGAAAGTGTTGTTTTTCTGTCGGTAAGGCTATCCTTTATTTCATCATATCTCACTATAGGCCCTGCGACAAGCTGCGGAAACATCGTAATATACGCGCCAAAGTCTATAGGATTTTTCTGTACTGTGCCGCCGTCACGGTACACGTCTATAACGTAGGACAGAGCCTGAAAGGTGTAAAACGATATACCCACGGGAAGCGGCACGTTCACACGCGGCAGATTGTCTATTATTCCTATAAACGAGAACGAATCTATCAAAAAATCGGCATACTTGAAATATCCGAGTATGCCGAGATTTAGAGCTACGGCAAGTATTAACAGTGTTTTTGCGCCACGGCTGCCTTTTTTACTCTTGCCGATAAAAAGTCCGAAAAGATAATCTACGGCTACCGTAAATACCATAAGAAAAACGTATTTCGGCTCTCCCCAGCCGTAAAATACGAGGCTGAAAAGAAGCAAGATAAGATTACGCCACGACCGAGGTGAGATAAAATATATTACCGTTACGACCGGCAGGTACAAAAACAGAAATTCAAGCGACGAAAAGACCATAAATGCCTCACACCGCTATGTATTTTTTAGGGATTCCCTTTCGGTAGCGGTTATGTATCAGTTTCCCCAGAAATTTCTGTCGAGCGAACGGAACTGTATCGCCTCGGCTATATGCGCCGCCGTTATCGTTTCGCTTCCTGCAAGGTCTGCGATAGTCCTTGCAAGCCTAAGCGTTCTGTCGTATCCTCGCGCCGAAAGTCCGAGCGACTCGTACGCGCTTTTAAGAAGCACCGACGCCGCGTCGTCCATAACACAGTAGCGTCTTATCATTGCAGAGTCGAGCTGAGCATTACAGTAAACACCCCTCTCGGCTTCAAATCTGCCCTTGGCAAAGCTTCTTGCGCGAATAACGCGCTCACGGACGACTTCCGAGGTCTCCTCTTTATTGGTCTTTGACGACAGCTCCTCATAGCTGAGACCGGGCAGGACCACCTGAATGTCTATTCGGTCAAGCAGCGGTCCGCTTATTTTCGAAATGTAATTCTTTATGTCCTTCTGTGAGCAGGTGCAGGTGTGGCGCGAATCTCCGTAGTATCCGCAACGGCAGGGATTCATTGCCGCAACCAGCATAAACGTACACGGATACGTCACCCTTCCCGACGCTCGCGTTATGGTTATTTTACCGTCCTCAAGCGGCTGCCTGAGTGATTCTGTGACCGTCTTTGGAAATTCGGGAAGCTCGTCAAGGAAAAGCACACCGTTATCGGCAAGCGATATCTCACCCGGCTTTGGGTTGACCCCGCCGCCGACAAGTGACACAGCCGACATCGTGTGGTGCGGTGAACGGAAGGGCCGCTCGGTAACGAGCGATGAATCCTCTTTTAGCTTACCCGATATAGAGTGTATTTTTGTGGTTTCTACAGATTCCTCGAAGGTCATCGGCGGAAGTATTGTGGGAAGTCTCTTTGCAAGCATTGATTTTCCGGTTCCGGGAGGGCCTATAAGAAGTATATTATGACCGCCCGCCGCAGCTATCTCCATAGCTCTTTTTGCAAGCGCCTGACCCTGAACGTCCGAAAAATCTATCGAGCTTTTGTTCCTTGTATCGGAATCGGCTTGACTTACGGGACACGGTTCTATAAGCTCGACACCGTTAAGATGGTCAACAAGCTGTCTGACCGATTTTACGGCGTATACCTTTATTCCACGTATCGCCGCCGCTTCCTTTGCGTTGGCCTCGGGTACGTAAAATTCGGTAAAGCCCGCGTCCTTCGCCGCCGCGCACATACAAAGCATACCCCTAACACCGCGAAGCTCACCCGAAAGAGAAAGCTCGCCGACAAAGCAGGACCGCGACAGGTCACGTCCGGGATTTACTACGCCGCCGCATTTGAGTACGCCGAGAATTATGGCGAGGTCAAAGCCCGTACCCTCTTTCTTTCTGTCGGCAGGCGCGAGATTTATCATTATATTAAGATGCGGAAACGGGTAACCGCTGTTAAGACACGCCGTGTGTACTCGGTCGTACGCTTCCCTGACCGCAAGGTCGGGAAGTCCCACCAAATGAAAATCGGTAAGTCCGCCGCGTCCGTTACACTCGACGCTGACGATAAAACCGTCTATTCCGTATATTCCTGCGCTGTAAACCGTTGTGAACATCTAAGTGAAGCTCCTAACACTCATATTTTCTCTATTTTAGCATATTTTTATTCATTTTACAAGTAATTAACAAAAAACCGCCGCAAATACTTTACGTATCTGCGGACGGTCTATGTATAAATTTTATTCGGTAACAATTTCCTCTGCCTTTTCCTCGGTTGCCGGTTCCTCTGCAACGGGTGCTTCTTCTGCAACAGTCGGTTCAGCAACAGCTTCAACCGCTGCGGCGGCTTCTGCCTCTGCCTTTGCTTTCGCCTCGGCTTCGGCTGCCTTTTCCTCGGCAGTCTTTACAGGGCGGGCATATTTCGACTTTTTAACGTAAGAATTTCTGTCATCGTCGATAATGATGACCTCTTCCTTCTTAAATGACGGCTCGGTGAGAAGCCACGCCATTACAAGAACGACCGCGATAAAGCCCGTGGCTGTCGTCAGCACTTCAAAGCCGAAGCCGAACATTCCGCCGTTTCCTGTGCCCGTTCCGCCGCAAAGAGCGATTATAAACCATACTATTATTGCAAGAATAGCCGCGCAAAGACATCCTAAAATAGACCAAAGAACTATCTTAGCCGCCTTTGAACGCTTCTTGGTGTTTTGCTTTGTAGTGCTCGTTACTTCCATATTTTCCTCCGAAAAACAAATAAACATATATTACTTTTTGTATTCTATCACACATCGGTAAAATTGTCAAGTGTTTTCTTTCACAAATGCCCAAATACAACCATTCTAACTTTATTATATTGAAAAATGACAATATTTTTAAAAATTTGATTTTTTCTATTGACTTAACGCGGATTTTGTATTAAAATATCTCGGTAAGTAAAAGATAAGATTACTAATTATATACTGTATTTTACCCTGCTGTAAAGAAAGGATAACATCATAATGGCACAGTTTAAAAAAATAGGAGTTCTTACGTCCGGCGGAGACGCACCCGGAATGAATGCGGCAATACACGCGGTTGCCAGCAGCGCAGCTTCAAAAGGCATTCAAACGCTTGGGATCCTCGGCGGATACAGAGGACTTATCGACAACGACGTAATAGATCTTGCCCCCTATAATCCCGCAAAAATAATACGCCGCGGCGGTACTGCGCTTTTTACCGACCGTTGTCTTGAGTTCAAGACTCCCGAGGGTATAGAAAAGGCTATCGAAACCTGTAAAAAGAATAATATAGACGCTATAATCGCAATAGGAGGTGACGGTACCTTCCGCGGTGCTACCGATCTTGCGGCTCACGGCATCCCGACGATAGGCATACCCGGCACTATCGACAACGACATTACCGCTACCGACTACACAATAGGCTTTGACACGGCGATGAATACGACTGTATCTCTTATCGACAATCTTGCCGATACCTGTGAGTCGCACGCTCGCTGTAACGTTATCGAGGTAATGGGACGCGACTGCGGAGAGATTACTCTCAAGTCAGGTATCGCCTGCGGTGCTGTTGCCACCGTCATTCCCGAGGTCCCGTTCGACGAGACAGCGGCCATTGAAAATATGAAAAAGCTCAAGGCCGAGGGCAGACGCGGTTTGATAGTAACCATAAGCGAGGGTGTTTTTAATACCGACGGTTCAAAATACGGTGAAACTCTCGCAAAAAAAATACAGGCAGAAACCGGCATCGAGACTAAATTCTGCCGCCCGGGACACATATTCAGAGGCGGTGCTCCACATCTGCGCGACCGTTATACCGCAAGCATTATGGGAAATACCGCGATAGACCTTCTCATAAACGGACAGAGCGACCTTATCGTTGCCGAGCGTGACGGAGAAATAATTCCCGTCGATATACATTGGGCTCTTGCCGCCGACAAAATGTATAAAAACAAGCTAACGGACGGAGATCTTGACGGCTTCTCAGAGGCTGAAATATCCGAAATGAAGGCTCTTTGCGAAAAGCGTCGCGAGACTATCAAAAAATTATATGATATCGGGGTCTCGCTTTCAATTGCCCGACACTTCGATAATTGATCCACAAAAATCTATAGGATGTCCGAGAAAAATCACTCGGACATCCTATATTTTTCATTTTATCTTGAAATATCTTTGATTAAGTGATAAAATATACTCACAAACAATAATAAGGTTGGTTTTTTATGCTTAAATGGATACTGCTCGGCGTTGTCGCTTTTGTTTTGCTCATCACCTTTATAACAGCTTATTTTTGCTTTTTCAGGATTTTCCTATCACGAAGAAAGCCTAAGACAGAGGAATTCCCTATCCCCGACGGGGACATCTACCTTCCCCACCGCGAGCGTATGATAAATTGGATGAAGGATATGCGTTCTATGCCGCATACCGACGTTTCGGTCGTGTCTTTTGACGGTCTTACGCTTCGCGGTAAATTCTACGAACACGAAAAGGGCGCGCCCATAGAGCTTATGCTCCACGGCTACAAGGGTGACTCGGAGCGTGACCTATGCGGCGGCGTTGCCCGTTGCTTTGCTCTCGGCCACAGCGCGTTTATAATCGACCACAGGGCAAGCGGAAGAAGCGAAGGAAAGGTGATTACCTTCGGTGTCAACGAAAGCCGCGACGCGCTTCTTTGGATTGATTACATAATAAAAAATATTGACCGCGACGCAAAAATAATCCTCACGGGAATCTCTATGGGTGCGGCAACCGCTATGATATGCGCAGGAGAGGAATTACCGCAAAACGTTGTCGGTGTGCTTGCCGACTGCGGCTACACCTCGGCGAAGGACATTATTAAAAAGGTTATGACCGATATGAAGCTCCCGTCGGGTATTCTTTATCCGTTTGCTAAGCTCGGAGCAAGACTTTTCGGCAAATTCGACCCCGATGAAAGGTCTCCTATCGACGCTATGAAGCGTTGCCGTCTGCCTATAATATTCTTCCACGGAGACACCGACGATTACGTACCTCACTGTATGAGCGTCGAGAACTATAACGCCTGCGTATCCGACACAAAAAAGCTTGTCACAATAAAGAACGCGGGACACGGGCTATGCTTTGTGGTAGAATCCGAAAATTATATCAACGAGCTGAAAAGCTTTTTTGAGCCTATTCTGAACAAAAAAATTGATTGAGCGAAAGCTCAATCAATTTTTTTGTTTATTTATCATTAAGAATCTTTACAATTTCCTCAGCCATATACTCGCCAAACGCTTTGTAGCCTGCCTCGACCATATGCAATCCGTCATTTGCCTGATATTCATCCTCTGTCGCGGGCTGAATGGGGCTGTACTTAAAGGCATCAATAAGAGGAAGTGATCGGGCTTTTGCATATTCCTTAACAACGCTGTATGCGTTTATTATGTTGGGCATATAATTCGGATTAACCTTTGTCTTATCAATAGTTGCACTCGGAGGTGTTACGAGTATGAGCGTTGCGCCCTTCTTCATATCTCTCTTTACGTCTCTTATAAGATTGGCATAATATGTCTTATACTCTCCCTCAAGACCCCTGTTCGTTCCGAGCATAATAACGATAACGTCGGCATCGGTGATATCTACCTTACCCGCCTTGTAATAGCTTTCGTAAAAGCTCTGGCTGTTAGCTCCGCACTTTCCATAGTTAACAGTCGTACAGCCGAGCGCCTTGGACAGATAATAGGGATAGTTTTTGTAGTGACGGTTCGCGGTTCCCGGTTTGTCGCTTCCGTAGTCACCCTCTGTAAGACTGTCGCCGAGACACGCTATAACAAGCTCGCGGTACTCCGACTCGCCGTATGCCATATCGTAGTTTTCTTTGTCTGCGTATCCGTTTACGAAGCTATCGGCATACGCGGGCATATCGCCGTGTCCCGTATAGCTTATAAAGCGCGCATACTTTGCGTTTTCGGGAACTACCGCAAATCCCATAACAGTCGTTGCGGAGGTTAACATAGAGGTCGTTCCAATTCCGCTTATATACTGCTTATCTGCGGTATAGAAGGCTACCGACTGAAGACGCTGATGCGCGGCAAGCTCATACTCAATACCGTACCATTCGGATATGTCGATATAACCCGTACTTACCCATGCGGTGTAGGAGTTGAAGCCTCCCTCTCCCTTGCCGTCATATTTTGAGGTGCAAAGATTTGTTTCGTTGAACGAAAGACTTATCGGATGGCTTACGGGCTTTACGTCAACTATAATATCTTGCGAGCCTGTTGTGTCGGACGGATCTGTGACGTCGTCGGGGGCTTCTGTTGTGTCGGACGGATCTGTGACGTCGTCGGGGGCTTCTGTTGTTTCCGGCGCCTCTGTTGTGTTTGGCGTATGATCTGCCGATTTATCAGCCGGCTCATCGTTACACGCGACAAGCATTGAGCCAAGGCACATAAGAATAGCTAAAATAAATGCAATTTTTTTCATATGTGTATCTCCTTATAATAAATATTTTTTGATGCGTGTGGTTAATCCGGTATCTCGCCGACATCGTTCAGTATTATTCTCGGACTGTATGGATAGCTTGGCAGATCCTCCTTCGCGGTCACACCCGACAGTACAAGCACGGTATCAAGACCGCTCTCGATTCCCGCGATTATGTCGGTGTCCATTCTGTCTCCGACCATTGCGGCATCCTCACTGTGTACTCCGAGCTTGCGGAGCGCGCTTCTCATCATAAGCGGATTGGGCTTGCCGACAAAATACGCCTGCTGTCCCGTTGCCATCTCGATAGGCGATATAAGCGCGCGGCAGGCGGGCACGATTCCCCTCTCGGACGGTCCCGTTACGTCGGAATTTGTTCCGATGAGCTTCGCACCGTTATTTACAAGGCGTACCGCCGTACATATAGTTTCATAGTTATATCCCGCGACCTCACCGACAACAACGTAGTCGGCGTTTCTGTCACTTATCGTAATTCCCTCCTCGTAAAGTGCACCCACAAGACCCGGCTCACCGATAACGTACGCCGAGCAATTCGGCTTCTGCGTCGTTAAGAACTTTGCCGTTGCTATGGCGCTCGTGTAAAAGTTCTTTACGTCAACGTCAAGTCCCATAACCTGAAGCTTGAGCTTAAGCTCCATCGGTGTTTTTCCGCTGTTGTTCGTTAAGAAAAGAAACTCTTTGTTCTCTCTTTTAAGCCATTCAATAAATTCACGTACTCCAGGCAGGACCTTGTTACCGTGATAGATAACACCGTCCATATCACATATAAAGCCTTTTTTTGCTCTCAGCTGTTCCATAAATGCATTTTCACCTCCAAGGTTTTCTCACCTTAATCATTATACCACTTTTTTTGCAATAACTCAATAGCAAAAATCAAAAATTATTGTACAAATACGGTTGCAAATAAGAAGAAAATATGATATAATAAATTTTGTATGTTAATTTATACTATTATACAGATATATAGATCTTTTTGGAGGACGTCGTGAACAATACGGCAAAAACAAGATCGGGAGCCTCGATCCCCTGCATAAGCAAAAACGAGGCGGCGGCGAGAAACCTACTGACTCGCGAGGAGCTTAGCCAGATGCATCTTCTGCCCGCGGGAGAGCCTGTTGCCTTTACTTATCTTGACGACAATACCGTCACCTACTATTTTAACCCCGAGAACGTAACCGAAGCTCCGCCTGAGCTTTGGTACGGCGCAAAGAAAGAAACTATGACGCTTGAAAGCGGAAGCGTTATCGACCGAATGAGCGTCAAGCGCGCAGCGGCTTACGGCTACTACACAAGAGAACGACTCAAAACAATGAACTGTGAGCCTGTTGAAGAGCCTGTAGCATATACCGTCAGATCCGACGGCTCTGTGGTCTACTTCTACGACAAAAAGACCGCTTCACGTCTGCCGCTTATGTGCGTAAAGTGCGGCAAAAGCATTCGCTTCAAGAAAAAGCTCTGCCGTGAATGCTATGAAGAGGACCTTGCGGAAAGACGCATCGAGGGAGACGCGCACAGAAACGAGCATTACGGGATGGACCGCTCTCGCGTGCTGTTCTTCGACCTTGAGCTGACAGGCTTTTACGACCGTGACGAGATACTTTCAATAAGTATAGTAAACGGACACGGCGAGCTTGTTATGAACACACTTGTCAAGCCCGAGCATACAAAAAAATGGAAGAGAACCGAAAAGATTCACGGTATCACACCCGAGATGACCGAGGACGCTCCGACACTTACCGAGCTTACTCCAAAAATAAAAGAAATCTTTGCCGAGTGCGATAACCTTATAGCCTACGGTGTTTCGACCGACTACAGCCACATCAAGCGTATCTATCCCGAGGAGGAGCATAAGACTCTTCACGACAAGGTGCGCTGTTGCGCCAACGAATTTGTCCGTTACGCGCATGAGCACCGTCCCGACGTCGAGCATGCCGCGCTCATCAACGCAATGGAATGTCTGTCTATTGAGTGGGAGGGCATTCCTCACAGCTCTATAGCTGACACCTACGCCTGCCGCGCGGTCTGGGAAAAGCTGTTCCCGAATTACTATACGAATTGAAAGCATAACCCTTATGTAGCTTTTTGATTTTGGAAAATCCTACAAGCCCGACGGTGAGGTCGAGCTTCTCACAACCGTATACGATTTCGGTATGCGTTCGGTTATAGAAAGCCTGCTCCGCGACGCAGAGATACCCTATCTCACAAAGGAGCGCGGCGGTTCTCTTACCGTTATTACCGGAAGCTCGGTTTTCGGCGTGGACTTTTTTGTAAAGGTCACCGACCTTGAAGCCGCAAAAGAGCTTATCGCTCCCTGCTTCAAAGAAAACGCAGACGAAGCCTACGAGGAGGACGCCGAGTGAAAGAGATAATACTTTGCAAATACGGCGAAATAGTGCTGAAGGGCGCAAACAGAGCGTCATTTGAGGCAATGCTTCTACGCGAGCTTAAATTCCGCATAGGTCTTTGCGGTAATTTTAAGATATGGAGATCCCAAAGCGTTATCTGTATCGCTCCGCTTGACGAATTTGCCGATATCGACATGGCTTTTGAAGCCGCATCGCATACCTTCGGTATCATTTCACTCTGCCGCGCAGTTGAATGCGAAAAGACACTTGAAGCGATATGTGCAACGGCAAAAGAGTACCTTCCGAAATTTCTTGCCGACAAAAAGACCTTTAAGGTCGAATCAAAACGCGCGGACAAGACCTTCCCCATGACCTCGCTCGAGCTTTCGGCAGAGGTGGGAGGCGCGATACTGTCGGCGTGTCCGAGACTTCGCGTAAACGTAAGAACACCCGACGTCACGGTACTCGTCGAGATACGTGAGGAATCTGCCTACATTCACGCAGGTCAGGTCAAGGGCGCGGGAGGAATTCCCGTGGGATCAAGCGGAAAGGGTCTGCTTCTGCTTTCGGGCGGTATCGACTCTCCCGTTGCCGGATATATGATGGCAAAGCGCGGAGTCAAGCTCGAGGCGATACATTTTGAATCCTTCCCCTATACAAGTGAACGCGCCAAGGAAAAGGTCATGGAGCTTGCAAGTCTTATGACCAAATACACGGGCGGTATAAATCTTCACGTTATCTCGCTCACACATATCCAAGAAGAGCTCAAACGCGCTTGTGAGGAAGATTATTTCACTCTTCTTCTGCGCCGATTTATGATGACTATTGCTCAGAAAATAGCCGAAAAATACGAGTGCCGCGCGCTTATAACCGGTGAAAGTCTAGGTCAGGTCGCGTCGCAGACAATGGAGGCTATCGGGGTTACCGATTCGGCGGTATCCATTCCCGTTTTCAGACCGTGTATCGGTCTTGACAAAGAGGAGATAGTCGTAACATCTCGTCACATCGGTACGTTTGAGACCTCCATCCTTCCCTACGAGGATTGCTGCACCGTATTTACTCCGCGTCATCCGAAAACGCGCCCCGAGCTTCACAAGGTCAAGGCGGAGGAAGCCAAAATAGACTTCGACGCTCTTGTAAACGAGGCTCTTGAAAGTGAAACCATCGAACGAATCAGATATCAGCCTTAAATTAAAGAGGAGTTTAATGATGAAATATTACAAAATGAATATTGCGGGATGCGACCGCGCGTTACCGCTTTGTCCGCTAAATGACGAGCTTAATATCGGTGCTTTCGTTATCTTCGGTGACGCCGAGCTTTCCTGTGCCGCGGCTCGCGACTTGCTAAAAAAAGCTCCCGAATACGATTACATTATCACGGCAGAATCCAAGGGGATTCCGCTTGCACACGAAATGGCGCGTCAGGCGGGCGACTCAAAATATTTCCTCGCGCGTAAAATGCCGAAGCTCTATATGACGGGTGTTTTCAGTGTAACCGTTAAATCCATCACCACGTCGAAGGAGCAAACACTCTATCTCGACACCGCCGACGCAGAGCTTATGAAGGGTAAGCGTATACTTATAGTTGACGACGTTATCTCCACAGGCGAATCTCTCCGCGCGATAGAACAGCTCGTCGAGGCGGCGGGCGGTATCATCTGCGGCAAAATGTGTATTCTTGCCGAGGGTGACGCGCAGAAGAGAGACGACATCATTTATCTTGAAAAATTGCCCATCTTTGATAAAGACGGCAACCCCATAAACTAATTCTAAAGAGGATACGAAAATGGCAGAATTTCTTACATCTAATGACAAAAGAACATTTTACTGCGGTAACGTTCCCGAATCCGCTGTAGGCACCGACGTCTGCGTTATGGGCTGGGTCCAGAGACAGCGTGACCTCGGCGCACTCATATTTATCGACCTGCGCGACCGTACGGGTATAGTACAGCTCGCATTTGACGGTGACACCGACCGTGAGGTCTTTTCCAAGGCTTTCTCTTGCCGCGCCGAATACGTTGTATGCGCCAAGGGTACAGTTCGCAGACGTGACACGGTAAACCCAAACATACCCACAGGCAACATCGAAATATACGTTAAAGAATTTAAAATTCTCTCCGCCGCCGAAACACCTCCCTTCGAGGTAAACGACGCAAAAAAGGTAAAGGATGAGACAGCGCTTAAGTTCCGTTATGTCGATCTTCGCCGTCCCGAGCTTCAGAGAAATATCAAAATGCGTCACGACATCGCAAGAATAGCACGTGAATATTACTATGAGAACGGCTTCTACGAAATAGAAACCCCTATGATGATAAAGCCCACGCCCGAGGGTGCGCGTGACTATATCGTTCCATCGAGAATCCATAAGGGCAGCTTCTATGCTCTTCCGCAGTCGCCGCAGATATATAAGCAGCTTCTGATGCTTTCGGGCTTTGACCGCTATATCCAGCTTGCACGTTGCTTCCGCGACGAGGACCTTCGTGCCGACCGTCAGCCCGAATTTACACAGATAGACCTTGAGATGTCCTTTGCAACGCAAGAGGATATTATGGCAATGAATGAGGGCTTTATCAAGCGCGCGTTTTCCGAAATTCTGGGTGTTGAGATAGAAACGCCCATGCTTCGTATGACCTATACCGAGGCTATGAACAAATACGGCTCGGATAAGCCCGATACACGCTACGGTATGGAGATCATCGACATTTCCGAGGCTGTAAAGACATCCGAATTTGTCGTATTCAAGTCTGCTATTGAAAATGGCGGAAGCGTTCGCGGTATTGTCGCAAAAAATGCCGCCGCGACACTTACACGTAAAGAGATCGACAAGCTCACTGAGCACGCGAAGGGTATCGGTGCCAAGGGACTTGCCTATATCCGTTGGGTCGATGAGGCTCCCTCTTGCTCGTTTGCGAAGTTTATGACCGAGGATGAGCTTAACGCAATTTACACCGCTGCAGGACTTGAAAAGGGCGACGTAATGCTTATCTGCGCTGATAAGGATAAGGTCGTGCTTCCCACACTCGGCGCGCTCCGCGGAGTCGTTGCGAGAAAGCTCGATATAATTCCGAAGGACAAATTCAATTTCCTCTGGATCACCGAGTTCCCCTTCTTTGAATGGAACGAGGAGACCGAGCATTGGGACGCTATGCACCACCCCTTCACAATGCCGCTTGAGGAATGCCTGCCCTACCTTGAAAGCGATCCCGGAAAGGTACGCGCAAAGTGCTACGATATGGTACTCAACGGTACAGAGCTGCTTTCGGGCTCTATCAGAATTACAGATTGGCAGCTTCAGGAAAAGATGTTCAAGGCTTTAGGTCTTACACCCGAGGAGATCGACGTAAAGTTCGGCTTCCTTGTTGAAGCTTATAAATACGGCGCGCCGCCTCACGGCGGCTCGGGAATGGGACTTGACCGTCTTGCGATGGTAATGTCGGGCGCTGACAGCCTGCGTGACGTCGTTGCCTTCCCGAAGGTACAGAACGCCTCCGAGCTGATGTCCGGTTGCCCCTCTCCCGCAGATCCCAAGGCGCTCGCCGATCTCGCAATCGCGATCGTTCCCGAGGAATAAGCAGACAATGCCCGCAGGAAAATGCTCGCCTATCGTAGCTTTCCGCAATTTCCTATAAATCAT
>JAZNPQ010000023.1:0-14840 GCA_045589735.1 Eubacteriales bacterium | reverse complement strand
GCTTTATATTGGACCGGGTGTTATCGGGTATTTGATTTGGCTTGCATTATATGGATTTCTTTTATACTTTATTTTTGGCATAAGAAAAAGTGATCTCCCTAAATATGATGAATGTGTAAAGGCGGCAAAGTATACTGTTAGCGATTGTATAAAGATAATTGAACACAATCGAGTTGCAGAGATTGTATATAAAGATCCCAAGTTTTACATAGAAAAATATAACAAATTGATTCGCTACTTGCCTGCTGTAGATAACAAAACGCTAAAAAAATTAATACATCAAAAGCCCCAAAGCAAGTGATTTTAATGTTGTTATGAAACGGCATTCTTTTTGTCAACTCTTTAATTTCCACGAATTGCCCTCCAATCCCAAAAAATCTTTGAAAAATATTTCAAAAAGTGCCGAAGCCCCTTGATGTATAAGGAGTTTCGCCATTTTCAAGTTGGCATCTTTTTTGTCAACACGACTCAAAAAATTAAGCAACCCAATCGGGTTGCTTAATTTTTTATCCAAGCCGACGAAGGAGGCTTGGTATGTAATCAATGCGCTTGCGCGTTGTATGTAATTGCGACGGAGTCGCGCATGGCATCACTTTTAAATGTGTGTGGTACAATGAGATTTTCATACATTTTGGGAACGAAAGCGGATATAATAATTAATAAGGAAGAGATTTGCGTGATAAACCACTTACCTGTCTTGATCAAAATCGCCTTTAAGTCTGTTTTTCATTATCGTAATCACGTTTATTTTTTAATTTTGGTCACATATTTAGCATCGTTCGTAGCTTTCCGTACCTTTTTGTAGAAATTTTCACAAAAGGCTTGACAAGTGGTAATGTTTATGCTATAATGATAGAAATCGTTAATATTGGTTGCTGTTTTTTTTGGAATGATAAGCTTTTCCGAGAAAGAGCCCTATTGAAACGATATTAGAACCACAAATTTTTAAGGAGGCTTATTTAAAATGAGCAAGAAGTTTCTTTCTGTAATCCTTGTTCTCTGCATGATCCTCTCTTCTGTTGCTGTTCTCGCATCGTGTGACAACTCCGGTAACGGCGAAACCACTACTGACGCGGATACAAATGAAGACGAAAAGGTCGTTTATACCGACCCCTATGCAGGTATCGAAGATTACGATGAGCTTTCCGGGAAGATCTATGAAGATATCCTGGGCGATTTCTACGCAGCATACGAGGCTGCAAAGGCAGAGACCAACGAGTCCAAGAAATGGGCTTTGATGGCTATTGCTGAGGCGAAGTTGATGGAAAGCGGCGTTATGATGCCTACTTCCTCCAACGGTGGTAATTACGCTATCACTCGCGTAGCTCCCAACACTGCTACATCCACTCTTTGGGGTAACGACTCTTACAGATACCACGACGTTATTGTTGCTACTGAGTTCATCACGGCTGCTCACAGAACCGAGATGAAGGCTAAGTGGGCAGAGCTTAATGGTACCGGTGAGTACGAGGCATGGGTTAAGTCCTTCCTCGCTGAGAACGGTTACACCATTAAGAACACCTACAATATCGCTTACAATTCTGATCCTAAAAACTGGGACGTTCTCGCTACCTCTCGTGCAGCTGACTCTGAGGCTATTGTAAATACTTACGACGGACTTATGGAGTACGATATGGAGAACCGCTTGATGCCCGCTTTGGCAGAGAGCTACACTGTTTCTGAGGACGGTCTTACCTACACCTTCAAGATCCGTGAGGGCGTTAAGTGGGTTGACTCTCAGGGCCGTGAGGTTGCTACTCTTACTGCTGACGACTTCGTTGCAGGTATGCAGCACATGATGGACGCAGCAGGTGGTCTTGAGTACTTGGTTCAGGGCGTTATCGTTAATGCTACTGAGTACATAGAAGGCGACGTTACCGATTTTGCTGAGGTTGGTGTTAAGGCAGTTGACGAGTACACCCTTGAGTACACATTGGTACAGCCTACCACATATTTCATGACTATGCTTGGATACGGCGTGTTCGCTCCTATGAGCAGAACATTCTATGAGTCCAAGGGCGGTCAGTTCGGTGCAGCTTACGATTCTGCTGCTGAGTCCTATACTTACGGTAAGACTCCCGACGATATCGCTTACTGTGGTCCTTACTGCATCACAAGCTTCACTGAGAAGAATACTATCGTGTTCTCCGCAAACGCAAGCTACTGGGATGCTGAAAACATCAATATTCAGACAATCACTTGGCTCTTCAACGACGGTAGTGATGTTAAGAAGTCTTACGAGGATGCTAAGGCTGGCGTTGTTGACGGCGCAGGCTTGAATAGCTCCACAATTATCCTTGCTAAGAATGAGAATCTTTACGACACTTATTCTTACGTTTCCAGCACTGACGCAACCGCATTCATGTCCTTCGTTAACGTTAACCGTTCAGTATACGCTAACGTAGCAGACGCTAGCAAGGTTGTTTCTACTTTGACTGCTGAGCAGCAGGTTCGCGCAAATGCCGCTCTTCGTAACGAGCATTTCCGCCGTGCAGTTGCTTTCTCTATCGACAGAGGTGCTTACAACGCACAGTCTGTTGGTGAGGATCTTAAGTACGCTTCCCTTATCAACTCTTACACCCCCGGTACTTTCGTTACATTGAAGGAAGACGTAACCGTTGCTATTAACGGCGTTGATACTACCTTCAAGGCAGGAACCTACTACGGTGCTATTATGCAGGCTCAGATTGACGCTGACGGCGTTAACATGAAGGTTTGGGATCCCAACGGTGACGACGGAATCGGTTCTAGCGCAGGATTTGACGGCTGGTACAACGTTGATAACGCTGTTGCAGAGTTGAATGCAGCGATCGAGGAACTCGCAGCTATCGGTATTGAGATCACTGCTGAGAACCCCATCGTACTGGAGATGCCTTATTACTCCGGTAGCGAATCCCGCACTAACATGTCTAACGTATACAAGCAGTCTCTCGAGAACGCTTTCGGCGGCAAGGTTGTTCTTAACCTCGTTGCAGCTGAGACCGCTGATGACTGGTACTACGCTGGTTACTATACCGATTTCGGTAGCGAGGCTAACTATCACCTGTACGACGTTTCCGGTTGGGGACCTGACTACGGTGATCCTCAGACCTACCTTGACACATTCTTGCCCGAGTACGCAGGCTACATGGTTAAGTGTATTGGTATTTATTAATAAATACTGTTATACTTGAATAATTAAAGCTTATACGGTAGAGGATGGACTTAAGTTCATCCTCTTATCGTTTGTTAGATGGAGATTGATATGACAAAATATTTAATAAGCCGATTGGCGCGAGGCATAATCTCAATTATTCTCGTTGTCGTCGTTGTCATGCTTTTGATCTATTCGTTGATGGATAAGGGTCAGATCTTTGCTCAGGATCCTATTTACACCAAACAGAAATCCAACAACAAGGTGATTTATCAGTACCAGCAGTGGGAGAAGTATGGATATCTTGATTACGTCCTCTACTCTGAGTGGCTGCAGGAACAGCTAGCCAACGGCGTCATTACAGAGGCCGAACAAAAGGCTGTTGCTACCATTGGTAAAAATCCCGATGCAGATAGCGCCGAAGTTGCTGATTCTGTATCAAAGTTCACCGAATACTACGAGAGCAAGGGATACACTGTCAAGCGTTTGCCCGGCGATACCTTGGGTAATACCAAGAAATATAAAGAAGGCGGAAATCCCCGACTTTTTGCCTATAAGGACACACCTATTATACATCGTGTGTGGGATTATTTTACCGGAGTTATTACCTTTGATAATATTCACTACGTAACCGATGATGTCGGTGAGAGAGGCTTAAAGTTTACCTTGTATGATCCCGCATACGGTGGAGAAAAATTCTCTCCCGCAATTTTGGGTAATGGAACTAAGCATAAGTATCTTCTTTATTTTGATTCGCAATTTCCCTATATTCATCAGAATTTTGCAAAGGTCAGCTTGGGTACATCCTACAGTGTAAATCAAGGTATTGACGTGTTCGATACCATGATGACATCTCAGGGATCATTCAAGAACTCTTTGATAACCTACCCGACAGGACTTACCGAGGAGAGTGCAGATAACCTTCACTCTGCAACCTACGTCAGCAATTCTCTTGCAAACGGAACTGTTGTCGTAAAAGATAGATACGTAGATAATTACACTAACGTTTCTACCTATAAGAACGGCTTTTCTAAGGTTGGATATTCATTCGTTATTGGTATTATTTCGGTTGCGGTTGCCTATATTTTTGCCCTTCCTTTAGGTGTGCTTATGGCATTGAAGAAGGACAAGTTTATTGATCATTTAGGTACCATTTATATTGTATTTATTATCGCGGTTCCTTCTTTGGCTTATATCTTCCTGTTTAAAGCCATCGGTGGAAACTTTGGATTGCCAACAACGTTTGATATGATCAATCCTACGTGGTTGATGTATATTTTGCCGATCGTTTCTTTGGCGTTGCCCTCTATTGCAAACCTTATGAAATGGTTGAGAAGATATATGATCGACCAGATGAATTCGGATTACGTCAAGTTCGCCCGTTCAGGCGGATTGTCGGAAGGTGAGATATTCAGAAAGCACATCCTCAAGAATGCTGCAATTCCGATTATTCACGGAATTCCCGGCAGCGTACTTGGCTCCTTGGTAGGTGCGATCATCACCGAGCGCGTTTACGTTGTTCCTGGTGCAGGTAACCTGTTGACCAACGCAATCAACGCATATGATAACGGTGTTATAGTTGGTGTAACGCTGTTCTATGCGCTTTTGTCGGTCGTTTCCATAATAATGGGTGATATCCTGATGTCTATGGTCGACCCGAGAATTTCATTTACAACTAAGAAGGGGAGGTAAAAGCAGATGAATGAACAACTGATAGATCTGAATGAATTTCAGCTTTCCGATGAAGAACTGTTTTCGGTTGTAGATCACGACGAGCTTGCCTCCGAGCGAATTACTGCACCAAGATATTCCTACTGGCACTCGGTATTCCGTGTATTCTTCAAGAAGAAGCTTAACATTGTGATTTTGGCACTCTTGGCTATCATTGTAGTGTTTGCATACGTCTACCCTGCAATTATCGGATACGATGCAGAAGTGGATCCCTTCTTGAACCTTATGGATTCCGGATCAAAACATTTGGGTCCCTCTGCCGCTATGGAAAAATTCGGATACAATATCCACTGGATTCTTGGATCCGGAGCTAAGGGTGAATCTACCTTTGACGCTATATGGTATGGTTCCAGCATCTCGCTCTCACTTGCTTTTATTTGCGCTCTTATCAATATGACGGTAGGCGTAATCATTGGAGCAATATGGGGCTTCTCTAAGAAAGTAGACATCTTTATGACCGAGGTCTACAATATCGTCGCAAATGTACCATACATTCTTTTAATTTCAGTGTTAGTGTTGATCCTATCCCCCAGCTTCTGGACTATGGTGTTTGCATTGACTATCACGGGTTGGTTAGGTATAGCCTACTTCATCCGTACTCAGGTCATTATTATCCGAGATCGCGAATATAATTTGGCTTCCAAATGCTTGGGAACACCTATTTTGAGAATTGCAACTAAGAACATTCTTCCCTTTATGACATCTGTCATCGTGACCTTGCTTGCGACTGAAATTCCCTCTTATATTTCGTACGAGGTATTCCTGTCCTATATCGGTATGGGTCTTAAAGACATGTCGCTGGGTAAATTGATTGAATCGGCACAGAATGCTATGACTACGCCCGGTTGGGAGCTTGAATTCTGGTCCCCTGTTGCGATCGCTTCTATTATTGCTGTAGTTTTGTACGTTGTAGGTCAGAACCTTGGCGATGCTTCTGATCCCAGAACTCATATGTAGGAGGTGGCAAAATGGAAGATAAGAAAATTTTATTATCAATTAAGGACCTCCATGTAAAATTCAGAGTAAGAGGTCGTATTTTGTCAGCTATCCGCGGAGTTTCTCTTGATCTGTATGAAAACGAGTCTATAGCTATCGTTGGCGAATCAGGTTCGGGAAAAAGCGTATTTACCAAGACCTTTGCAGGTATGCTCGAAACAAACGGCTTTATCAGTCAGGGACAGCTCCTTTATAATGACGAGGAGTTAGCAGATACTAAAGTTGCTTACGGTCCTTCTGAGCACCGACAGGTTGCCGCTTCCGCGAGAATACTCAACAAGTACTCCCGTCTGGAATTAGGTGCAGAGATTTATCGAAAGATGCTCGAACTTGAATCGTCTAAAAAGGCAAGATATGCTTTGACCGATGAGGAAGATAAGTCTATTACTGTCAAGATGGATGAGTTAGAGTACAAAAGAACCCAACTCAGCAATCTTAAGCAGACGATCGATCCCTCCAAGGAGAAGGAAAGACTTAGGAGCGTAAAACAGGAGATTGCAGATATTACCGCTAAGATCAAGATGTTCGAGGATGAGAAAAAGAAGCTTTTAGCAGCTCACAGATCCGAAGCGGACAACGATTCCGAATACAATAAAAGCTATATCGAGCAGATGAAGGCTCTGAAAGCACAGTATGCTGCTGCAATCGTCGGCGAGGTTAGTCAAGATACCAAGGCACGTAATACAGAGATCGCTAAAGAGATCTATTTGTCTGTAGGACGTTATGGCTACAGCCACCGCCAAAAGCTGATCATGGATCTTCACGCTCAGTTCAAGGAGGCTATGAGATTGGGTGTTAACCTTATGGACGAGGACCTTCGAAGCGCAATATTTGACAAGGTGGTTTTCCGAGTCAAATATCTTGACGAAACAGAAGAATATCTCCACGGCACCTGTATTTTGGACTTGGCGAAGGTTCAGTATGCAAAGGACTGGACAAAGATTCGTGGAGGACGCATTGCTACGGTTTTTCAGGATCCTATGACATCGCTTAACCCGATCATCACTATCGGTAAACAGATCACATCGGTTATTCTTAAGCACCAGAATTGTTCTGAGGCTGAGGCACGTATACGTGCTTTGAAGTTGATGAAGAAGGTTGGTATTCCGAATGCGGAAAATCGTTTTGATGACTATCCTTTCCAGTATTCCGGAGGTATGAGACAGAGAATAGTTATCGCTATTGCACTCTCCTGTCAGCCTAAGATCCTGATCTGTGACGAGCCTACTACTGCGCTTGACGTAACTATTCAGGCGCAGATCCTCAAACTTATCAAGGATCTTCAGAAAGAATTTAACTACACCATCGTGTTTATTACACACGATTTAGGTGTTGTTGCAAATATTGCTGATAGAGTTGCAGTTTTGTATGCCGGACAGATCGTTGAGTTAGGTACTGTTGAAGACGTATTCTATGATCCCCGCCATCCTTATACGTGGGCACTTTTGTCATCCCTGCCTCAGCTTGCACAGAGAAATACCAAGCTCTATTCAATTACGGGTACTCCTCCCTCTTTGTATAATGATATAGTGGGAGATTCTTTTGCGCCTAGAAATCCTTATTGCTTAAAGGTTGATACGTTGAAGGAGCCCCCGATGTTCCGTGTTACAGACACTCATTATGCTAAAACCTGGTTACTTGATCCCAGAGCTCCCAAGCTTCAAAAGCCTGAGATCATTGAGAACATCCACGAAAAGCTTCAACGTACGTTCAATATTTAAGGAGGTGAGAGGTTTTGTCAGCTAAAGAAAAGCATATTAAAAAGAGAGCTATGCATCTGCCCAAGCATGGTCCTATAGACGAAAACGGCAGAGAAATACTGCTGTCATTAAAGAACGTAGATATTACGTTTGGTAAGGGCGACAACGTTGTTCATGCGGTTAAGAATGCTAGCTTTGACATTTATAAAGGCGAGACCTTTTCCCTCGTAGGCGAATCCGGCTCAGGTAAAACAACCATTGGCCGTGCGGTTATCCGTGTTAATCCCTGCGCAGCAGGAGAGATTCGCTACAAGGACGTTAAGATTTCTGGTAAACTTTCTCGTTCTCTGGATCGCGAGGTGATCAGAAATATACAGATGGTTTTCCAAGATCCCGCTGCTTCTCTTAACGAGAGAGCAACTGTTGATTATATAGTTTCCGAGGGTCTTTATAATTTCCATCTTTTCAAAAATGAAGAGGACAGAGTCCGTAAGGTCGAAAAAATGATCGAAGAAGTCGGACTTCTTCCTGAACATCTTACTCGTTATCCCCACGAATTTTCGGGCGGTCAGCGTCAGAGAATAGGTATTGCAAGAGCTATGGTTATGGAGCCTGAGTTAGTTGTTGCGGACGAGCCTATTTCCGCTCTTGACGTTTCTATTCGTGCACAGGTATTGAATCTTTTGAAAAAGTTCCAAAAGGAGCGTCAGATCACCTACCTGTTTATTGCCCATGACCTTTCGATCGTCCGCTTTATTTCGGACCGTATTGGAGTTATCTATAAAGGTAATATTGTTGAGATCGCGGAGGCAGAGGAGTTGTTTAATTATCCTTTGCATCCCTACACCCGTTCCTTGATATCGGCTATTCCGATTCCTGATCCCAAGCTTGAAAAGAAAAAGGTTCTTTTCACCTATGATCCGTCTATACACGATTATAGTGAGGATGCTCCCGAATTGGTTGATATTGGACACAATCACTTTGTGTTCGGTAACAAAAAGGAAATTGAGAAATACAAAGCTATCAGAGATAGTGAGAAGATTATCAAATCTATTACTATTACTGATACTGACGAGCCTGTTGAGGCTGCTGATACAGATGATGAAGATGTCATTGTCGGAAGTGAATTTGACGTAATACCTCCTATTCACGATACAGGCAACAAGCTTTATACTATCGGTTCATTCTTCCTTCCTGTTATCGGTTTGATTGGAGCGGCGATCTTCAAACGTTTCAAGCATATAAGGAACTACAAGGCATGTAAGAAGGGGGCTATCGCAGGATTTGTAACCTTGGGTGCAATTGTAGCACTCTTCTTGTTGCTCATTATATTGGCTATTATCTAAATCAAAAGCTAAACCGCATGGTCTTTCACAGCTATGAGAGATCATGCGGCAGCAAATTTATGGAGGAAATCTCATGGGGCTGTTCAAAAAAAACAAACCGGACCGCTTGGAAATAGAGGTGTCTGAAAAGCACACACGGTTTCGTTTTGTTTTAGTCGTATTACTTTTAGCTATTGGTCTAAGTCTTATTGTATTTGGCTTCTATTCCCTGATCACCAAAGAACCCGGATGGTACACTATCGAGCTTACCGAAGGGCCTACTCATCTTAATGAAGAGTTTTTTTTGAACTATTGCGTAGGTGATGACAAGCTATCTGCGTCAGACGAATATAAAAGCGTTCAGTCGCTCTATACAGTCGAGGTTAGCAGAATATACCGCCTTCTTGACGTGTATCGCGATTATGAGGATGCTGTCAACCTGTATACTATTAATGCGCACCCAGGGGAAACCTTCGAGGTTGATCCTATCCTGTATGATGCCTTTGAACTGATTGAAAAGACAGGATCCCGAATTTTGTATATGGCGCCTGTTTTTTCAGAATACAGGCATTTGTTTGGCAGCTTGAATGATATCGAGGCAGCCCTCTGTGATCCCTATGGCAGCGAGGAAACACGAATATATTTGGATCAGGTAATGAAATACGCCGCCGATCCATCTATGATACGAGTAGAATTATTAGGAGAAAATCGAATTTCCCTATATGTTGCAGACACGTATATGTCATTTTTAAAGGAAAACGGCATAACCGATCTTATTGATTTTGGTTGGCTGACAAATGCATTTATTGTTGACCACGTGGCACAGACTATGATATCCCATGGCTATACGGCAGGAACTATTACGTCCTATGACGGATATACCCGCAATTTTGATTCTTCATCGAAGGAATATGCCTTCAACATATTCGATCGCTCGGGGGACAATGTGTATTCATCAGCTACGGCTAAATATTGCGGAAATATATCTATGGTATTTTTGCGTGATTATCCCATGAGTACACGCGATGCCACGGACTTTTATGCTTATGAAGACGGCAGATATGCTCATCGGTATGCGGATACAGTTAGTGGAGTTTACAAGAGCGCTTTACACAATCTCGTAAGCTACTCATACGATACAGGATGCTCTGAGGTAGCTATAAAAATGGCAGACGTCTTTATTTCGGATGAATTTAGCCTTGACAGAATCGAGAATATGAAGAGTAATCGGATATACTCCATTTGGTGTCTTAACGGTACAGTTTATTATAACGATGATAATGTGATCATTACCAATTTGTATACAGACGAGGAAACCTCCTATCAAAGCGCTTATTATTCAATTGCCAAGTGAGAAAATGAATAAGTTAAACGGACACCCGAGGGTGTCCTTTTTGCTTTGGAGGTGGTAGTCAGTCGCTTGAAGTGGCACACCAAACCGCAAGCGGTTTGCGTAAGGGTTCTAAATCCGGCCGTCACCTCCAAAAACCTTCTCGGACGAAGTCTGGGAAGGTTTTTACTTTTTCACTCTTCACTCTTCACTTTTCACTTTTCACTAAACCCGTCCGAGAAGGTTTTTGGAAAGTAATAAGTAATAGTGAATAGTGAAGAAGTGAGGTAGCTTTTCGCCGTGGCGAAAAGCATTGATAACAAATAATTTTCAAAAACTTATCTGTACTTTCGACTTCCTTTCGGTATAATGGTGTAAAAGCCGACCGAAAGGAAGTTTTTTAAACTGCCAACCGAAAAACTCGAGATTTTTTCGGGTTTTCTTCGTTTTTTGCCGTTATCCTCACTTTTTTGAAATTCGGATTTTAGTGCAAATTAAAAGATGCCAACCGGTATTTTCAAGCAAGGGAGCAGAAGTGAAACTTTATCTTGCTTTT
This sequence comes from Eubacteriales bacterium, assembly GCA_045589735.1. GTDB lineage: Bacteria > Bacillota > Clostridia > Oscillospirales > CAG-272 > RGIG3994. Next base: position 4,069 of record JAZNPQ010000023.1, on the reverse strand, counting down.
TTTAGGTGAATACTATTGAAAATATGAAAAAGTGTGATATAATACAAAAAACAATATTTTCATGGAGGAAAAGAAATGAATAAAATCATCATCCTATTTATTTTAATTTTCTCGTTATCTTTTTGTTTTATTTCTTGTAATAGTATAAAGTATAATGATGCTCTCGAACTTATTGAAAAGGGAGAGTATGTTGCCGCATACGAAATATTAGACGAACTTGGCGACTATAAAGACGCACAACAGAAGATCGCGAGTTTTCGTTATGTTCTTGTAATGGCTACTGCATGTAACTCAGATGGCGAGACGGAATATGCCGAAATTTTTTACAACGAAGACAATTTGCCTATTCAAGAAGTTTGCACGTATTCCAATGGGAACAAATCCATAAGTGACTATACTTATGATGCAAACGGAAATATGATCAAAAAAGTTTCAACGGATTACGATGGGGACAAATACATATATGATTATACTTATGACGCAAATGGAAATATGATCAAAGTAGTTTCAACGGATTACGATGGATATATAGAATCTATAGATGTTGAATATAAATTAGTCTATATTCCTTACAAGGTAACGGAACAGATTGAAGAAATAATTAATCTTGATTAAAGAGGGCAACTCTGTACGTGAAGAGAAAAAGTAATAAATAAAATGTTTGATTTCTATCTGAATTTTGATCAAGATTCAGATTATGACGAAAAAGAATAAATCATCTTTTTCATCAAAGCGCGCCAAAACAAAACGCACTTCGTAAGAAGTGCGTTTTGTTTTGGAACGATATTTGCCCTTGCGGGCAAATAATGTTGCCTTCGGCGGTGATGTTCACTGCGTGAGTGATGTTTCGCCTTGCGGCGAAGTGGGCAAACATCACATCACTTTGCGACGAAGGAGCAATACATCACTATGGCAAAGCCATAACATCACTGCGACGAAGTCGCAACATTACTTTCCCTTGACACCCCGCCGCTTTTATGCTATACTAAACTCAGAAAGGCGGTGGCACTTTTGGATAAACAAACAAAAAATATTATTTCACGAGAGTGTGTTGAGAAAGAGCTTCGTTTTTACAATACGGCAGATATTCGTTCTATTCTCGTTTTGTGCGGGGCTTTATCGCTCTTTTTCTTACCACTCACCATCGGCATTGTTTATGCTATCTGCGCCCTGATAGAAAATATTTTACTTAAAATAGTTTTCTCTGCTATCATTGGTGCAATTACAAGTGCACCGATTTGGATCAATCTATTGCGTCTGCGCGGTAGTTTGACAGAAAGAAAACTACTTAAAAACGGAGATTTTGATATTGTTATCCGTGACGTACGATATAAAAGTAAAAAGATAGGTCGTTGGCACATAGAAGAATATCTTCATTTTGATGATTTTAAGAAAAGATCGGTCGAACACGCCACGTTTGAGCTTGCTTCGCAAGGCGATGAATTTTATTTAGTTCATTATAAGACGAAAAACTCTATAAAATTAATCTATTCTACCAAAATGTATGAGTATAAATAATGGCCTCTTTTCTGTTAACACAACTCAAAACAAAAACGAACCCAATGGCGTACCTGCTCTATCGCAGGTACGCCATGCGCTGTTAGTTGTTTTGTAATTAAGCCTTTTTGCTCAAGAGAAGCTAACCGCGCTTCACCTTATAATTGCGAACAAAAATAAAAAATTGAAAAAATTTAAAAATACTATTGAAATATGTCGACAAGTGTAGTATAATTGACAAAGATAAATAATAATTCTGTATGATGCATTCAGGAAATTGTGATTTCACAGCCGAAGGAGTAACGCTCTCAGGTGTCCGTGAGGATGGGGACTGAATGTTGACAGAGCTTTGGAGACACCCGTTGTGGGGGCCGAAGGTGCAAGCGTTAAACACGCCAATCTCTCAGGCAAAAGGACAAAGGCTTTCTGCTTTTTTGCGGTTACTGTTTTTTGCGGGTCGTGTTTTGCGCGATCTGCATTTTTATTTATAAATTTATTTTTCCCATGGAGGGTATATGGAACGATTTTTAGAAGTCGTGTCGAAGATCAACGACGCGGTCAACAACGCGGTCTGGGGACTCCCGGGACTCATTCTTCTGATCGGTACGGGCATATTGATGACCGTGGGAACAAAGGTGTTTCAGATTTCTCACATCGGTCACTGGTGGAAGAGTACCATCGCAAGTGTTTTTAAAAAGAACAGCCAAAGCACGAAGAATACCGATAAAAAGAGCATTTCGCAGTTCCAGGCGCTTTGCGCGGCTCTTGCGGCAACGATAGGAACGGGTAACATTGCGGGTGTTGCCGCTGCGATAGTAACAGGCGGTCCCGGTGCGGTGTTCTGGATGTGGGTCGCTGCCTTTTTCGGTATGATGACTAACTTTTCCGAAAATCTTTTGGGCATTTATTATCGCCGCAAGAACAAGGACGGCGAATGGTCGGGTGGCCCTATGTACTATCTTCGCGACGGTCTTGGAAAGCATTACGGCAAGAAATGGCTGAGTCCTGTATCCAAGGTGATTGCAGTCTTGTTTGCCTGCTTTGCCATTCTGGCTTCCTTTGGAATCGGAAATATGGCGCAGATCAACAAGATCGTGCTGAATATGGACGCGGCATTCTTTAAAAATGCATCTTTAGGCTTCATTCCCGGCACAGAGATCGATATTATCCATCTTATCATAGGAGTCGTTTTGCTGATCTTTGGCGCTTTGATCATCATTGGTGGACTTAAGCGTATTGCAAAATTTGCGGAGATCGTCGTTCCTTTTATGGCGATCGCTTACGTGATAGGCTCGCTGGTCATTGTAGCAATGAATATCGATCAGATCGGTCCTATGTTTGTTTCTATCTTCAAGTTTGCCTTTAAGCCTGCGGCATTTATTGGCGGCGGACTCGGTGTGCTTATCAAAAAGACTATGACTCAGGGCTTCAAGCGCGGCGTATTTTCAAACGAGGCGGGACTTGGATCGTCGGTCATCGTTCACTCGGCATCCAACGTCAAGGAGCCTGTAAAGCAGGGTATGTGGGGTATATTTGAGGTCTTCTTCGATACGTTTGTTGTGTGTACTATGACGGCTGTCGTGGTGATTTCCACGGGATATATCGATCTTGCAACGGGCGCGCCTGCTTTGGGTGCGAACGGAGACACGCTCGTTTCCGTGGCGTTTGGAAAATACTTTGGTGCGGCGGGCACGTGGTTTATCGCTATAGCGATGCTGTTTTTTGCGTTCACGACGGTGTTGGGCTGGTCTCAGTACGGCTCCAAGTCGGTCGAATATCTGTTTGGAGCGAAGGGTGTTAAGGTCTACAAGGTGATCTTCGTAGCTATGATGGTTACGGGTGCTGTGATCGAGGGCGGTCTTGCCTGGGATCTCTCCGATACCTTCAACGGTCTGATGATGATACCAAACCTTATCGGTGTATTGGCGCTCTTCCCGCTTGTTCTCAAGGTGACGAGGAACTACGTGGATCGAAAGATCAGAAACAAAGACGTAGCGCCTATGCTCTCCTTTGATTCCGAGATTCAGGCGGAATCGGAAGAAACTCTTGACGAGGAATAAAGATATAAAAATCTTAATCATAACCACCCGTCATTTGATGAACGGGTGGTTATAATTCTTAAATATTCTTAATTATCCCGACGACAAATTGACCTGCCTTTCGATATATGGTAAAATATCAGGGTATTTTGAATGCTTTTCGAGGTTTTTATGGAATATTTTTTTGAAAGCTCGGGGTCGATAAAAAGCGGAGTGGGCTTCTCTCATTGGAGTTCGACACACATGACCTGGCTTGTGATTTTTATTGTGGTTTGCGCCGTCTGTTGCTTTTTTTACAAAAAAAGCGGAGAGGTCGGAAGAAAGCGTTGGCGCTTTACGGTGGCAGGGCTTATAGTTCTCGATGAAATTCTGAAAATGGTGGTGCTTATCGCCTTTGGACGATATACGAAGAATTATCTGCCGCTTCAGCTTTGTACCATTAACATCTTTCTCATATCTATACACCTATTCAAGCCGTCAAAGACGCTTGGAAATTTCCTTTACGCGATATGTATTCCTGCGGCGGTGCTTGC
>JAZNPQ010000022.1:0-12429 GCA_045589735.1 Eubacteriales bacterium | reverse complement strand
CGATAAATCAAAATTTGAATCATAAAATAAAAAAAGAGGGTCAGCCCCTCAAAGCACCCATAAAACCAGAAGTGACCCTTGACACCGGTTGTAAGCCCGCCATCAAGGGTCACTTCTCTTCGTTCTTGATATCTAACATCTTTTGTTATCCTCCTTTTCTTTATCTACCTTCACACGTTTTTTCCCAGCATTACTCGAAACTCATATTTTTCATTATTTTTTTCTCTAACGAGAATACCGTTTGTTTTCTTCATGCCCCGTTTCGCTGAAGGCGAATTCGACTTTTCGACAAAGGATAAACCCCGCTCCGAACCGATCGACCGAATTTTTTTATTAAACCCGATGACCTCTATTCAAATGCGTTACACCGCCGTGTCCCCCAATGTTATTTTTTCTCAACTGTTCGGACCGCTTTATCAAGGTCTCCTTCGTGTGGAAGTCCAAGCTCAGTTTTTCATTGGACCGTACCTTCCTTTTTCTTTTTTGCTTTTCTTTCCTTTTGTCACTTGTATTATACCAAAAAAAATCGTCTTTTGCAATAGGCAGACTATACAAAGTTTACAATTATTTTTTGTTTATTACACAGAAATTATTGAATTATAACAAAGAACTATTTACAATCAGAAAAAAGTGTGATATAATTATAATGTTGTGTTGTGTTTATAAACAAGACAACGCTTTTTGTTTATAAAATAGGGCTGAGGCATTTGCCTCAGCCCTTGTTTTGCTTATTATTCAACTACAGTAATTTCGGATACCTCGGGAGAAACGAGAACGCCTTCGGTTGAGAAGTTGTATTCGTAGCTCCAGCTGTCACCCTTCGTGCGCCATCTTGCAGGGCTCTGGTAGGGATCTGTCGGATCCGAGTCGTGAAGCGGCTTGAAGCCGTTTGTTCTCGGAATGTATGCGATTATCTCAACATTGTGCTTTCCTGCGGGAACATCAAAGTCTGCCTGATACGGCGAGAAGGTTGCGAGCTTGCTCTGTCCGTCAACGTTTATGCGGATAAGAGACGCGCAGTACTGGGGAGTTCTGACTCTGAGCTTACCGCCATTGGTTTCAACGTCGAAGCAATAAGAGAGCTTACCGCTGTAGAAGGGAAGTCCTTGAGGAACGATGTTACCGTACGCAAGCTTCTTAGGAAGCTCTGTTACGACGCTGTGATAGCCCTCGACACGTACGCCGAACTCACCGAGGAGGTACATAGCCTCAGCTGCAACCGATTCACCGTAAGGAATGTCGGCTTCAAGCAGGTTCTTGCCCTTCTTGAGCTTCGGAAGTGCTATAGTCTTTATTGCCTTGTCAACGTAGTAGCCGACGGGTGTCGTGTCTACACTCTTTCCGTTGAGCTTGACCGATGCGATTTCGGGATTCTCTATTGCGAGGAACGCGCCCTTGTATTCTATCTCACTGTCGATCTCATAGCGGAGACGGAGCGTGTGGTTGGGGGGATCCTTCGGGAGAAGCCACGGCTGTGTGCTTCCGCCGCCCCAAGGAGTCCAGCCGTAACGGGCTCTGACCGCTGCGTCGATACGGAGAATCTCTTCGAGAGGATTGAACTCCTCGTCATCAATAGCCCACTCTGCCATATCGAGTATCATTGCGTTCGGTTCATCGAGCTTGAAGTCTGCCGAATAAGGAACGCGGATAGCCTTTGACTCGGTCTTGGGGGCTGCGGGGAGAGCTGTGGGAGCCTCGTCCGTCGGAGTGAGGAGGAGAAGCACGCTGTCATCCTGATAGAGACGGAGAGAAACGACGGTATTGCCGTTTGCGTCGTGCTTATAAGCGATAGGCTTTACTTCACCGTCAAGCGTGTCGTAAAGTGTTACGGCGTACTTGCCCGTGATAGTAACTATTCTCTTGTAAACGTATGCAAGATGCTTGGTTTTCGGGTCCTTACCGCGAGCAACGAAGAGCCAACGCTTGCCGTCCTCTTCCTCTCTCATGCGGTAGATATAATCGTCGCTGAGCGCGCCGTTATCCGAACGGATCTCAACTGTTCTGTTGTCCTTGAACGCATCGATAAGAGCGCTTCTGCTGATAGCGATACTCTGAGACTCTGCGTAAAGCTTCGCGGGAGCGTCGGACGGTACTGCGTCAAGATACTTGGGAGCGTCACCCATAAATACGAGCTTACCGCCGGCAGCCTTGAAGGCTTCGAGTCTCTCAAGCGTTGTCGCGCGAAGAGTCTCACAAGAGGGAACGAGAATTGCATCGTATTCCATTGCGCCGACCTTAAGAGGAGCCGAGCCCTTTTCACAAAGACTCGGAAGGAGAGCCTCGCTGATGTAATCGAAGTCGATGCTTCCGAAGAGCAGCCATTCGGTCATATCCTTGAAGGTCTGATCGAGAGCGCTTCTTGCCATTTCGGTCTGCTCGGAGGGGCCCCAATGCAGCCAATAGCTTTCAATAGGATGGATAACACCGACCTTAACGACCGGCTTACCTCTTGTAAGTGCGGTATTTACACGTGCGAAGTGGTCTTCAACGTAGGAATATTCCTTATACCAGGGAGACTGATAGCTGATAGCTGCGGGATAGTCGCGCTTTGCTTCGCCCTCCATCGAGACCCAGGCAAGGTGAGGTACACGAACGGTTACGCCGAGAGCTGCCTGCCAGTCACCGTCGAGCTTGTGACCTCTGAAGTCGAAGTCCCAGGATGTAACACCGTAGAGCTCGTCGAGCATAGCCTCGCGGCCGTACTGGTTGGTTGCAGACTGAGCCTGCTTTGCGGTGGTATATTCGTGAAGCGAGCAAAGAATATCAATACCCGGAATAGTAAAGCTGCGGTAGCTGCGCATTGCTTCGCCTATCATACCCGTCTGGGAATTGAGCGAGGGCTCACGCATAAGGTGACCTGTGAGAGCAATTCCGTTCGATTCACACCAATTTCCGAGAGTGTCGGCAAATGCCGAGGCAAATCTTTCGGTAACGTGGTCGTGATAATGATAACGTGTTACCGAGATCTCGCCGTTGGGAAGCTCCCAGAAAAGCTCGGGGATCTTGTCAATGAGAGTATCTCCGTAAGTTGCCTTGAAGGTGTCGTCAAGGTCGTCAGACCAAGGAAGAGTTACGTCGTCGCGGCTTGTTGCGAATTTGAGAGTTCTCTTTTGGTCGTGCTGAGGCTCGTCGGTGAAAATGGCGGGAATGACCTTGCCGAATTCGTGACCGACCTTCTTCTTATATTGCTCGTGAGTTGTCTCAATAAAGCGCTCGATAGCCTTTTTGTCGAGGGTGTTTACATAGCTCTGGAGATTAAATCTCGGTGTGCTGAGCGCTGTGAACAGATATGCATACCAAACCGTTCCCTCTGCAGCTTCACCGTCTGCAAGAGTCTTATAGGATTTAAGTGTTACGTCGGAATTCAGAACCACGTCAAAGCGTGCAAGAAGAACCGTGCTGTCCTTGTATGCTTTGCGCTTTTCCTGACCGTTAACGCTGTATGTAATGTATTTTCCGTCCTCGGTCTCTCCGTTAAAGGGGTTAACGGTCATAAGGAGTATACGCTTTCTTAGCTTCTTGTCCCTTGTTACAAGTCCGCCCGCAAAGCCGGAGGGCCAACGGTCCTCGTCGTAGAGCCAGGCAAGCATCTTGTCACGCTTTGCCTTGTTTACGCAGGACTCAACGAGATCCATGAACTTTTCGCCCATGTACTCTGTCTTCATACCGTTACGAACGTGTATGTGGAAGCCGCCGAAGCCCATCTCGCGCAGAGTATCTATCTGCCAGAGAAGCTCCTCTTCGTCAAGCTCACAGTTCCACGACCAGAAGGGCGTGCCGATATTCGCAGGTAGGGTTTTTAAAGAGTTCAAGTGATAACTCTTTGTCTTTGCTTCTGGGATAAAGCATTTTTAATACCTCTCTCATTAAAAATTTATTTAATTAAAAATTGAATACAAAATTATTTGCTGTCAAACGACATCAGGGCGAAGTGAAGCGCATTTGTTGCCGAGACAGAGCGTAGAAAATCTCTGTCACGGTGAGAAGACAGCGCAAGCCTTTTGACTCTTTCGCCGTTCCCGTCGGAAAGACCTATAAACACAGTACCGACCGGCTTTTCGGGCGTTCCGCCACCGGGTCCCGCAACACCTGTTACAGACAGACCTATATCTGCTCCGAGCGCAAGTCGGATACCTCTCGCCATTTCTATCGCCGTTTCCTCGGACACCGCACCGTATTTCTCAAGAGTTACGGGCGAAACACCGAGTATTTTTATCTTAGCTTCGTTTGCATAAGTGACGGCTCCGCCGACAAAAACATCCGAGCATCCCGCGATATCGACGACTCTTTTTGCTATCATACCGCCTGTGCAGGACTCTGCGAACGAAACGGTTTTTCCGCTTTTTCTGAGCGCCAGAACCAGCGCGTTTTCGACCGAGCCTACGTCGATACCGTATATAAATTTACCTACCTCGGTAGATTGTATTTTTTTGATAGACTCATCGCACAGCGCGTAGGCCTCGTCCTCGGTCTCGGCTTTTGCCGTGACTCTTACTCTGACCTCGCCCTCCTTGGCGTACGGCGCGACGGTGGGATTTACGTCCTCCGCCATCATATCTCTCAGCACCGACTCGACAGCCGACTCACCCATACCGAGAATATGGATATTTCTGCTGACTATCGTTGTGTGACGTCTTTTTTTGAGTCTTGGCTTTATCTGCTTTTCGAACATATCGACCATCTCGCGCGGAACACCCGGCATCATAGCCGCCACGTGACCGTCCTTGTCCTCAAGCCAGAGTCCCGGAGCTGTACCGCAGGCGTTGTACAGCACGTCCGCGCCGTCGGGAACCATCGCCTGACGCAGGTTATTGTCGGGCATAATTCTTCCCGAATGTGTAAAGTAGTCGCGTATTTCCTCGGCTATTTCGGGGTGAAAAATCAGCTCACGACCGAAAAGCTCTGCCGTTGTCTCACGTGTAAGGTCATCGCAGGTCGGTCCGAGTCCTCCCGTGATAAGCACGAGATCTGCGCGCGCGAGAGCCGAGGCGAGTGTGTTTTTCAGTCTTTCTGGATTGTCCCCGACAACCGACTGATGATACACCGCTATTCCGAGAGCCGCAAGCTCACGTGAAAGGAAAGCCGCGTTTGTGTTTATTATGTCGCCGAGCAAAAGCTCTGTTCCGACACAGAGAATTTCGGCGTTTTTTATCTCTTTTTTCATACCTGTTACCGTTATTTCAGATGTTGTGTCAATTATACCCTTACCCCCGATAAAAGTCAATCCTTTTTACAAAAAATGTTAAGAACTGTTAAAGATTTTTTCCAAGTTGAAATTTTAATAAAGTGTTTTATAATGGCTCTTGACAAAGTGGTGTTGTCTGTGATAGAATATAAACGGATATATATATCTATTGAAAGGAAGATGGAAATGAATAACGAAATAAACATTAAATCACTCGTAATGTCAATATTCAAGCACGCAGTTTGGCTGATTATGGTTCCGTTGGTTTGCGCGTCGGTCATGTTTGCCGTATTAAGCTTTCAAGGCTCGACGTATACTGCAAGCGTAGACTTCCTGTCTAAGAATAATACTACGAAGTATGACTACAATATCAGCTCGCTTCAGCAGGCAAAGAAAACCGAGATAGATAATTATTCGAAAATACTTACAAGCGATCAGGTGCTTTCAAGAGTCTCACAGCAGCTCGCCACAAAGCACGGTATGGCGGTCTCTATATCGGAGATCAGGTCAATGATAACTATAAGCGTTCCCGAGGGCACATCTGTAATGGCGGTCACTGTCACCGATGATTCGACGGAGATTCCCGAAAAAGTCTGCCAATCGCTATCGGAGATTTTTGTTCCGATGGTTGAAGAATCATATGAGAAAGAGAACATATTAGAGTGTCTTTCCAAGGAATTTATAGCGAAGGAAAAGAAGCCCGATCTCATAAAGCCGTCAATCGTAGCAGCAGGCATCGGATTTGTTTTGTCCTTTGCGGTGTGCTTCTTCATTGCTTATAACGATAAAACGGTACGTACCGCGGAGGAAGCAAAAAAACTGTTAGAGATACCCGTAATCGGCATTATTCCTCGATAAAAGGAATGTCGGAGTTAGTTTTTTGAGAAAGGGTTTTGGAAGATGATGAAAAAGAAAAAAATAGCTGATACAGCGTCCGTTTTGTCAAAAGAGAAAGAACCGAAAGAGGAAACGCCGAAGGTCAAGAGACCGAAAGAAATAAAGCGCAGTAAAAATCTGCTTGGATTTAACAGCTTGAAAGAGATCGACGAGGCGTATAAGCATATTCGTGCGTACCTTCTCAATAATACAAAGCACGAATACTGTCCCTTGTTCGCTGTCGTTTCATCAAAAAAGAATGACGGAAACTCCGTGACTGCGGCAAATTTGGCAATATCGTTTGCGCAGCTTGGCAAAAAGACACTTTTGTTAGAAGCAAATATGAGGACACCGAAAATGACCCAGCTGTTCGGTCTCAAAGCCGAAAGAGGTCTTTCGGATATACTCTCGCTCTCTGACGCCGGAATACTTGATATGTCGGGAGCGGCGATACCGTCGGGAATAGACAGTCTTGATATAATTCCTGCAGGAGCTGTGCCTGCTAACCCCTCTGAGCTTTTGGCTTCCAAGTCATTTGAAGAAATGCTTGAAAGGGCAAAGACAGTATACGAAATGGTCATTGTCTGTCTGCCGCCGGTCTGTGACTATGCAGACGCCAGCGTTATTTCTGAGAGCATAACGGGATATCTGTTTACGGTACGCTCTGAACGAACCGATGGCAAAGCAGCAAAAGTCGCGATCGAAAAGCTCAAGGCAAACGGCGGAAATATTATAGGAACTATACTTACAAACGTAAGCAAATTAAATAATAAGTTATAAACATAACAACGCCGCGTGTTTTGCGCGGCGTTGGTTTTAAGAAGAATTTTTTAAAACAAGACGAATATATTATAAGTAAGTAAGAATAATGAGGTATTGCTATGAAAGAATTTAAAGAAATAAGCATATCCAAGGTAAGTGACGCGATAGATCTTATAGGTAAGGAATGGATGCTGATAGGCGCGCCCGACGGCGAGAGGGCAAACGCAATGACCGCAAGCTGGGGAACGCTCGGCGTTCTCTGGAACAAGCCTGTCTGTATATGTTACATAAGACCGCAGCGTTATACATACGGACTTGCCGAGGAGTCCGACAGACTCAGCTTTTCGTTTTTCGGCAAGGACTGCCGAGATGCGCTGGCACACTGCGGAAGGTATAGCGGACGCGATTCCGACAAGCTAAAGGACGCAGGACTCGACTATGAAATGATCGACGGTGTTCCTGTATTTGAGAAGGCGAGGCTTACACTTATCTGCAAAAAGCTGTATGCCGATTTTCTGAAAAAAGAGAATTTTATAATACCCGACGAGCTTTCCCACTATCCGACCGACGATTTCCATAAATTCTATATCTGCGAGATAGAAAAAGCGATTGTGAAGTAATAAAATACCGTTTGACTTAGGTCAAACGGTATTTTATGTAATAATTTTCTTACCAGATCTCGTCAACGATATCGTCGTTCTGAGCAACGATAACTATCTTGCCGGAACGCTCGATAACTGCATCTTCATATATCTCGTACTCCTCGTCGTCCTCGTCGAGATCATTAATATAATCTTCCATGGCCTCAACGAATGCCTTTGCGTCCTTGCTGGACTCAAACTCAATAACTGTTGCGCCGGAATCCTCGCATTCTACGGTGTACATCGTTTCGATACCCTCATCGAACTCGACATCGTACATCTTTTGCTTTACGCAATATCAGTATAACATTATATTCAAAAGATGTCAATATAATTATCAAAAAAGCTTTAAAAGCTCTTCGGGCGTGTCGATTATCGCGTCGGGGGAATATTTCTCTAAAAATTCCCGTCCTCGGTATCCCCACGAAACACCGACAGAATACATTCCCGCGTTCTTTGCTGTTTCTATATCTACGTTGCTGTCACCGACAAAAACACACTCGTCGGGTCTTATCGTCGTGTCTATTTCACGCATAACGGTAAGCGTTAGCGCGGGGTCGGGCTTTCGCGCACCGCCCTCGGCAGGGCCCCTTGCGGTCACAAAGGTATCTTCTCCAAAAAGCTTCGCCGCAAGCACGCGCACGAATTCGTCGGGCTTATTAGACAGCACCGCGAGCTTAAATCCTCTTTTTCGAAGCTCTGCCACGACCTCGGTCAGTCCGTCGTAGGGCTTTTCGGTCTTGTCAAAAACTCTGCCGTACGCCGCAATATAGCGTCTTTGCATATCGTCGATATGCTTCTCGTCATCGGCTCTTGAGGGGTCGATTATCGAGGTCTTTACAAGGTGGCGTACGCCTGCGTTTATTCCTCTTTTTACATCATCGTAGCTGATAGGCGGAAGACCCATCTCGGCGCGCGCGGCGTTTGCTCCCTCGCGTATCTCCCAGATAGTGTCGGCGAGTGTGCCGTCAAGGTCAAAAATTACTGCTTTTATATTTTTAAACATAAAAATCCCCCAAAAAAGTCATTTTTCGTAGTATAACATAAAAAAATGACGCTGTCAACGCAAAAAATATTCAAAAACTATTTATTTTCCGTGGATTTTATGATATAATACATATTTGGAAATAAATTTACTTGATCAACAGGAGAAAAATTGTGGTTAGAGAAGATTTGAGAAATATTGCAATAATCGCACACGTTGACCACGGAAAAACAACGCTCGTAGACCAGATGTTAAAGCAGGGCGGAGTTTACCGTGAAAATCAGGCGACCACCGACAGAGTTATGGACTCGGGTGATATCGAGCGTGAGCGCGGTATTACGATACTTGCGAAGAATACGGCAATTCGCTATAAGGACGTAAAAATAAACATAATAGACACACCGGGACACGCAGACTTCGGCGGTGAGGTCGAGCGTATACTCAAAATGGTAAATGGCGTTCTTTTGCTTGTTGACGCGGCGGAAGGACCTATGCCGCAGACGAGATTCGTGCTTCAGCGCGCACTTGAGCTGAATCACCGCGTTATCGTCGTTGTCAATAAAATAGACAAGCCCGACGCGCGTATTCACGAGGTCATCGACGAGGTGCTTGAGCTGCTTATGGATCTAAACGCGACCGACGAGCAGCTTGACAGCCCCATGCTCTTCTGCTCGGGACGTGACGGCACAGCGGCATATTCGCCCGAGGAAGAGGGCAAAGACCTTACTCCTCTCTTTGAGACTATCCTTGAATATATGAAAGCTCCCGAGGGAGAGGAAAACGAGCCGCTACAGCTTCTCGTTTCGTCGATAGACTACAACGAATACGTCGGACGTATCGGTATAGGACGTATCGAGCGCGGTCAGATAAGGCAGAATCAGGATATTTCTATATGTAATTTCCATTCCGACGCAAAGCCGAGACGCTCAAAGATCGTGTCGCTTTATCAGTACGACGGTCTTGGAAAAACGCAGGTGGAAACGGCGAAGGTCGGAGATATCGTTGCGTTTGCGGGCGCTGAGGATATTTCGATAGGCGATACCATAACCGACACAGCACACCCCGAACCGCTTGAATTTGTAAAGATAAGCGAGCCGACAATGGAAATGACCTTTGCGGTCAATACAAGTCCGTTTGCGGGCAAAGAGGGTAAGTTTGTAACCTCGCGTCAGATAAGAGCAAGACTTTACCGCGAGCTGCTTAAGGACGTGTCTCTCCGTGTCTCGGACGGTGACACCACAGATGAGTTCAGAGTCGCGGGCAGAGGCGAGATGCATCTTTCAATTCTCATTGAAAATATGCGCCGCGAGGGCTTTGAGCTTTGCTGCTCGAATCCGCGCGTGCTGTTTAAAACTATTGACGGCGTCAAGAGCGAGCCTATGGAGCTTGCGACGCTTGACGTACCCTCGGAGTACGTTGGCGCAGTCGTAACAAAGCTCGGTCAGCGTAAGGGCGACCTTATCGAGATGAACCCCGTCGGAAGCCGTACGCGTATAATATACAGAATACCGTCGCGCTGTCTGCTCGGATACCGCTCGGAATTTTTGACCGACACACACGGAGAGGGCGTTATAAATACTCTCTTTGACGGCTACGCTCCCTATCGCGGCGAGGTCACGATGCGCTTTACAGGCTCCCTTGTCGCATCCGAAACGGGTGAGACGACAAGCTACGGACTTTATAACTCGCAGGACAGAGGACAGCTCTTTGTCGGAGTGCAGACCCCGGTCTATGAGGGAATGGTCGTGGGTATGAATCCGAAAAATGAGGATATCGCGATAAATCCCTGTAAAAAGAAGCACCTTACGGCAATACGCTCGACGGGAGCTGACGAAAAGCTGCTCCTGACTCCGCCGGTTATCTTCACGCTTGAAGAGGCTATAGAATTTATCAACGACGACGAGCTTATAGAGGTCACGCCCAAAACAATACGCATAAGAAAGCGTATACTTAACACGGAGCTTCGTCTAAAATGGCAGAGCAAGGTCAAAAAGGGTGAGGTAACGAATTAAGCCTCGCACGATTTGGCATTATTCACAAAAATGTTAAATTTTTAATAAATGTATTGACAATTTCTATGGTTATGTGCTATACTTACCGTAGATGTCAAAGTGGCATTTGTAGGCGAACGAGCCGTAGCTAAAAGCGCGGCAAGCCTATATTTTGTAAAAAAACATAATAAGGAGACAAATTATGAAAAGAATTATTGCACTTCTTTTGTGTCTTGTGATGTGTCTGCCGTTGTTCGTTGCCTGTAACAAAGAAGACGAGCCCGACGAAAATACTCAAGATGCAGCGGCAACCTCCGGATCTGTTACTACAACGGGAAATCCCGACGCAGTTACCACGACTCCGGACGAGAGTGTGCCCGGCGCGCTCGATAAGGTTACGGTCAACGACTGGGGCGGCTATACCTTCAAGGTTTACTATAATACGCAGGATAATGCTCAGACAGACTTTATCTGTGACTCTCCGAACGGAGACACGCTCAACGACGTGGTATACGCGCGTAACACAAAGGTTGAAACACTCTTTAATATTAACATAGAGACCACTCCCGATACCGAGACCAACTATGCAACCGTGCTTCAGTCTCAGTATTCGGCAGGCTGGACCGAGGGCGACTACAATATGTTCACAGGAAAGAACCGCTCTGCCATAACGCTTTCCACCAAGGGAATAGTTGCGAATCTTGCAAGCTATGATCAGATCGATATTTACTCTTCCCATTGGGACCAAGGATATATTGATTCTCTTATGATAAATGACGCTCTGTATTCGCTTTCCGGCGCATACAGCGTTAAATCGAATCTTTTTGTATCGTCTATCTGCTTCAACAAGAATCTTTTCAGCCAAGAGGGCTTTGATGAGCCGTACGATCTTGTAAGGTCGAAGGGATGGACGATCGACAAGATGCTTGAATATATGGACGGCTTTGCTCAGGACTATAACAGTGACGGTTATGATATTGATGATGACAGATTTGCACTGATCGGTTGGTCAACCGAGGCAGGATACGGCCTGTTCTACGGCTCGGGCTTTACTTATTGTATTAACGACGGAGAAACCATTGAGCTTTCGTATGACCGTGACCGCCTTGACGAAGTGCTCGACGCAGTAATCGAAGTATGGTGTCAGCAGGGAACATATTTCAGTGATCATTACGAAGGTACCGAGTCCGCTGAGATTTTGCACGAGAAAACTTTCTCAATATTCTCAGCCGGAAGAGCGCTTTTCTGTGATATAGTTCTTCAGAAAATAGGCACGTTCTTTACAAATATGGAAAACGATTACGGAATTCTTCCTCAGCCGATGTTCAGTGAGGATCAGGGACAGTATTACAGCTACTCAGGATATACAATTCCGTTGCTCCTGGTACCTGCAACAGATGATAACAAGGACAGAACAGGTAATATAATAGAGGCTATATGCGCTGCATCAAACGATATTGTTATTCCCAGTATGTTTGAGATAGTAACAAAGCTGCAGAACGCACGTGACGAGGATTCTGCGGAAATGATAGAAATAATCATTTCCACTAAGTTCTTCGATGCTGCCCACTGGCTTGTTCTTGATGGCTTCGAGTCGCTTCCTCGTATGATCATAAGAGAAAAGAACAACACGTCTTCCTCTTACATCAGAAAAAATCAGTCCAGAGCTGAAAATCAGCTTGGTGCCTTTATTGAAGCATACGAAAAGCTTGAAAAGTAAATAAAAATTAATAAGCAGACATATCAAAACGGTTATATGCCGTGATGATATGTCTGCTTTTTTGATTGCAGTAAAAAGCTCTCTCTCGAGAGCTTTATAATAATGCTCCGCAAGCTAAGGCTTGCGGAGCATTTCATTTGCCAAAGACAAATTTAATTTATTTAAGTGCCTCTTCTATCGCAACCGCAACCGCGACGGTCATACCGACCATGGGGTTGTTACCTGCTCCAATGAGTCCCATCATCTCTACGTGTGCGGGAACAGAGGAA
>JAZNPQ010000021.1:0-2463 GCA_045589735.1 Eubacteriales bacterium | reverse complement strand
AAATAAAATTATAAAACATACCCTATGTTCAAAAGTTTTTGAAGATTCTTAAGAAACTTTTTTCAAAAAGTTTCTTAAGTGGGGTGCGGGGCAACGCCCTGCAATATTAAGGAGAAAAAATGATACTATATCCACATATTGAAGTAAATGAAAAGAATCATCTGACGATTGGCGGAATAGATGCTCTCGAGCTTGCAAAAGAGTATGGCACACCGCTTTACGTAATAGACACCGACGCGGTCAGAGACAGATGCCGCGAATATCGCGCGGCGGCTGAAAAGTATTTCGGCACGGACGCGCTTCCGCTTTACGCGTCGAAGTCGCTTTGCTATACCGGAATGTATAGACTCGTAAACGAAGAGGGACTCGGAGCTGACTGTGTTTCGGGCGGAGAGCTTTACACAGCACTTCGCGCGGGCTTTCCTGCCGAAAAGCTCTACTTCCACGGCAACAACAAGCCGAGACGTGAGCTTTGTGAGGCGCTTGACGCAGGTGTCGGTTGCTTTGTTGTAGATAATGAAGAAGAATTGACCGCGCTTAACGAAGAGGCAGAGTCACGCGGAAGGGTACAGAAAATACTTCTCCGTATTTCTCCCGGTATCGACCCGCACACGCATAAGGCGGTAATTACGGGTCAGGTCGATTCAAAATTCGGAAGCGCGATAGCAACGGGACGCGCCGAGGAGATGGTACGTCTTGCACTCTCGAAGAAAAACATACGTCTTGCCGGCTTCCACTGCCACATAGGCTCGCAGATATTTGACATTGAGCCGTTTACGGAAGAAAGTCAGGTCATGACGGCATTTATCGCCGAAATGGAGAAAAAGTACGGCATCGAGCTGTCCGAGCTTAATCTCGGCGGCGGACTCGGAGTACCGTACACAAAATACGACGCGTCGGTCGATTATACCAAGGCTATCGCGGATATGTCGAGAGTAATTTCTTCTCAGTGTGAAAATAACGGCATAAAGAAGCCGAGAATAATACTTGAACCGGGACGCTCGCTGGTTGCGGCGTCGGGTGTGACCTTATACACCGTCGGCTCTGTCAAGGAGATACCGGGATTCCGCAAGTACGTATCGGTTGACGGCGGTATGACCGACAATCCGAGATACGCGCTGTACGCGTCGCAGTACACGGCGGTTATAGCCGACCGCGCGGGCGACGAGCAGGACGACCGTGTAACTATTGCCGGACGCTGCTGTGAGTCGGGTGACCTTCTCGGTGAGAATATGGAGCTTCAAAAGGCACAGGCGGGAGACATACTCGCGGTGCTTACAACAGGAGCGTACAATTACTCCATGGCGTCGAACTATAACAGAGTACCGAGACCAGCGCTCGTCGAGGTGTCGGACGGAAAGGCAAGGCTTGCCGTAAGACGCGAGAGCTACGAGGATCTCACTCGGAACGATATTATTTAAATTTAGGAGAAAAAGTCTATGCTGCTTGATTTGATATTCGGAGGATTTCAAAGGGAAACGCTGATAGTGTTTCTTATGTGGATACCGATAGTGCTTTTGTCGCTTTCGCTTCACGAAACGGCACACGCATATATTGCGTATAAGCTCGGCGACCCGACGTCAAGAAACTTCGGACGCTGTTCACTGAATCCAATGAAGCATATAGACCCCATGGGATTTTTGGCAATGCTGATAATCGGCTTCGGGTGGGCAAAACCCGTGCAGATAAATTCGAGAAATTTTGAAAATCCGAAAAAGGGAATGGCGATCTCGGCTCTTGCGGGACCTGTTTCAAATCTCATTCTGTCAATAGCTATGGCATTGCTGTTTGCGATATTCGAAGGACTTTACGTATTTTCTCCGTTTTTTGCAAAAAACGAGACAACAATGATAGCACTTTATTACGTTGCACTGTTCTTTTATTATGGCGTATGGCTTAATGTTTCGCTTGCAATATTTAATTTAATTCCCGTGCCGCCGCTTGACGGCTCGAGAATACTTCATGTCGTACTTCCGACCAAGTATTATTTCAAGTTTATGGAATACGAAAGATACATCGGTATAGGCTTTGCCGTAATCGTTATCGTGCTGAGTTATCTGGGAATTTCAATAATTTCGTGGATAGTTGACCCTGTGGCAAACGGAATAATATGGCTGTTTGAATCACCGATCTTCGCACTGCTTGAAAAGCTATGGCTGAGCTGACGTACAGACTTGAGCAGTTTGAGGGTCCTCTCGACCTGCTTCTCTCACTGATAGCAAAAAACAAAGTAAATATAGAGGACATACCGATATCACTCATCTGCGACCAGTATATGGAATACATAAACGAGGCGCAGAGGCTTGATATGGACGTGGCGTCCGAGTTTATCGTAATGGCGTCCGAGCTTATGCTGATAAAAAGCAAGGTGCTCCTGCCGAGAACCGAGGAGGGCACCGAGGACCCACGAAAGCTGCTTACCGATGCGCTGTTGCGTTATCAGCAGGCAAAGGCGGCGGTCGA
>JAZNPQ010000020.1:0-8789 GCA_045589735.1 Eubacteriales bacterium | reverse complement strand
TTCACTTCGCCCCAGTTCAGTGGGTGGAAGACGATAGTCTCGTCTATTCGGTTGAGGAACTCCGGCCGTATGCCACGCTGCACCAGTAGGTTGCGCACATCGTCTTCACCCTTGTCCAGGTCGGCACCAGTCAGCAGGTTGCTGGTCATGATGATGATGGTGTTCTTGAAGTTGACGGTGCGACCTTTCGAGTCGGTCAGTCGGCCGTCGTCGAGCACTTGCAGCAGTGTGTTGAAGACGTCGGGGTGTGCCTTTTCTATCTCGTCGAAAAGAATTACTGAATACGGACGGCGTCTTATTTTCTCGGTAAGCTGTCCCGCTTCGTCATATCCAACGTATCCGGGAGGCGCACCGATAATTTTAGATACGGCGTGCTTTTCCATAAATTCGGACATATCGAGTCTTATAAGAGTTTCGGGAGAATTAAACAGATCGTTGGCAAGTGTTTTTACAAGCTCTGTTTTACCGACACCGGTAGGTCCTGCAAAAATAAACGATACCGGCTTTCTTTTATATGAAATACCGGCTCTGCTTCGCTTGATAGCGCGAGTGACCGCGCTTACCGCCTCGTCTTGTCCGACTATTCTCTTTTTAAGACGCTCTTCAAGCTTGTCTATTTTGGCGAATTCGTTTTCACTGACTGTAGACGCCGGTACACCTGTCCAAATTTCGATAACCTTTGCAAGGTCTTCGGTCGTAAGCGTTATCTCTCCGCATTTAGGCTCAATTTCGTGAAGTCTGTCTGATAGCTTTATTTCTTTTGCTTTTATATTCGCAAGCTCTTCAAAGCGTTTACGCTCTTCGTTCTCGTCACCGGGTGTCGCAGACTCAAGCGATTCGCGTCGGTTCTTAAGCTCAATCAGCTCATCTCTCAGCTTATAGCTCTCATTAAGCTCCGCGCTTGAAAGAGAAAGATGCGACGCGGCTTCATCGAGCAGATCTATTGCCTTATCGGGAAGGTATCTGTCCGTAATATCACGCTCCGACAGAGTTACCGCGCGAGAAAGAATATCGTCGGGAATATTTATCGCGTGATATTCTTCATAATAATGCTTTATTCCTTTGAGAATACCCACAGTATCGTCAACCGACGGCTCGTTGACTGTCACGGGCTGAAAACGGCGTTCAAGTGCGGTGTCCTTTTCTATATATTTACGGTATTCTGTAAGTGTAGTCGCACCTATCACCTGAACCTCGCCTCTTGAAAGCGCGGGCTTCAGGATATTTGCCGCATTTATACTGCCTTCAGCATCTCCCGCACCGACAATATTATGAACCTCATCGATGAAAAGAATTACGTTGCCTGCTTCCTTGACATCGTTGATCAGACCGAGAATTCTTGACTCAAATTGACCCCTGAACTGAGTTCCTGCGACGAGTGCCGTAAGGTCAACAAGATAAAGCTGCTTACCTTTAAGCTTATAGGGTACGTTTCCTTCACTTATTCTCTGCGCCAACGCCTCGGCTATTGCCGTTTTACCGACACCCGGCTCACCTATAAGACAGGGGTTGTTTTTTTGTCTGCGGCAGAGTATCTGAACAGTACGGTCAAGCTCTCGTTCACGTCCTATAACGCGGTCAAGCTTGCCGTCGGATGCAATCGACGTCAAATTGCGGCAATAGGTATCGAGAAACTTCCACTTTTTCTCTCCCTTTTCTTTTTCTTTACCCGAAGCCTTTTTGCTTTTGCTCTCGGATTGATCCTTCGGAACTATATTGCCGTTTGCAAAATTTTGAGGAAACAATCCGCTTTCCCTGAAAAGCTTTGGAAAATCTATAGCAGGCGCTCCCGCATCCTCGTTATCATCATTTTCAGACGGAAGTCCACCGTTTTCTTCTATCATTTTATTGAGGTCGTCTTCCATTCCGTCAAGCTGTTCGGGAGTTATTCCAAATTTTTCATAAACATCCCCGAGCATATTTTCAACGGGAAGTCCGAGTTCTTTTGCACATTTTATGCAGATACCCTCGGTCACCTTTTCTCCGTTTTCAATTTTTGTTACAAAAACGACAGCAACTCGTTTTTGACATCTTCCACACATAACCATAAGTAATTTTCCTTGATATTAACTGTTTTTTTCTTGTACGTTTGATTCTGTCAGTTCTTTTTTAGGTCGTATAACAAAATACTCTAATGCGTATGCGGTGAACGCAATAACTGTGAATCCCAAGGATATTGCGCACGTAATATTCACCCACGGCTCAATAGTTCCGTTTGAAAGCAACAGAACGAAAAATATGACAGCGTAAAAAAGCACGACTGCAAATTTTCCGAAAACATTGCTGACGGCAACTATTTTTTTCTTTTTTATCACAAAGAGCCCGCCAAAAAGCATAAGCAGCTCTTTGAGTATATACGGAATTATAAACCATACTCCAATCATTTTTGCGCTTGCAAGACAAATAAGAACCGTACACTGCATAAGTTTGTCCGCCAACGGATCAAGTATTTTTCCAAGTGTTGTTACCCACCCAAAGCGCCTTGCAAGGAAGCCGTCAATGACATCGGTAAGTCCTGCAAAGAGAAAGATGAAAAGAGCTATATGGTTTTTATATTCATGTCCGGATGCGCAGAACACGAATATAAAAGCCCCCACCAAAGCAAGTCTTAGGCAAGAAAGAATATTCGGTATATACATCGGTTTAAACTTCATTTTCATTTGTAAATACCCTGTTTTATATTATAAAAATTATATCTATCAAGGCAAATGAGCCGTATTCTGAAAAGAATTCATACATAAATGAATCAGCAATCCCACTCATACCGTCCGATAACTGCAAAATAATCGAAAGCACCGAGGATATAAAGCTTCCCAGAATATAAGCACAAATCAAGCCGAACAAGAAGCCTAAAAAAGTATTTATTCCGCCGAGTATCGGAAGCTTGAAAATTTTATTGACGACCGAGAAAACAACTGTCAATATTACATATACGGTAAGAAATATCAATACGTTGGCAATGCTTCTCACAAGAAAAGACGCATCTCCAAACACAAGCGGAGTAATCAACCAAGCAACGGTAAGAGCGCCTATAAAAGCAATAACTCCAAGAACAACCTTTGCAAATCCTTTTACTGTGTATTTGATAATTATAGCAAGGCAAGCCAATATTAAAGCTATATCTATTGCCACACCCATAAAAACGCAACCTCCGTTAATCTATTTTTATGTATTTGATACTCGAATCCATGCACAAATATACTTCATCTTCGTCTCGTATAAGCATGCGAGCTTTGCTGTTTATTCCTTTATCTGCAGTTACTTTCTTGCCGCTTTGAATATCTATTCTGATTATCTTATACGGACTCATAATAAAGATATATTTCTCGTACAAGGAAATTGATTCTATACTTTCGTTTAGGATATTATTGTATGTCAATTTACCGCCTTTATCAAAGACCAAAACTGTTTTTTCATTTTCACGGGTCAGCACGACAGCACTTCCGCTTTCATTACATTCAGCCTTTAAAACAGAATATCCGTCTTGAATAATATATTCATTTACCTGCTTTCCGTATGAATCAAAGGATACGATTCTGTCATCACACACTAAATTTATATATCCCCTTTCAGTATAAGAACAATACAGAGGAAAAGAATCCTTCAATGTGATTTCAGCATACGGCTCACTTTTATTTGTTTTTGTAAGATAAAGATGCGTTATAAACTTACCGTTCTTTTGACTGTATGAAAGAACCGCGGTTTTGTCTCCCGACGGAGTCATTGAAACGCCTGTAATATACGACGCTCTGCCGATAGTTTGTATCTCTTCAAAACGTCTGTTATATATTTTTACGCAGGTTATATGCTGTCCGTCGCCCGTTATAATAGCGTAAGAGCCATTGTCTGCGACAGTCGAGCCGTATATCGGAAAATCGATCGTTTCGGAATACACTTCGGTAAACAGATTATATATACGGTACTCTTTTCCGCCTGCGTCATACAGAAGCATATATCGCTTCGACATCTCAAGCTCCGGGTCACCTATAACATCGCTGTCTGTAAACACCTCTCTGCCCGAGGAAGTATAAAGAGTCATACCCGATGTACCTGCGACAGCTATCTTATTTCCGTAAATTTCAAAATCCGAAAATGAGTCTGTATTATAAATGATGCCTTCAATGTCCGAATCTCCGTCGGTCAGATAGCTACCGAAATCACTCACGAAAAAGTAAAAATTTTCATAAGATATCCATTCGCTGTTGATAAGCAACGCCACAAGCACAAACACCGTAAGCAAAACGAGGAGAAGCATTTGAAGTGTTCCGTATCTGTCAGATACGCGTCCGTAATACTCGTTTCTTGGACTTGCATATTCAATTTTCAGTTTTTCTTTTCCGTCGTTTTTTCTAAAAAACGACTTCAGCTTGTCAAGAAACATATTTTTATCCTTGTAATTTAATAAACAACTTTGTTTAAATACAATCCGTGAGGCGGTGCGGTTCTTCCGGCTGCTGCTCGGTCAAGTCCTTTGATTATTGTATCAATATTCTCGGATTTTATCCGTCCCTCGCCTACGTCAACCAGTGTTCCCGCCATTATTCTGACCATATTGTAAAGAAAGCCGTCGGCTGACACTCTGAAGGTTATTATATCTCCTTCGCGCGTGACATCTGCATCAAACACAGTGCGTACGGGATCTGTTATTTTCGAGCCTGTCGCCATAAACGCAGAAAAATCATGAGTGCCTTTAAAAAATTCCGCAGCTCGCTTCATAGCTTCAACGTCAAGTGCTTTCGGAACGTGCCACACTCTTCCCGACAAAAAGGCATCCCTCTCCGATCTTGTGTGTATTTTGTAAATATATTCCTTATACTTCACGCTGTACCTTGCGTGAAAGTCTCCCTGCACTTCTTCCGCGGCAAAAACCGAGATGTCATCGGGCAAAAAGCAGTTTATAGCCCTTGGAAGATTTGAAAGCGGTATAGATGTTTCTATTTCGTCGGTTCTTTTTTTTGTAACGGTCGCGCAAAACATATTTGCATGAACTCCGCTGTCGGTCCTGCTGCATCCCGTGATATCACATTCAAATCCAAACAGCTTGTTTGCAGCATCGGTCAGGGTTTTCTGAATCGTTTTTCCGTTATTCTGCGCCTGCCAACCGCAATATGCGCTTCCGACAAACGAAAACTTAAGTAAAATCTTCATCACATAGAATATCCTATACCGTATTTTGTCGAAAATATATTTATAAGAACTATCGAGACACCAAAACATATCATAAGCAATATGGCAATAAAATCTGATATTCTCATTTTCGTTACCGTCATTTTGGTGCGTCCCTCTCCGCCGTGATAACAACGGCATTCCATAGCGGTTGCCAACTCGTCTGCGCGTCTGAATGACGACACGAACAACGGTACGAGTATCGGTATCAGCGCTCGCGCCCTTTTAACAAGGCTTCCGTTTGTGAAATCAGCCCCTCTTGCCTTCTGCGCCGACATTATTCGCTCAGTCTCTTCCATAAGAGTCGGTACGAATCTGAGCGCAATCGTCATCATCATCGCAAATTCGTGTACAGGTACTTTTATTTTCTTAAGCGGTCCAAGCAGACGTTCAATGGCATCTGTAAGCTGTATAGGTGTCGTTGTATAGGTTAGAAAAAGACTTGTTCCTGCAATAAGAACGACTATTCTTACAGCCATAAAAACAGCATTGTAAATGCCTTCTTTATATATTTTTATAAATTTCCATCCAAAAAGCAAGGTATCTCCTGTTGTAAAGAAAACGTTTATAACAACAGTAAACAGCATAATAAAGAAAATTGCTTTAAGTGAGTTGAGTATCACCTTGAACGGTATTTTTGACAGCGCTATCAATATTATCGCAGATAGAAGAAGCACACCGAAGGCTATGATGTTTTTACAGAGAAACGTACAGACAATATAAACTATTGCCAGTATTACCTTTGTTCTCGCATCAAGCCTATGGATAGCAGACGGCGCCGCATAGTATTGTCCTAATGCTATACTTTTCATTACTTAATTTACTTTCTCAAATATTTTTAAAAGTGCCTTTTTGGCGGCATCGACCGTATAGAGGTTTTCGTCAATGTCTATACCGCGCTCACGCAGTATCATAACAAGACGTGTTATCTGAGGTATGTCAAGACCTACCTTTGCAAGCTCAGATGAGCGTTCAAAAACCTCATCACGACTTCCGCTCATTATAACCTTTGCCTTTGACATAACGACTATATTGTCACACCATCTTGCCATATCCTCCATACTGTGACTGACGATTATAACAGTGGAGTTTTTCTGCTTACGGTATAGATCTATTGCTGTAAATATGGCCTCGCGACCTTCAGGGTCAAGACCTGCGGCAGGTTCATCTAGCACAAGCACCTCGGGCTCCATTGCCATAACGCCTGCAATAGCAGCTCTTCTTTTCTGTCCTCCCGAGAGGTCAAATGGCGACTTTTGCAGCTCGGCGTCGCTCAGTCCGACAATAGCTGCAACCTCACCGATCCTCTTCTTTATGCTCTCGTCATCCATTCCCATATTGCGAGGTCCGAATGCTATATCCTTGGCAACAGTCTCTTCAAAAAGCTGATACTCGGGATACTGCATAACAAGCCCTACTCTGAATCTGATACGGCTTATCTGTTTAGGATTTGTCCATATATCCTCTCCGTCGAGAAGCACTCTACCCGATTCGGGCTTTACAAGTCCGTTAAAAAGCTGTACCAACGTGGATTTTCCCGAGCCTGTGTGTCCTATTAGTCCTGTTATATTATTTGCTTCAAAACCAATGGTTACATCATCAAGCGCAACCGTTTCATAGTAGGTTCCGGGAGAGTAACGGTAAGTAACGCCATCAATTTTAAGTTTATCCATATTACCGCCCCCTCTTTTCAAGCTCACGGCAAATTATGTCGGCACACTTTTCGGGTGTTGTACTGTCTCCGTCAAGCTTAATCCCCAAATCGCAAAGCTCGCGGACAAGCTCGGCGCACTGAGGCAGATCAAGTCCCGCCTTCTTTATTTCGTCGGGTTTTGAGTATATCTCCTGCGGCGTACCGTCCATTACGACCTTTCCGCCGTTCATTACAACAACGCGTTTGGCTCTGACCGCTTCCTCCATATAGTGAGTTATTGTAATTATGGTTATGCCCTCTTCTCTGTTGAGCTTTTCCATCATATCAACAACTTCTTTACGCCCCATAGGGTCAAGCATCGCCGTGGATTCGTCAAATATTATGCACTTTGGAAGCATAGCAATAATACCCGCTATGGCGATTCTCTGCTTTTGACCGCCCGAAAGCCTGTGCGGCTCATGCTTTGCAAATTCTTCCATTCCGACACGCTTCAAAGCAGAGTCCACGCGTTCTCTTATTTCATTTGACGGAATCCCGAGATTTTCAGGGCCGAAAGCTACGTCGTCTTCAACGATAGTGGCAACGAGCTGATTGTCGGGGTTTTGAAAAACCATTCCGATATTACGTCTGACCTCTATCAGATCTTCTTCGGTCATATTCTCTATATCAAGCTTTTTCCCCGCTATAGTAATACTTCCCGAGCTTGGCTCAAGTATCATATTAAGCAGTTTTGCAAGCGTTGATTTTCCCGATCCGTTACGTCCTATTATAGCAACATAACTTCCCTGTTCAATGTCAAGATTAACATCAGATACCGCGGGAATATATATGTTTTCATCATTGTAAATATAGGATAGATTTTCTATTTTTATAAAAGCTTCGTTCAAGGTTATATCTCCAAATCTATTCAGCAGTCCACCTTGCAGAACCACCGCAAGGTAAGTACGCACCGATTTTTTTGACAGGCAAGGTAAGCTCTCCCGCTTCACAGCGTCCGCCATACGTCTTCTTTACATTAAGTTCAAGAAGATAGCTCATAGTAAGCGGCGAAAGCCCTGTCGTATATGAATTTATCAAAAAGAACAGCGGTTTATCAGACAAAAGCTTTGCCGCAAGAGAAACAAATTCGTCAATACACTCTTCAAGCTTCCATATCTCTCCGCCGGGACCTCTTCCGTAAGAAGGTGGATCCATTATTACAGCGTCGTATTTATTGCCTCTGCGTATCTCTCGTTCCACGAATTTTTTGCAATCGTCCACAATATATCTTATAGGAGCGTTTGCAAGTCCCGAAAGAGCCGCGTTTTCTTTTGCCTGCGCGACCATTCCCTTTGCCGCATCCACGTGAACTACCGACGCGCCCGCCGCTGCCGCCGCAACGGTAGCACCGCCGGTGTATGCGAAAAGATTTAAGACCTTTATTGGTCTGTTTGCATTTTTTATAAGCTCCGAAAACCAATCCCAATTAGCCGCCTGCTCGGGAAAAAGACCGGTGTGCTTAAATCCCATGGGCTTGATCAAAAACCTGAGCTTTCCGTAATTTATAATCCAGCTTTCGGGAAGCTTATTTTCCATCCACGCGCCGCCTCCGCTTGAGGAACGTTTGTAAGATGCGTCTGCTTTTTTCCACTCCGAACCTTTGTCCGATTTCCATATTATCTGTGGATCGGGGCGTATAAGCGTATATTTTCCCCAACGTTCAAGACGTTCTCCGCGCGAAGCATCGAGAAGAACGTAATCATTCCATTTATCTGCTGTCCACATACCGTTTTCCTTTTTTACTTGATGTTATAGTATTTTGATAATTTTGATCCGCCCGTATGAGCGTGACAAATGGCTATGGCGAGTGCGTCTGCCGTATCGTCGGGCTTTGGCGGTGACGGAAGATTCAAAAGCATAGTAACCATAGTTATGACCTGCTTTTTGTCAGCTCTTCCGTAACCGACGACCGATTGCTTTACCTGAAGAG
>JAZNPQ010000019.1:0-15236 GCA_045589735.1 Eubacteriales bacterium | reverse complement strand
GGTGTTAACGCACTTAATGATGTAGAGGTAGTAAGGTGCCCAGTTGATAGCGGAAGAAACGATGAATGTCTCAGGACATGCGTCATATGTGCTTCCGTTGTAGGATACGTTTGGAACGCCCTTGAGCTCACATGCGGTGGGAGCACCCATGGAGTCTGCGTGCTGGCTTATGAGAACGCACTTGTCAGCAATAAGAGAGTTTGCTGCTTCCTGCTCCTTGGCCTGATCGTACCAAGAACCTGTGAAACGAACCTTCATTGTAACGGACGGGCAAACAGACTTTGCGCCAAGATAGAAGGAAGTAAGACCTGAAATAACCTCTGCGTATGTGAATGCGCCAACGTATCCCATTACAGCCTCTTTTTCGGTGATCTTCTTTTCCTTGATCATTTCGTTAAGCTTCATACCTGCTGCGATACCTGCAAGATATCTACCTTCGTAAATAGAAGCAAATGCGTTGTGGAAGTTTGCAACACCTGCAGTGTGAGCCATGGTACCTGTTGCGTGACAGAACTGAACATCGGGACAATCCTTAGCAGCCTGAAGCATAAAGCTTTCATGTCCAAACGAGTCTGCAAATACGATCTTACAGCCCTGACCTGCAAGGTCCTTTGCTGTATCGTAGCAAACGCTCGATTCGGGAACGTTTACCTTCATAATAACCTGATCGTCACGAAGTCCGAGAACCTCCTTTACATTCTTTGCTGCATCGATAAAGTTCTTATCGTAGGTGGAGTTCTCATCGTGAAGGAAAATGAAACCGATCTTGAAATCGTCGGCAATGTCAAAATCCTTTGTGAGAGTGGGAGCCTTAAGCGGAGACTCGCTCATGCCTTGCTCTTTTTCATCGTCACCGCAGCTTGTGAATACTGCAAGCATCGAGAGAACCATTACGATAGCCATCATAATGGCCAATGTTTTCTTGAACATAGTCTGTTCCTCCAAAAATAAAATAATATAAAATCAGGTTTTGCCCCGACTTACAAAAATTAAGCGAGCGCATGCTTGTCCTTACGTTACCGCATACGCTCTTTTTGTCCTATATGGGATAATTTTCGGTATTCGGTAATATAAACTCGATTACATCCAAAATCCATTTTATATTATACCAAAGCCTATCCTTTGTGTCAATCGAATTTTGAATATTTTTTTGTTTTTTTGTCATTTGTGTGATTTTTGTACAAACCGTTTGTGTTCCGTTTGTGTATTATTCTTGTTTGTTTGTTCCGCTTTTTCGGTCTTTACAGAGATACGTTTCGTACCGTTCACAGTTTACTGTTATATTAGCGTCACGCGCAAGCCCATTGTCAAATTCCGCAAGACCAAACAATTCTTCATCCGCAAAAATCACCTCATGTGCTGTATTTACCGCCGACGCAGTAAATTCTTTCTTTGGATTAGGTCCGTGACTTCCGTATATAACACATTTTGAATCTTTTGCGTATTCGTTTATTCCGTCTCCCATACTTTCAAAATACGACGAACCTATAAAAGATACGCTGTCATCACCGAAATTAACTTTGAAAGCAAGCGTATCCTGTGCCGAGCGCGAAAGCTCGCCTCTTTCGTACTGAACAAACGTGACGTCATTAAATATTTCGGTCGCCTCATGGACCTTATACATTACGCAATCCGCGCCGTGTTTTTCCGAGATACGCTGAAGAGCGCTCGCGGCAAAAAGCTCTTCATTATCTTCGGGTTCGGGTATCATAAGCCTACGCACCTTGATTACGGACATCATCTTACTTACCGAGTATTCGTGCTTGTCGTGATAGTGGGTAAGAATGAGCGTGTCAAGCTCGGTAGCTCCGTGCCTGTGCGCCTCGTTCCACGAAAAAACGTAATTAGTATAGTTTCCGTCGGTCATATCGAATATGACTGCTTTACCGACCGTAACAAGCGTCAGCGTTTCGGATTCTCCGCGTCTTATATACGTCGCGTCTGCATTATCGGCATTCAAAGCAGAGTCGATTCCGAAGCAGAGACAAAATATAATTACCGCCGAAATCGGAGCTAACAAAACAAATCTCTTATTTTTCAGCTTTATTATCAAGAGAACGGCGACCGCCGCGCAAAAGCACCAAATTATTATCTTTGCATAAACAGACTCAAACGAAACGCAAATATTTTTGATATCCGAGCATTTTTCGCTTATCCTTATAACATAATTGCATAATACTCTTATAAGAAACGACAGTGCTGTACCGATATACGGTATTCCGCTCATAAGCAGCCACAGCATTGAAAGCACCGTTATTATCATTACCGAAAATCCGACCAAAAGATTTGACAGCGGCGATATGAGAGAAAGCTCACCGAAGAACATTTGTGTCAAAAGTATTACCGAAAGCACCGCAATAAGCGTGACCGTCACAGCCACGAATATTTTCCTTGCTAACCGCGATAAAAGATATTTTGGACTTTTAAGCTTCTTATTGTCCTTTGCTTTTTCAAGCGACGATGGATAAAACACGATAAGTCCGAGCGTTGCAAGGAACGACATCCAAAAGCCAACGTCACAGACGGCGTACGGCATGAATGCAATTATAAAAGTACCCGAAGCAAACAGCACCGTTCTTGCGTCGGTCTTCACTCCAAGAACAAAGGAAAGATATACCGCGCTTAGCATAACGGTCGCGCGTAATGTCGGTAAAGAAAATCCCGTTAGGCAAAGATATATTACCATAATTATCGGCATAACACACGAGCGTATCCGTCTCGGAACGTAACAAAGCTTTAACAAATAGCAAAAGAACGAGGCAATAATTGCCATATGCATACCGCTGAGTGAAAGAAGATGTGAAAGTCCGGAGCGAGAGAAATCTCTTTTTATTTCATCCGAAAGACCGTCTCGGTCTCCAAGAGTCACAGCCGATGAAAGCGCTCCGGCATCGCCACCGACCGCATTTTGAAGCGTATAGGACAGCTCCTTCTGTATTCGTTTGAAGCTCTCGGAAATAAGCTCGCTATCTCCCAATGATACCACGTCATCAAGCTCGCATTCAGACACAAAGGCGATCAATACTCCGTCAGACAAAAGCCCTATTTTGTCTGAATTTCCGAGAGCAACCTCCGAGATCGGCACACAATCAGCGGGAAAACGCACCCGTTCTCCGATCTTAAATCCCATATCCTCAGGAAACTGCACGACAGCGCGGCCTTTAACGCTTTCGCCGTCAATAGAGGTAAGCTTAACCGTGTATTCGGATAAATACGACTCGGTTTTATTTCTTGCAAGTACGGTGCATTCGACATCGCAGGTACTTCCGATATAAGATGAAAGCTTGGCTCCGTGTATATCGTAATATACAAACGATTCTGTCACAGACACGGCAGAAAACAGTGTTGCCGCGGCAAGCACTGCAAAAAGTATTCGTTTTTGTTTCGTCTTTACGCTAAAAGCTGTCGCAAAAAAAGCCACAACAGCGAGGAAAAGCGACAGCAATATTATTATCTTGACAGTTTTGTTTATACAAAATCCGACAACAGCCGCAGTTAAGAAACAAAAGCAGCAAAGCATAAGCGGTCTACGCTCAAAAAGTGCCATTTTTCTCCCCTTTCGATGTTGTTTCCGATATTATAACATTTTTCTGCATTTCTTGCAATATTCAACTATCAATAAATTTTTTGAGATATTTTCATAATGTTCTTGACAAGCGTTCGTTTTTTTTATATAATGAGTGAGCAAAGCTATTTACATTAGGAGGATTTTTTATGTTTGAAGAACTTAAAGAGCTGTTGGTTAACGAGCTGCTCCTCGACCCCGATGATATCAAGCCGGAAGCCGAACTTTCAGCAGATCTCGGAATAAGCTCTGTTGACCTTGCCGACCTCGTATGTCACTGCGAGGAAAAG
Organism: Eubacteriales bacterium; assembly: GCA_045589735.1. Taxonomy (GTDB): domain Bacteria; phylum Bacillota; class Clostridia; order Oscillospirales; family CAG-272; genus RGIG3994. The sequence goes on along the minus strand of JAZNPQ010000019.1, from coordinate 11,381 downwards.
TTCAACCTTGAGATTGATGACACCGACATGGGTAAATTCATCACAATCAAGGATGTTGTTGACTATCTCGAAGCACACAAAAACTGATATAAAACGAACCGCTTATTTGAACAGGCGGTTCGTTTTTTTTTTTAGAATTATAGAACAAATCCCTTAATATAATGTAATAACTCACTTTGGAGGAATTGCATTTATGAAAAAAACAAAAGACGGCTCTCTTTCCTACGCTCTCGGATTTTTGGTATTTTCGATGATATTTATTGCTATAGGTTATTCTATTTGCGCGTTCTGGGAGCATATCGGAAAGCGTACCTCGGTCGCTCTCGCGACAATATCAAAGCCTGACGACACCCTTACCGTCGTTATTGACCCCGGGCACGGTGGGCGTGACGGTGGAGCTATCGGTGTAAGCTCTGCTTACGAAAAAGAGCTTAATCTTGAAATATCGCTTATTTTGCGAGATATGCTGACAGCGTCGGGAGTAGACGTAGTTATGACGAGGACCGAGGACGTTATGCTCTCCTCGGGAACAGGCGGAACTCTTAAAAACCAAGATCTGAGAGCAAGACGTGATATTGCAGAGGCGGTTGAGTCTCCCGTTTTTGTGAGTATCCATATGAACGCATTTCCCATAGAAAAATACAACGGTCTTGAGGTCTACTATTCGCTTAACAACGAAAACAGCAAAACCCTAGCGAAAAACCTGCGAGACTCGGTAATTAAAAATCTGAACACCGGAAGCAACAGGCAGATAAAACCCGCGGGAGAAAATATTTATCTTCTCGATTCTCTCACCTGCCCGGCTATTCTTATAGAATGTGGATTTCTAAGTAATCAGGGCGACGCAGAAAGGCTTAATGATCCCGAATACCGCCAAAGGCTTGCGCTTGTTATTGCTACGTCGCTACATAAAAGTATTTTGGAAATAAGCACCGCCGACTCTTGATTTTTGTCTTTTATTATAGTATAATGAGGTGAATAAAGTGTAAAAGGCGGTTTAGATATGAAGGCAGGCAAAACTGTATATATATGTAACGAATGCGAATACAAAAGTCTTAAGTGGCTCGGCAAATGCCCAAGCTGCGGTGCTTGGAACAGCTTTGAGGAAGAAGAGGTCGCGTCATCCGTAACCGTTCCAAAAAATATTCGCGCAGTTGTACACGACCCATCTCACGCTGTCAGCTTTTCAGAGCTTGAAGTTCCCGATTACATTCGCTCGGAGACGGGTATGTCGGAGCTTGACCGTGTGCTTGGCGGCGGTATCGTTTCGGGTTCTGTCGTTCTGCTTTCAGGTGAACCGGGTATAGGAAAATCCACGCTTCTTATGCAGATATCCGACGCTCTCGGAGACGGTCGCCGCGTGCTTTACGTTTCGGGCGAGGAATCGGGCGGACAGCTTAAGCTCCGCGCAAAGCGTCTCGGTATCAAAGGAAATAATCTTCATATACTTACCGAAACAAATATTGAAAACATACTCTCCGAAGCCGCTAAATTAAAGCCCGACATCATTATTACCGACTCTATACAAACCATATACAGTCCAAACTCCGCGTCGGCTCCCGGCAGTGTGACACAGGTTCGTGAATGTGCTTTTTCATTTATTGAAAAGGCAAAGCGTCACGGCATCTCGGTAATTCTCGTCGGGCATGTCAACAAGGAAGGCGGTATTGCGGGTCCAAAGGTGCTCGAGCATATGGTTGACGCGGTGCTATACTTTGAGGGCGAGCGTCAGCAGTCCTACCGCATAATAAGAGCTATCAAAAACCGTTACGGCTCTACCAATGAGATAGGCGTTTTCGAGATGACCGACAAGGGTCTGATTGAGGTGCCGAATCCGTCCGAAATGCTGCTTTCGGGCAGACCTAAAAACGTTTCGGGCAACTGTGCAGCATGCACTCTTGAGGGTACTCGGCCTATAATTGCCGAGATACAGGCGCTCGTTACTCCGACGCCCTACCCTGCTCCCCGACGCAATTCGAGCGGACTTGACTATAACCGTATGTGTCTTATTCTCGCTGTACTTGAAAAACGTCTCGGTATGAGATTTTCGGCGGCGGATGTTTATACTAACGTCATCGGAGGTCTGCGTCTTGACGAGACGGCTTCTGACCTTGCCGCCGCGCTCGCTCTTATATCAAGTCTTACAGACAAGGTCGTACCCGACGAGCTTATAGCGATAGGCGAGCTTGGACTTTCAGGCGAGTGCCGCGCTGTTTCAAATCTTGATCAGCGTGTGCGTGAGGCGGCTCGTCTCGGATTTACCAAGGCTATCGTTCCGTCAAAAAACGTAGAAAGCCGTAAGCTCGATATCCCCGGCATTGAAATAATTCCCATAAAAACCATTTATGAAGCCCTTAAGGTCTTAAAATCCGAAAAAAAGGAGCAGTAAATATACGTGAGCGTACTTAACACACCTATAACCAAGCTTCGCGGGGTCGGTCCCGTCAAGGCAGAGGCATACGCAAAACAGAATATATTTACGGCAGGCGACCTCATCTGTCACTATCCGCGCGCCTATGAAAATCGCGGAAACATTGAATTACTTACCGATATAACCGCCCCCGACATAAAGCACGCCGTTGTTCTGACTGTTGCAACAGAGCCTAAATCAGTGCGTATCAGAAGCCGACATATGTCTATGTTAAAATTCAAGGCATACGACGACAGCGCTATGGCTGAGATAACCTTTTTCAATCAGGATTTTTTAAAGGACAAGTTCCCTCTCGGCTCAACATTCCGCTTTTGGGGAAAGGTTGAAAAGGTCGGCCGTCATTTTACAATGTCGTCTCCTGCTTATGAGCCGTATTATTCAGACACTGCTCTGCGTGACCTCATTCCCGTATACCGACTCAGTGAAGGACTTACACAAAAGCTGATAACAGAAAATATAGCTCAGGCATCGGCACTTTGCGGAAAAGAGATACCCGACGACCTTCCAAACGAGCTTCGTCTTGAATATAAGCTTTGTACAAAAAATTACGCGCTCAAAAACATTCACAATCCCGAAAACTTCGTCGCCCTTGCCGCGGCAAAGAGAAGGCTTATTTTCGATGAGTTTTTTACCTTTGCGCTCGGTCTTGCGCTTACAAGGAAAAAGATAAGGGCTACAGGAGCGCCTGTCTGCCGCCAAAACGATCTGTCAGAATTCACATCTGCGCTTCCCTTTCCCTTGACCAACGCGCAAAAGCGCAGTATCGAAGAGATACGGCGCGATATGTCTTATGACAGTCCTATGAACAGAATTCTTATCGGTGACGTCGGATGCGGTAAAACGGTATGTGCCGCTGCGGCTATCTATATAGCCGCAAAAAGCGGATATCAGGCGGCTCTTATGGCTCCCACAGAAATACTTGCGCGTCAGCACTTTTCTGACCTTTCCGAGCTTCTCGGAGGTCTCGGTTTCTCGGTCGAGCTTCTCATCGGTGCAACCACAGCGGCAAAAAAAGCAAAAATAAAAGCCGCCCTTGTCTCGGGTGAGCTTGATATAGTTATAGGTACTCAGGCGCTTCTCTCAGACGGCGTTGAATTTTCACGTCCGGGTGTTATAGTCACAGACGAGCAACACCGATTCGGCGTTCTTCAGCGCGCCGCGCTCTCTCAAAAATCAAGCAAGGCGCACACTCTCGTCATGAGCGCAACGCCGATCCCCCGTTCACTCGCTCTTGCTATGTACGGCGACCTTGATATGTCGGTAATTGATGAAATACCGCCCGGGCGTCAGCGTGTTGACACCTTCGCGGTTGACGGGAGCTACCGTCAAAGGCTAAACGGATTTATAAGAAAAAACGTTCTTTCGGGTGGTCAGGTATATATCGTGTGCCCTGCTGTTGAAGAAAAAGAAACCGCCGACGACGAGGTCTCTCTTTCCGAGCTTCTTGAAAGCGGAATCCGTCCCGACACCGCGCCACCGCTTAAGGCGGCGGTACAGTATGCCGAGGAATTAAAAAATGAATTTCCCGAATTCTCTGTCGAGTTCGTCCACGGAAAGCTTAAAGCCAAAGAAAAAGACGCTATAATGCGGCGCTTTTCCGAAGGAAAGACACAAATACTCGTATCGACCACCGTCATCGAGGTCGGCGTTAACGTTCCCAATGCCTGCCTTATGATAGTTGAAAACGCCGAGCGCTTCGGTCTTTCTCAGCTTCATCAGTTAAGAGGTCGTGTCGGACGCGGAAGCCGAAAATCGTACTGTATATTGGTATACGGCGGTGAGAGCCTTGAGCAATGCTCGGAAAACGCCCGTCAGCGTCTTGATATAATGAAATCCTGCTACGACGGCTTTGCTATTGCCGAAAAAGACCTTGCCATGCGCGGTCCGGGTGATTTTCTTCGAGGAAACGGTGACGAAACGGTTCGGCAAAGCGGCGGCGTAAAATTCAAGATAGCCGATCTTTGCGACGACACGGCAGTTCTCTCTTCTGCCTTCGCCGCGTCAAAAAAGCTGCTTGAATCCGACCCCACTCTCTCATCGCACAAGGAGCTTTTTGACAGAGTTACAAATATGTTCACACTTCAAAGAGAAACAGTAAACTAAAACAAATACACCCGTCGGTTAAGACCGACGGGTGTATTTGTTTTAGTTTAAAAGCTTATTTCTTGGACTCGTCATTAACCTTTATGACTTCTTTTCCGTCATAGGTTCCGCAATTTTTGCAAACGCGATGAGAAAGAACCATCTCTCCGCACTTGGGGCATGCTACCATGCCGGGAAGATCGAGTCTTTCTTTTGCGGTACGTCTCTTATCACGACGAGCGCTGGATACTTTTTTCTTCGGTACTGCCATTTCCGTTTCCTCCTGATATTATCTATAAATTTTAATTTACTCTTTATTTTCTTCGCCGTTATCGGCAAAAAAATTCTTTAATACCGCCCATCTCGGATCGGGCGCATCGGCTTTGCAATCGCAGGTTCCGTCTTTCAACGGCTTACCGCAGTGCTGACACAGACCGGGACAGTCCTCTCTGCAAAGAAGCTTTGTTGGGAAATCGAAGAGCATAGCCTCCATAAGCTGCTCATCAACGTCAAGATATCCGTCGTATATAACGGCGTATTCGTCGATATCCTCTTCTATCTGTTCCTTCGTCAGTGTCTTTTCGTTGACAACCGTACGTTCAAAAATCGTTTCAAAGCAACCCTTTACAGGCGCGAGACATCTTGCGCATTCACCCTCGTAATCAAACGAAAGAGTGAGGCTCATTCGCATATATCCCGCGGTGTCAACTATCTCTCCGTTAACTCTCGCATCACCAATGACCGTTATAAAGTCTATATCGTCATATTTGAACGTGAAATTGACCGGCAATCGGGAAACCTCTCCCCGCAGCATTGGTCTTAAATCAAGCTTCATGGAGACCTCCTTTTGCGATTTGGGCGCAATTCCCCCATATCAAAAAATGCAACATTTGATATTATAACCTCTTATTTGCGATTTGTCAAGAGTTTTTCGTTAATTTTATTTATTTTACGATATATGTGCCTGCAGAAAGCTCAAAAACCATACGGTCGCCTTCAATTTTACCGCCAAGCTGCTTTGCTGTGAAGGAAAGATCGTTTATCTCAACAGTCTTCTGTCCGTATAGAAGCGGGAATTTTACAGTCGCGCTTCCGTTAGGAATTACGCACTTCCACACAAATCTTCCGTTCTCATATTCCCAACGGCTGACAATTCCCTTATAAGTCGCCTCTGCCATTGTAATTCTCTTCTGACCTGCGGGGATCTCATCGTCGCTTCTTGTATCGGGTGTCGGAGCAAGTATGCATCTGCCGTCAAAGCCGAAAGCTTCGGGATCTGGCTTGATTCCCGCAACAGACGAGTACATCCACTCTGCAACCGCACCGTATGCATAGTGGTTAAACGAGTTCATTGTCACTTTTCCGAATCCGGTTTCCTTTGTGTAGGAATTCCAACGCTCCCAGATAGTAGTCGCGCCCTGTCTCACCGAATATAGCCACGACGGGTCTTTTGTCTGAAGCAGGAGAGAATATGCAAGCTTATCAAGTCCTACCTTTGCAAGCGTCTGGTTGAGTATTCCTGTGCCTACGAAGCCTGTCGAAAGTGTGTAGTCGTTGTCTATGATCTTCTGCTCAAGCTGTTTTACGGTCTTTTCGTAAAGCTCTCCCTCGATCATATCAAATGCGATAGGAAGCAGATATGCAGTCTGTGTCTTTACGTTTATCTCTCCGTCGGTTACATATTTTTCATAATAATGCTCTATTATGCGACCGAGAAGATCGTTATAATATACCTCCCTATCTGCCTTTCCGAGTATCTGCGAAAATTTTACCATAAGCGACGCGTCATATGCATAGTAGCATACAGAGAGATACTCCTTGGGAGTTACGTCGTAGTTGAGCCAGTCACCGTATTTCGGCTTAGGTCCTTCAAGTCCAAAGCGCTCAAGATACTGCATATAGTATTCCATTGCGTCATAATTTTCTTCGATGACCTCAACATTGCCGTACATTTCATAAAGCTTATACGTTACGATAAGTCCCGCGTCACCCCAAGCGGCGTTTCCTCCGTTTCTTTCGGCCTCAAACACTCTCGGAATAACGTCGCAATACGCCCCTTCAAAGCCCTTCTGAGAATCTCTCGCGTCTCCGAGCCAACGGCGAAGGAATGAATAAGTATCTGCAATATACGATGCGGCTCCGCAGAATATCTGTGTGTCGCCCGTCCAACCAAGGCGCTCGTCACGCTGAGGACAGTCTGTGGGAGCCGACAGATAGTTGCCCTTCATACCCCATTCAACGTTGGAATAGAGCTTATTGACCTCTGCATCGGAGCAGGTAAACGTACCGAGACCGTTAAGCGAAGAACCTATGACCTCGCCCGTGATACATTCTATATTTATATCTCTGTCTGCTGTAATTTCAATATATCTGAAGCCGTAGAAGGTGTGCAGGGGCTTAAAGATATTGAGAGCCTTTCGTGTGTTGGGAGATGCCGCAACATAGTTCATTCTTGAGAGAGCGGAACGGTAATTTTTTATATAAATGCTTCCCTTAGGTCCGTCATTTCCTCTCGTGCTGTCACCTGAATCGTTGAGCATTTCGGCAAAGAGGCAAGAGATCTTTGTTCCATCGTTAGCTTCAATAGCGATTGCGGGACGTCCGACCATATTCTGACCGAAATCGAGCATAAGGTGCTGACCTGCAAGGAGCTTCATCTTCTCGCAGTTGTCTCCGACGACCTTCTTCTGTGCGATGATCTCACCGAAGTCTGTTCCGTTATTCTTTGTTTTTCTCCATACAACAGCACTCTTAGGAGCAAGATACTCGTTCACTCTTACGAACTCACCCTCAAAAGGTACTACTTCACAGGTATATTCAGTGAATATCTCGGCATTCTTCCACTCAATGCTGTCCGTCTTGATACACGGATCGGGAATTCTTGCGTCAAAGTATTCACCGTCCCATATATCGGCGGCCAGAACAGGACCTGCTATTGCGGCGCTCCAGTCTTCACCCGACGCGATAAGCTCAGTCGTTCCGTCCTTATATGTGACCTCTATCTCCGCGCAAAGAGACGGATCGTGCATTCCGTAATATTTAAATGAGATTCTCGAAGAATACCAACCGTTTGATACTCTTGCAGTGAAAACGTTTTCTCCGCCCTTCTTCTTAAGATAAGGAAGAATATCGTACTCGCACTCAAATACGCGGTGCTTGTAGTCTGTCCAGAGAGGCATAAGCTCGTCGTACTGATCGTTCTTTACACGCTTACCGTTTACATATGCCTCGAAAATACCGAGAGCCGTAATTCTGAGCACTGCAGACTTTACGTTTGACGCTGTATCAAATTTCTTCATAAATGTCTGAAGTCCTTCTTTGGGCATAAGGTCAATGTTTCTGTTATTGTATATTCTGTCCTTTGTCCAAGAGTTTGACCACTCAGCCTGTCCGCTGCCGGGTACTCTTATAAACTTTGCTGCTTTCATTTTGTTATCCTCCAAAATGAGAATATATAATTTTTAGAAAATTATTTTAATCAAACCAATTTTCGCCGACGCTTATGTCAACGTCAAGCGGTACTGCAAGCTTTACCGCGTTTTCCATTTCAAATCGCAGTATCTCTTCCGCCCTGTCTGCGCAGTCTTTTGAAGCCTCTATTAAAAGCTCGTCGTGTACCTGAAGCAGAAGTCTTGCGTCAAGCCCTTCTTCTTTTAACTTCTTTGATACGTTTATCATCGCGATCTTTATGATGTCCGCTGCGCTTCCCTGTATCGGGCTGTTCATTGCGACTCGCTCACCGAAATTCTGAAGATTTTTATTCTTTCCCGCAAGCTCGGGAATATATCTGCGACGACCCATCATAGTGGTAACGTATCCGTCGCGTCTTGCCTCCGCCTTTACTCTTTCGAGATACTCCGCGATCTTCGGATACCCCGCAAGATAGCTTTCTATATACTGCTTCGCCTGCTTTATCGGTATGTGCAGGTCGTTGGAAAGCCTGAAATCCCCCATACCGTAAAGTATACCGAAATTTACCGCCTTTGCGCGCTTCCTCATCTCGGAAGTTACAGATTCGGGCGAAACCCCGAAAACCGTAGCCGCCGTTGAAGTGTGTATATCTGTTCCGTCACGGAAGGCGGATATCATAGTTTCATCTCCCGAAATGTGCGCAAGGATTCTGAGCTCTATCTGTGAATAGTCGGCATCTATCAGCACGTAATTCTCATTTTTCGGTATAAAATACCGTCTGAATTCACGCCCAAGCTCGGTCTTTATAGGTATATTTTGAAGATTCGGCTCGGTTGACGACAGTCTGCCCGTTGCCGTTCCCGTCTGCTTGAAATTAGTGTGTATACGTCCGTCCTCGTCCGCCTCCCTGAGAAGTCCTTCGGCATAGGTTGAACGGAGCTTTGCTACCTGACGGTAATCAAGTATGTCCTCAACTATTTCACTGTACGGACGAAGCTTTTCAAGCGTTTCTGCGTTTGTCGAATATCCTGTCTTTGTCTTTTTGCCCGACGGAAGTCCAAGTCTTTCGAAAAGCACCTCTCCGAGCTGCTTCGGTGAATTTATATTGAATTCTCCGCCTGCGGCGTAATATATACGGTCTGCAAGCTCTGATTCAAGCTCACGGAGTCTTTCACCGTATGAAGCTATCCCTTCTCTGTCGATCTTAAAGCCGTAAAGCTCCATATCGGCAAGCACTGCGGCGGTCGGCATTTCTATATCCGAAACAAGCCCTTCTTCTCCACCCTGCTTTATCTTTTCGGCAATTTCGGGATATACCGAATAAATATACTGAACGTCTGTGATACTTTCCGAAAATGCAGAACCGAGATAGCGAAGCACCAGCTTTGATAGACCGTAATCCGATTCTCCCGGACTTAAAACGTACGCGCCAAGCATTGTATCGTACGTAGCATTTCTGTAGTGTATGCCGTCACGCTCAAGCCTTTTATAAAGCTCCTTTGAATCGTGACATACACATACGCACCTCTCAAAAATGTTTTTTATTGTATTTCTGTCGTTTAAAACGTAAACTGCCTCTCCGTCACAAACAGACAGTTCTCCGTCTTTATACGAAACAGCAACGGTTTTTCCGTCTGTTACTGTAAAATTATCCTTTACAGGCAACGCCTCGTACGAGCTTGTCTGCTCTCCGCCTTCAAGCGAAAATTTCTTTATAAAAGATGACAGCTCAAGCTTTGTAAAGAGCTTGTACGCGCGCTCTCTGTCAAGCTCACGGCGGCATATAGCCTCGCAGGAAACGTCTACAGGCACGTCTGTAAATATTTTTGCCAGCTCTCGTGACATAAACGCAGACTCTCTGCCCGCTTCAAGCTTTGCATTGACTCCTGCTGACAGCTCCTTTGACGGTATTGATTCGTACAGCGCGTCAAGAGAACCGAACTGAGCTATCAGCTTTGTTGCGGTCTTCTCTCCAATACCCGCAACGCCCGGAATATTATCCGACGAATCACCCATAAGTGCCTTTACGTCAACGAACTGCTCGGGCTCAACGCCGTATTTTTCAAAGAACGCGGCTCTGTCGTATGTTATCGGCTCGTTGTTTGTCGCGAGAAGTATTTTTGTTTTATTGCTTATAAGCTGGAGCGAGTCACGGTCACCTGTCAGAATATATGTCTCGGTATCGCTGTCAGCCCTTTCCGCAAGTGTTCCGAGAATATCGTCAGCCTCGTAGCCCTCGATCTCAAACAGATTGAATCCGAGTATTTTTGCTGCTTCCTTTGCGTACGGAAACTGTTCTGCAAGCTCCTCCGGCATAGCCTTGCGCCCTGCCTTATACTCTGAATACATTTTATGTCTGAACGTGGGAGCTTTGAGGTCAAACGCGATAGCGCAACAGTCGGGCTCGACCGTTTCAAGATTTCTGTTTAAAATATTTATAAATCCAAACACCGCATTAGTCGGTATTCCCTCCGAAGTTGAAAGAGGCTTGACTCCGTAAAACGCTCGGTTAAGTATACTGTTTCCGTCAACGACCAAAAGCTTTTTCATTTGTCGGTCTCCTTATTCTCGTTCTTTTCTTCGGTGTCTTCGTTTTTCTTCGACTTTTTTATATATTTCACAGAAGCAAAAACAACAGCTGTCACAAACACCGCCGTTACGGCTATGGCAAGTATCACCTTCCATATTACCACTTTGTATTGCGTTGCTATGTCAGAAAAGGTATTTACCGTTATTATCTCAAGCTCTCCCGTGTCCTCGTTTTCAAGCATTATTATCTGTTGGACTCGGTAACAGTCGCTTCCCATATCGTTTCGGAGTGTTCCGTTGTTCATGTGTATCTTGTATTTTAGCTCGTATGTGCAATGCAAAAGCTTATTCTCATTTTCTTCCTCGGAATACATCGTTATAACGGCGTCGTACACCTGCTGCATTGTAAATTCCGATTTCTTTCCAAGCTCAAGATACTCCGCGTCTGTATATTTCACTCCGTCAGCCTCGGCTTTCTTTTTTCCCTCTGCGATAAGATAACCGTCGGAAAAGCAATCATTGTATGCGTCACGGTCTCCCTGCTGTGCGGCTGTTATAAGGTCTGTAAGTAGCTTTACGGCTTTACCGTGTTCGCCGTATTCTTCGGGTTCAAGCTCTATACCGACACCTGTCTGCGCATTGTGAAGCCTTACGATAGGGCCTATATCAAGCTGATTTTTGTACCAATCGTCTTCCATTATGTCATAGTGAAAATCCGTAATTGGCGCGAATTCATACCATTCCTTTTCGGGCTCTACCGTCTCTGTAAACCAACCTGTGTTTATAAGTACAGTAATACCGAAAAGAAACGCGCTGATAACAGCGGTCGCAACAGCCGCCGTTATTATTCTCCTTTTCATAACAGTATCTCTGCGCTTTTTCTCTTCAAGCAAGTCGGATCGTAGCCATGTCGTTCTGTGAGCCAAGG
>JAZNPQ010000018.1:0-3985 GCA_045589735.1 Eubacteriales bacterium | reverse complement strand
ACTTTTTGGAAAAAAGTTCCTTAAGAATCTTCAAAAACTTTCAAAAACAAATGGTTTATCCAAGGTGTTTATTCACCTTTCACCAACCGCTCGGTCGCGGCAGGTGAGGGATAGTAGGGAGCTTATCACGTAGTGCGCGCATTCACCTTAAAGCAACATCTTCAACCGACGCGCACTCCTCGTCGCTGCCGCAGTCGCGGCTCGTGTGTTGCCATTCGGACACACTCACGACGCGACATAATAGCAATATTATCTGTTCAAAAATTTTAAAATTTACATTATTTTTTCGTGTCGCGCAGTGAGAACGCCGCAATGGCGAGCGTTTGAGCCCGCGACTGCGGGAGCGAGTAGTCGAGGCGCCGCAACCTTATTTCACTCACGGTAAGACCTCCGACCTCGACGCGCAAATAACCGTACAAAAATTCAACGGTTGCGCTCGAGCAACCGTTGAAAGATAAACAAAAACCTAAAACAAATCCCTTTTGTTTGAGTTTTTTGAAGATTCTTAAGAAACTTTTTGCAAAAAGTTTCTTAAGTGGGGTGTGGGGTAAAACCCCACATAAAACATTCAAACACACCGACAAATCAAAATTTGAAACCCAAAACAGAAAGGCTACCAATGAAAAAGCTGAAAGATTTTCTTCCTAATTATACAAAAGGCGAGGAGTGCCTCAATATGGTCTCGCACATCGTCGGCGGTGCGCTTGGTATCGTGGTGCTGGTGCTGTGTATTATAAAAAGTGCGATAAGCGGCGATACGCCGGGAATTGTCGGCTCGGCAATTTACGGTGCGTCGATGATAATAGTTTACACCGTTTCGAGCGTATACCACGGACTAAACCGAAACTTAGCCAAGGGTGTTTTTCGCGTTATCGACCACTGCGCAATATACCTGCTTATCGCGGGCACGTACACACCCATAACGCTGGCGGCTATAATACCGTACGATCCTGTAATAGGCTGGGTAATTTTCGGTATCGAGTGGGGACTTGCCGCGCTTGCGGTGACGCTGACGGCAGTCGATATGAAAAAATTCAACGCGTTTTCAATGACCTGCTACATTATAATGGGCTGGTGCATTATCGCGTTTACAAAGACGGCGCTCGCGGCTATGACAAAGCCGGGCTTTATGTGGGTGCTTGCGGGCGGTATTGCGTATACCGTCGGCGCTGTATGCTACGGAATCGGAAAAAAGAAAAAATATATCCACGGAGTATTCCACCTTTTCGTCGTTCTCGGCAGCTTTTTGCAGTTCCTCGGCGTTTTTCTCTACTGTCTTTGAAAAAAAGTTGCAAAGAATAAAACAATATGATATAATGTATAAAATATGAAAAAATTCGAAAGGAATTAAAATAAAGTGAGCGAAATCAAACTTTCAACCAAGCCTTATAAGGGCACGCGTGACTTCTATCCGCGCGATATGGCTCTGCGTAATTGGTTCTTCGGTAAGATCCGTGACGCGCTGACCCTCTCCTGCTTTGAGGAATACGGCGGTCCTATGCTTGAATCTCTTGACCTCTATATCGCAAAAAGCGGCGAGGAGCTTGCGGGAGAGCAGACATATAATTTTGAGGATAAAGGACACAGACGTCTCGCGATCCGTCCCGAGATGACCCCCACGGTCGCTCGTATGGTCGCCGCAAAGACGGGTGAGCTGAACTTTCCTCTCCGTTGGTTCTCGATACCCAATATGTACCGTTGCGAGAACCCCCAGAGAGGACGTTTACGTGAATTCTGGCAGCTTAACGTAGATATTTTCGGCTGCGACACCTATGAAGCCGACCTTGAAACGATAGTAAGTGCAATCCGTGTTCTCCGCGTTTTCGGCGCAGACCCGACGATGTTCACAGTCCACATCAACAACCGCCGTTTCTTTAACGACGTCGTTTCAAAGATTGCCGACACCGACATCGAGGGCTGCCGCAAAATTTCAAAAATTATCGACAAGAGAAATAAAATTCCGCGTGAGGTCTATGTCGAGGAGCTTAAAAAGCTCGGTATGACCGACGAGTCGATAGCTCAGCTTGACTCTCTCTACACGGCGAGCGTCACGGAAGCTACCGCGCTTTGTCCCGATTCTGTCGGCTCTCTTGAGCTTATAAATCTCTTTGAAATGTTAAAGAAAGTCGGACTTGACGCATATTGCTGCTTCGACTTCGGTATTATCAGAGGTCTTGATTATTATACGGGAACTGTTTTCGAGGTGTTCGACAACGCTCCCGAAAATAACCGCGCGATGTTCGGCGGCGGACGTTATGACAATCTTGTCGGACTTTTCGTAAACAACGCGAAAATTTCAGGTGTCGGCTACGGAATGGGAGACGTAACGCTTCAGAACTTCCTTGAAACCCATAAGCTTATTCCCGAGGAATTTACCGAGAAAAAAATACTTATCACACGCTTTGACGACGTACCGTACGAGGCGTATATGTCGCTGTCCGAAAAGCTTTACGACGCGGGACTTACGGCGTCTGTTTATCTCGGCACAAAGAAATTCGGCAAGCAGATAGATTATGCGGTGAAGGAAAATTACAGCCATATAATCATTATGGGCGGCTCTGAATACGAGTCGGGAGTTGTCAAGATAAAGAACCTTGCGCTTCGCGAGGAAAAGACCGTAAGTATATCCGAGCTTTCGGGGGAGATCTTTGCTTGAATATTGTAGTTTACGAGAGGGGCAGTATTGCCTCTCTCATTGATATATGGTGTGAGTGCTTTGGAGACCCGCCCGCTGTGCCGACGGAATTTTATAATACCGTGAATTGTGATATTCTCGTCGCAGAGGAGGAGGGAAGGGCAGTAGGAGCAGTGAATATCCTACCTGTCAAGCTCGGAGAATACACGGGCGGCTATATCTACGCGGCAGGCGTGAAAAATGAATTTCGCGGAAGAGGTATATTTAACGAACTGCTCAAAGCTGCCGACAGCTTTTTGAAAGAAAAGGGCGCGGTATTCGTCTGTCTTGTACCCGGCGACGAAAGCCTTGCTGTGACCTACACTCGACGAGGCTACACCGAAAAAACAGAACGCTACGACCCAAAAAAGCCTAAAGGCGTCGGCGGTGTATCTATTGTCTCGGAAAAGGATTTTTCGGAATTTGCAACCCCCGAGGGAGAATATGATTTCGACGCAGTCTGTCCTTTTGGACTGTTAAAGCCTCTTTCGAATAAATTTAACCTGCCCGACGCATTGAGATTTGCGTACTTTATGGGCGAGGTATGACGAAAATACGGTAATTTTATGTGGTTTTGTTTTTGATACGCAGAAAATAAGCAACAAAACCGCATTTACAAGAGGAAAAGAGAAGGCTATAATTAAAATGGATTTGTTCTAAAACCTAAATCAGGAGGAAAGCTATGACAAACAGAGAACGTGCGATGAACATTCTTCATTATAAGGATGTAGATAGATTTCCGGCGGTACACTTTGGATATTGGATCGAGGTGCTGCAAGAATGGGCTGCGCAGGGGAAAATACCTGCCGAGCTTGCAACAAAGAAGGGTGACGGAAACGAAAACGACCGCAAGCTTGACGAGCTTATCGGTTGGGACTTCAATTGGTACACCGTAAAGGGCTCGTCAAACGGACTGAGACCTGCTTTTGAACGAAAGGTGCTTGAGGTGCTTCCCGACGGAACACAGAGAGTACAGACAGGTAAGGGCCTTATTGAGAAGATAAAGCCGGGCGTCAACTCTATACCCTCAGAGGATGATTATCTGCTTAAGGACAGAGAGGCGTTTGAAACTCTGTATAAGCCTAAAATGCAGTATTCCCCCGAAAGAGTAAATCTTGAATATTATAAAAATTTCAATGAAACGCGAGACCCTGACAGACCTATCGGACTTTGTCTTGGAAGCGTGCTTGGTCAGATCAGAGATATGGTTTCGGTCACCGGTATGAGCTATCTTGTATACGACGAGGACGAGGAGCTGTGTGCCGATATCGTTGATAAAGTCGGATCGTAGCCATGTCGTTCTGTGTGCCA
>JAZNPQ010000017.1:0-4128 GCA_045589735.1 Eubacteriales bacterium | reverse complement strand
TATATCTTCTCCTTTCCGATTATTTTTTAATGAAAGCTTACGTTACGTGCAAAATTATAAATTCATATCTCCTACCTCCGTGCTCTTTCGCCGTCGTTCCTTGCATCGGCAGATGCCGATATAGGCTTCATGCTTTTCCATCCATTCGCAATCGGCGCACCATTCCTCGCCGGAAACCCTTTCTCTCGGCTTGTAATGCGGACAGACGCCCTGATACACCGTTACGAAGGGATATTCCTCCGAGTCGTATTTCGGCTCCTTCGTGAAATCGGGATAGATGGGTGTCGGTTCCCATCCTCGCTCCTTCTCTATGGGTGATTCGTAGCCGAAGCGAATTTCAAAGGTCGTATTATCTATGGTAAAAACCTTGTAAACGTCGCCTTCCCGGATCTTTTCGGTCATATAAATTCCCCCTTTTCGAAATAAAAAATCCTCTACAACGGTTTTTCTGATACCATTATAGAGGATTTTTCGTTTTTTCGGGGTAACTTTTTGGACGAAAAAAGTCTACTGTTTGAAGCTCAGACGAATGCGCCGAGTTCTACACGCTTATTGCAGCCCGCCTTGTTCATTGCGTCATACACCGCCTTTTTCGCCATAGATACGCTGATACACAGCTGCTTTGCAATCTCGGCATTGGATAGACCGAAGGCGGCGAGGCGCGCGATCTCGCGCTCACGGAT
The DNA here is from genome assembly GCA_045589735.1 of Eubacteriales bacterium. GTDB lineage: Bacteria > Bacillota > Clostridia > Oscillospirales > CAG-272 > RGIG3994. Next base: position 3,445 of record JAZNPQ010000017.1, on the reverse strand, counting down.
CGTAAAGGAATTATTTACGGTTTTTGAGAGCAAGGAGTTGTGGAGCCTTGTCCAACCGTCAAGCAGACCGCGATGGAGCTCCTTATATTTCTTGCACGACACGGGATCAATGAGTGCTAAACGGTCGTCAAGGAGCGAATCGAACTGCCTGCGATGCTCGGCAAGGATACCGAGGAGCCTATCGGGCAAAGCAAGCTCGATGGCTTTATCAATATGTACGACGGCACTCTTATCGTCACCGGTCTGATGGTATGCGATCGCCACGAGCAGACGGAGATAGATCTCGGGGATCACCGTTTTCTCTACCTGTGTCTGAACGATCATCGGCTCTACGATATACGGCATGGTCTTCATCAGTCCAAGTCCCGACACGTCCGAAAGCGTGAATTTATTTTTTGCCATATCCTGCGCGTATATGAGCAGGTATTTAATGTAGAAAACTCTCGCGGCGGGATGAGAGTCGGTTGGAAGATGCCCGAACTGTCCTTTCGCGAACCACTCGGGATAGCTTGAAATATCTCTCACCGCGCTGGCAACGCAGGCAATGGAGAGCCCCATGATCTCCTTATCGATTGCATTTTTAGCAGGAGCTTCAAAGATGTGCATCTTTGCTTCACGCCAAAGGTGAATATCTCCGTTCCACATAGCGGCAAGCGCTAACAGCATACCGCCGGCATTCACCGCGTAAAACCCGGAGCGTGAGCGCAAGAACTCCTTTGAATGAGCAATTACTTTATCTATTTCGCCTCGGCTATATGCGATCTCAGCGGCAAACAACGCCTGTGCTTCGGGATGATCCGCAAGGGATTCTATGACCTTCTCTGCCGAGCCCGGCTCAGTATAAAGATCCGTCATATCGAGGAACGGGGATTTTCGCGGCATTCTGACAGACTGACCGCCATCTTCCGTTTTTTCAACCTTTATATAATTTTCAGCCATTTGGTGATCCTCCTTCTCCTGTATTGTCGTTTTTCTCGGAGCACGTTTTGCATACTCCGTCCGGATCGGTGCAATCAAAGCACCCGTCACATACCCACCGATAGCAACGGCGGCACTGATTGAAGCTGAGCGCTATAAGCTGTGTGGAATTTGCTTTTGCTCGGTTGAATGCTCGTTGGCTCAGCTTATTTGCTTTGCCGATCTTGCATCTTGCGAGGGTTCTCGCTCCCCGACAGAACAGCGGTATTTTCTCGCCGTAGATCTTCTTGCCGCATATCTCGCAGGCAACCAAAAACCGCAAAGCTTCCGCATCGGCTTTTACCTGTTTATAAAGCTCTTTCATATTGCACCTCCGTTTCTGAAAAATTGTTAGTAAAATATTTTCTTTCGTCTTGAATTATTCAAGGTTTTGTGATATAAATATTGTAAGCAAGTCTAACCTTACATCTTACATTTTACTGATTTTTTCAGATTTGTATATCCCACGATGGTGGGGTTTTTCGCAAATCCCCTCCAAAAACGTGGGGTTTTTCGCAAAAAACGTGGGGGGTGCTCCGAAAACAGACCGATTTTTCAGCTTCGGGAGGATGCCGATTATGAATCATTCGATTTTGATAGAAAACCAAAAAAGAAGGAGAGACGTTCCGCTGTGGATGCTCGTCTGCTTTGCTATGTTTACCTTTTGGCAGATGGGATTTATCTATTATTTCCTTGAGCCGTCCGCGGCTCTTGACGGAAAGATCCCAATCGACATTAATGTAGATTACGGCACTCTGATAACGGCGGCGTGTTACGTGCTTGGTATCCTTACGATGATCTTTTTACCGAGGATTATCGTGTGGGCGCAGAGAGTAGCAACGGGCGTTGCGCTTCTTTCGGCACTCGGTTTCTTTCTTCCTCTGCCGGATGATATTTTGCGCCTGAACGTCTACTTACAGATATTCTGCTGCTGTTTGATGATCAGCTTTGAGACCTTCCTTATCGTCAACTGCTTTACCGAAAAAAGCAGTATCAAGTATCTGACCTTTGGCTACGGCATATCGGTGTTTCTGATTGCTTTGGTTCAGAACGAGATCGTGTCCATCCCGTTCTCCACTTTCCGCTACGCTATGGTTGCCGCTCTCGTACTTTTGTTTATCTTCTTCCTCCGTAGCCCTGCGGGCAAGGAGCACCTGCCGCGATTCGTAAAAAAGAACGACGGTCTTATCCCGCCGAAAAAGATGATGTGGGGTACGTATCTTCTTATGTTCATTATTGCCCTGATGGGCGTTGCAGGCCCCGCGATTGCAGGCAAGGTAGAGCACGGCGTTTCCATTATGTATCTGGTATTGGCTCTTTCCTGCTTTACGATGTATTTGCTCCACAAAAAATCGAACGTTCATCCCTTCCGACTGATGCCCGTATTCGTTGGACTTGGCGGACTCGGCTTTCTCTTGATACTCATTTCCACATACGTTCCCGCGCTCGCTTACGTTGCCTGTGGATTTATTGGATTCGGTATGGCGGCTTGTATGCTCGCTCCGCTACACGGCGTACCGATCATGAAATCCTATCCGTCGAAGTACATACCTTGCGCCATCATCGGACTTGCGCTCTCAGCGGTTCTCGTTCACGCCGTCATTGCCGAGATATTCCTCGGCGCGCCTATTGCGCTGTACGTCTTTTATGCGGTGATCATGGGTGTGCTGATATTCGTATATACTCAGGTCGAGCCGTTCCTTCTCTTTGCGCTACGCCGCAGAATTCCCGACAGCGAGACGGCTGCCGTTACCGAGGAAACCGTTGAGAGTGAAGAAGCGCTCGCTAAGCCCGAAGAAACGAACGATCCTCTATCGGTTCTTGCAAAGAGAGAGCGAGAGGTTGCAGAGCTTATCTGTCTTGGATACTCCAACCGAGATATTGCCAAGATGCTCTTTATCTCCGAGCACACGGTCAAGGATTACACGAAGAAGATCTATCCCAAGCTCGACGTGCACAGCCGTATGGAGCTTGCCGCGCTCGTCAACAGATATCAGACCAAATAAGATACCCTATTTTCTCAAGGGAAAGGAGCGATCTGCCTATGATCCTTGCCGACAGACTGAACCGAATTATTGAAGAACAAAATCTTACGAAAAAGGAATTTGCCGAGAAGGTGGGTATCACGGAGCAATACGTGTATCTGCTTACGGGCAACTCAAAAAAACGTCCCGATAAAATCGCACCCGCGCTTGCAAAGCTCATAGCCTTGGAATTTGGTTATGACGCCGAGTGGATCCTGCACGGAAACCAAGGGACGGTATAAATACAAAAACAGGGCTATCTCAAGCGAGGTAGCCCTATTCCGTTTAAAGCTATTCAATTAATGTTTCTATCGCAATCTGCATACCAAGCTTGAAGGCATACTCAAAGATGGCTGCCTCAGCCAAACTCATATACTCACTCCAGCAATCGTGGAATTTCTCAAAAACCTCTTTATGTTCATCAGAGAAGCTTTTCTCCAAGTCCTCATGATGGCGGGACATAT
>JAZNPQ010000016.1:0-4216 GCA_045589735.1 Eubacteriales bacterium | reverse complement strand
AGGAGGCGCGCCTCCTCATAGGTGCATACATACAGTTCTACAACAATGAACGTATTCAACTTAAAACAAAACTGACACCACTCGAAAAGCGATGTCAGTTCGTTGCTTAATTTTTAATATTTTCTACCACAGGGGCGTTTTTTGTACTGTCCGCACAATTTGGGGCAGTTCACTTTTGCTGTCGGTGGTTTTTATTTTTGAGTTGCAATGCAGGCATAACCCTTACCGCGAACTGTTACTATGGGACTTTTACCGTTAAAAAAGAGTTTCTTTCTTAAATAACAGATATAAACATCAGCAGCGTTTGCTTTTGAATCTGTAATCTGATTAAGACGCTCTCTTGATACAGGTTTTCCGTTTGCTTCAAGTAAAGCAGAAAGAATGATAAATTCATTATTTGTCAGCTTTATACGGTGTCCTTCCCAAAGTACTGTTTTATCGTTTTGAAACGTACAAATTGAATTATTGTTCGATTCTTTAAGAGCGCTTTGCTGTTTGAAAACCTCAGATACCGTATCGCGCAGCTCGGACAAGTCTACAGGTCGGCGTAAAATGATGTCGAAACTGTCGTCTTGGACTTCGCTTGAGCGCAAAACACCCATTTTGAAGCTGTATTTGAAGCTTTGTACTGTCGGTGCGTCGGTGATAAACAGAATACAGCTTTCCGGCCTTTGACACACCGATATGCCGTTGCGTTCGAGTTCAAGCCTGATAAGCGTTGCAAGAGACGGGTCTTTTAGGATTATAACAGTATCTGTCATATGTCTCCCCCCGAAGCCGAACGAGCTGCAAGACTTAACATAATACTTTCCATTTCTTCAAACGAAGATGCAGAATGTATTTTGTCGCGAGCCTCCGCCGCCCCTCTTATGCCTTTTACATACCACGCAAGCTGTCCCTTTGCTTCGGAAATTGCGGCAGGTCCTTTTTCTGCAATAACGCTTTTTGTATGCGCAAGCGCGGCTTCAATTTTTTGAGCCGGTGTCGGGGGCGTGTATACACTGCCTTCAAGCGCCGAAGTTATTTCCGAAAAGAGCCAAGGGTTTCCAAGTATTCCTCGCGCTAGCATAATTCCGTCACATTCTGTTTCTTCAAACATTCGAAGCGCATCTGAAACGGAGTTTATATCACCGTTACCTATTACGGGTATTTTTACCGATTTTTTTACGTCTGCAATTACTTTGTTATCTGATGACGGAGCGTAGAATTGTTCGCGCGTTCTTCCATGAACACAAATAACGTCGGCACCAGCTGCCTCAAGCATTTTTGCCATTTCGGGAGCATTTATTGAATTTTTGTCCCACCCTGCGCGTATTTTTGCCGTTACGGGAATACTTACAGCATTTTTTACAGATTTGACAATATTTGCGGCGAGAGAAGGGTCTTTCATAAGAGCCGAGCCTTCACCGCAGGAAACGACCTTGCGTACCGGACAGCCCATATTTATATCAATGGCGACAGTCGGTGCGCCGCACGCACCGTTGTAGGTTTGAGATTCAATAAGTCTTGCAGCTTCTGCCATAAAATCGGGTTCGGACCCGAAAATTTGGACAGATGTGGGTACGGTTCCGTTTTCTATATTGGCAATATGAGCCGTTTTAGCCGCGGAAGAAGATCTTGCGCGCATTTCATAGCAAATAGCTTTTGCCGAAACCATTTCGGTAACCGCGTATTCCGCGCCGCAGGACGCGCAAAGGCGTCTGAAATATTTATCTGTCACACCTGCCATCGGCGCAAGGATCAAACCGTGACGAAGCTCAACGTTGCCAATTTTTAGTCCTGCCATATCTTTCTCCAAAAAACTAATATACAAAATATTCTAACATATAAGCAGAATAATGTCAAGAATTGAATTTGATACATTTTGACGATTGACAAATCATCAAGTTAATGATAATATTATAATGTAGAAAAATAAAACCGAAGAGCAGAGACATATATGGAAAAAAATCAAATTCTTGAAAAAATAAACAGCCCGAACGATCTTTCGGAATTGACATACGAAGAGCTTGACCTGCTTTCGTCCGAAATTCGAGAATTCCTCACAGAAAAGGTTTCAAAAACGGGGGGGCATTTAGCGTCAAATCTCGGAGTAGTTGAACTGACCCTCGCGCTTCACAGAGTTTTTGAACTGCCAAATGATAGGATTATTTGGGACGTTGGACATCAGTCATACGTACATAAGATACTGACAGAACGCAAGGACAGATTTGACACGCTTCGTCAGGGCGGCGGACTGTCGGGCTTTACTAACCGTGATGAAAGCGAATACGACTGCTTCGGAGCAGGGCATAGTTCAACTTCGATATCGGCGGCGCTTGGATTTGCAGAGGCGGACAAGCTGAATGGACGCGATTCTTATACCGTTGCGGTAGTTGGTGACGGTGCTTTTACAGGCGGAATGATACACGAGGCTCTTAATAACTGCAACAATGATTTGAGACTTATAATCATCATAAATGAAAACGAGATGTCCATCTCAAAAAACATCGGAAGCTTTGCCAGAAGCCTTGCCAAGTTTCGTGTTAAAAAAGGATATCTAAAAACCAAAAGGGCGACGCGTAATATTGTAAAAAAGATACCGTTTATAGGCGGTGTACTGTTCAGAATGATGCGCGACACAAAAAAATGGTTCAAAAATGTTGTATATGGAAGTAACTATTTTGAGGATATGGGTCTATACTATCTCGGACCTGTTGACGGACATAACGTGGCATCACTTGAAAGACTTTTAAATGAAGCGAAAAGCACGGGTAAAAGCGCTGTAATACACGTAAAGACCACCAAAGGAAAGGGGTTTGCCCCCGCGGAAAACGATCCCGGTCGTTATCACGGTATGGCGGCAGAAAACGCAGACACTTCTGTGGGAAGCTTTTCGTCTGTTATGGGTGAGTATATAACCGAGCTTGCCGAAAAAGACAAGAGCATATGCGCGGTAACGGCGGCAATGAGCGACGGAACAGGGCTCACGGGATTTGCAGAACGGCACAGTGATAGGTTTTATGATGTCGGAATTGCCGAGGAGCATGCGCTGACGTTTGCGGCAGGTCTTGCGGCTGCGGGAATGAAGCCTGTGACAGCCATATATTCTACCTTTTTGCAGAGAGGATACGACAATATAATTCACGACATAGCATTGCAAAAATTGCCCGTAGTTATGTGTATAGACCGAGCGGGACTTAATTCGGGGGATGGCGCAACGCACCACGGAATTTTTGACGTTTCATTTTTGTCATCAATACCTAACATAACACTTTATACGCCGATAACCAATGAAGGACTGAAAGCATCAATAGACGCGGCTCTTGCAAGCGGACAGCCGTCGGCTGTGAGATATCCCAACGGAAAAGAGCACGGTGAGGTTATAGAAAGATTTTATCCTGACCGAGACTTTTCAAAAATCGGAGCGAAAGCTGATTTTTCATCTGACGATGAGATAAAAGCGGTTATAATAACACACGGACGAATCGTTAAAGAGGCTCTTAAGGCTGAAAAAACGCTGAAAGAGCAGGGAATTAAGACGGGTGTTGTTTTACTTGAAAAGCTAAAGCCGTACGGTGAATGCGCCGAGACTGTAAAAAATCTTATACCCGACAGTGCAGAGCTTATAGTATTTCTTGAAGAGGAGATACGAAACGGCGGAATGGGTATGCTGCTTTCGGACAAGCTGACCGAAATCGGTGCGCTTGACGGAAGAAAGCACATTATTATGGCAATCGACGATAGCTTTGTCATAAGAGATAAAAATGAGCATATATTAAAAACGGCGGGGCTTGACGCAGATACTGTAGTGGCAAAAATAAAGGACAAATTTCAATAAAAAACCAAACGTATTAAGACCGCAAGGCAGAAAGTCTTGCGGTCTTAGTTGAAAACTGAATTTTTTGAATGGCATAAAATAAAATCGACCATAATTTAGTATAAAATGACTTGACAAGCCGAGTGGTTTATGATAAAATAGACGCGTTGTGATTTAGAGATCAACGAATAAAATAATGTATTGGGATATAGCCAAGCGGTAAGGCACCAGACTTTGACTCTGGCATTTTCGCTGGTTCGAATCCAGCTATCCCAGCCAGAAAAAAGCACACATTTGTCTACCAAGACAATGTGTGCTTTTTTCAACGAAATTTGCCCTTGCGGGCAAGTGAAATAGCTACGCTGTGAAATATTTGCTTCGCAAATGTGAAATATTCGCTGACGCGAATGTGGGCAA
>JAZNPQ010000015.1:0-5607 GCA_045589735.1 Eubacteriales bacterium | reverse complement strand
TGAAAAAAATATTATTTGTAGGCGCGGAGACAATGCCGTTCGCTGCCACCGGAGGACTCGGAGACGTTCTCGGCTCGCTTCCCGCAGCTCTTGCGAAAGCAGGTAAAAAAGATGTTGACGTAAGAGTTATTATGCCGCTTTATTCTGCGATAAAGCCCGAATGGCGTTCACAGATGAAGTGTGAGCTTGTCTTTGAAGTTAAGCTTGCATGGAGAAACCAGTATTGCGCCGTATATTCACTTACAAAGGACAACGTTATTTATTACTTTGTTGATAACGAATATTATTTCAGTCGTAAAGCTCTTTACGGAGAATACGACGACGGCGAGCGTTTTTCGTATTTTTGTATGGCTGTTATGGAATTCCTTTGCAGATTCGATTGGAAGCCGGATATACTTCACGCACATGACTGGCAAGCGGCTCTTTCGGTCGTATATCTTAATCGAAAATATCGCGGCGTCGAGGGAATGCAGAATATAAAAACAGCGTTCACAATACACAACATAGAATATCAGGGTAAATATGATTTTTCCATACTTGGTGACGTGTTTTCACTTGATAACGAAGACCACGGTATTATGGAATACGACGGCTGCATAAATCTTATGAAAGCCGCTATTGAATCGGCTGACAGAGTGACCACGGTAAGCCCGAGATATTCAAACGAAATACTCGGTGCTGAATATTCGCACGGACTTTCGGGTATTCTTAACACCTATTCGTTTAAGCTTTGCGGAATTCTCAACGGAATCGATTACGATTATTACAACCCGATGACCGACCCGGCTATCGTGAAGAATTATAACAGACGTTCTGTAAAATCGGGCAAAGAAGCTAATAAGAACGACCTTCAGAAAAAGATAGGACTACCGGAGAGAAACGATGTACCGCTTATATCTGTTATAAGCCGTCTCGCGTCTCACAAAGGGCTTGACCTTATCACTGAAATCGCAGAAAAGCTCCTCGAATCAGATATTCAGATAGTTGTTCTCGGAAAGGGAGAGGAAAAATACGAAGCCTACTTTAAAGAGCTTGAAATCCGTTATCCAGACAAAATGAGAGCGCTTATAGAATATGACAGAGACCTTTCGCGTAGAATATATGCGGCAACCGATATATTCCTTATGCCGTCAAAAAGCGAGCCCTGCGGTCTGTCTCAAATGATAGCCTCTCGCTACGGTGCTATTCCCGTCGTCAGAGAGACGGGAGGACTTTACGACTCGATAAAAGGATACTGGGAGCACGACGGAGAAATAGAAGGTAACGGATTTACTTTTGCTAACTATAATTCTGCCGAGCTTCTTGAAAGAAGTCTTGCAGCAATAGCGATTTGGAACGATTGCGACAAACGCAAAAAGCTTGTAAGCAAAATTATGTCTATTGATTTTTCATGGAACGTGTCAGCTGAAAAATATCTGGCACTCTATGAATCGATATGAAATACAATATATTATTCAAAGGATACACAAAACTGATGAACTACAACCCCAACATCAAGGAAATTAAAGAAAACATCTCAATTAAGCTTTCTCGTTCGCTTGGTTGCACCGCAGAGGATGCAACAAAAGAACAGATCTACAAAGCAACCGCAATGACTATCCGTGACCTTCTCAGTGATAAGAGAGTTGATTTTAGAAATGAAGTCAACAAAAAAGAGGGCAAGAGAATCTACTATATGTGTATGGAATTCTTGCTTGGACGCTCTCTTAAGACAAATCTCGGAAATCTCGGACTTACCGAAAAATACAGAACCGCTCTCTCTGAGCTTGGGTTTGAGCTTGAGGATCTGTTTGAATGTGAGCCCGATGCAGGTCTTGGAAACGGCGGACTTGGACGTCTTGCTGCTTGTTATATGGACTCGCTCGCGTCTTTGGACTATCCTGCAATAGGCTTCTCGATTTGCTATGAGTACGGACTTTTCAAGCAGAAAATAGTTGACGGTATACAGGTAGAATTGCCCGATATCTGGCTTCCCGGTGGCGAGGTATGGCTCGTTCCGAGAACAGACCGTACCTTCAACGTACGCTTTGGCGGACAGATAAAGGAAAATTGGACATCCGACGGTCATTGCGAGATAATATATGAAAACGAAGAGGTAATAGAGGCTGTTCCGTACGATATGATGATATCCGGGGCCGATAGCTCTGCTGTCGGTCAGCTCAGACTTTGGAGAGCGCGCGATATAAAGAACTTTAACATGGGACTTTTCACACAGGGTCAGTATGCAAAGGCTCTTGAGGAAAGCACCAACGCAGAGGTAATCTCTAAGGTTCTTTATCCTTCCGACAATCATTACGAAGGAAAGCTTTTGAGACTTACCCAACAATATTTCTTGGTGTCGGCTTCGGTTCAAAATATTATAAGAGACCACCTTGCAGTATACGGAACACTTGAAAATCTTCCCGAAAAGGTTTCAATACACATCAATGATACGCACCCCGCGATGTGTATTCCCGAGCTTATGAGAATACTCATTGACGAGCATTACTTCGATTGGGATAAGGCGTGGAGCTTTGTGACAAGAATTGTGTCTTATACAAACCATACGGTTATGCCCGAAGCGCTTGAGACATGGAACGAGGATATATTCAGACTTAAGCTCCCAAGAATCTATATGATAATCAAGGAGATCAACGAACGCTTCTGCAAGGAAGCGTGGGAAGTATTCCCCGGAAACTGGAACCGCATTTCTCAAATGGCGGTCCTCGGTTACGGTCAGGTACGAATGGCTAACCTTTCGGTTATCGGCTCTCATACTGTAAACGGAGTATCAAAGCTTCATTCTCAGATCCTTAAGGATACCGTTTTTAAGGATTTCTACAAGATGACACCCGACAAGTTCATAAACGTCACGAACGGTATTGCTCACAGACGTTGGCTCTGTTATTCAAATCCCGAGCTTGCGGGACTTCTTGACGAAACAATCGGCACAGGATATAGAAAAGACCCCGAACAGCTCTCTGAATTTGCAAAATATGCAGATGACGCCGCAGTTCTCGAGAGACTTCGCGCAATAAAGCATCACAACAAGGAAAACTTTGCAAAGCTGCTTTATAACAAAACAGGAATCTCTCTTGACGCTCATTCTATCTTTGATGTTCAGATAAAGAGACTTCACGAGTATAAGCGACAGCTCCTTAACGCACTTAATATTATAGGAACCTATCTCGACCTTAAGGAAAATCCCGATCTTGATATTTATCCGCAGACATATTTGTTTGGAGCAAAGGCGGCGTCGGGTTATCACCTTGCAAAAGAGATAATCAAGCTTATATGCTATATTCAGAAGGATATTGAAGCGAATCCGAAGATACGCGAAAAGCTGCGTGTCGTATTCCTTGAAGATTATAACGTAAGTATGGCTGAAGCACTCATTCCGTCTGCCGAAATATCCGAACAGATTTCCCTTGCAGGTAAGGAAGCCAGCGGAACGGGCTGTATGAAGCTTATGATGAACGGTGCGCTTACTATCGGCACATTTGACGGTGCCAACACCGAAATGCTTGCCGCCGCAGGTAACGACAATATGTATATATTCGGTCTCTCCTGCGCTGAGGTAGAGGAGCTTTGGTTCCAGGGATATAATTCTGCGGCATACTGCGTAACGAACGAAAGACTTTCCAAGATAGTAAACTATCTCAACACAGGATTTGCAGGGCAGTCATTTGCAGGAATCGCTAACTATCTTATAGCAGGTCAGGGAATTGCAGACCCGTATATGTGTCTTGCGGATTTTGAATCTTATCATATAACACATAACCGTATGATAGAGGACTACCGCGACAGAAACGCTTGGATGCGTAAATCTCTTATCAATATTGCGTCGTCGGGCTTCTTTGCCGCAGACCGCAGTATAAAAGAATACGCAGACAAAATCTGGCATCTTGATCAGATATCGAACGTTAAGTAATGAAGCAGCTTCCGATAATTGAGAAATTTTTATTAAACAACAAGAGGGAGAATGTGTCAAGCCTCGGCGCATTCCCCTCGGGGTCAAATATACTTATAAGATTAAAAGTACCGCGCAGTTTAGGCTGCGCTTTCCCCATTTTAAGAATACAGCTTGACGGAACAGACGACAGGGATATACATTCGGATTTTGTAAGCTCTGACGGAATAAACGATATATTTGAAATAGAGCTTTCTCCCGACATTGATGAAGGGTTGTTTTTCTATACGTTTGTATTTCCGAAAGAAAGCGGTGCGTGTTTCACCTCTTCGTATAATAATGTGGACTTCGAGTTGTCAGAGACCGACGAATCACGTTTTTGTATGATGATATACGAAAAAGAATACAAAACGCCCGATTGGCTAAAATCAGGCGTGATGTATCAGATATTCGTAGACCGATTTAATCGAGGAAAGGGAAAAGTCAACTACCGTGACGATTCTATCATAAATGAGGATTGGTACAACGGTGTGCCGCAGTACGGTGAACGCGCAGGGTCGTTTGTGGAAAACAATATGTTTTTCGGAGGAAACCTTTGGGGTGTTGCCGAAAAATTGGATTATCTCAAGACTCTTGGCGTAAGTGTTTTGTATCTTAATCCGATATTTGAAGCAAGATCAAACCATAAATACGACACGAGTAACTATTTAAAAATTGACGGTGGATTCGGCGGAGAAGCCGCATTTGAAAATCTATTAAAAAAAGCAAATAAAAAAGGTATAAAGATTATACTTGACGGAGTTTTCAACCATACGGGTGACGATAGTCTGTATTTTGACCGCTATAACAAATACGGCGGCGCGTACGCAAATCCCGATTCGGAGTATTTTGACTGGTATACGTGGAAGAGATATCCCGAAGAATATGAAAGCTGGTGGGGTATAAAAATTATGCCTCGACTCAACCAAAGCAATCAAAAATGCCGTGGATTTTTTACGGGTAAAGACGGTGTTGCGGAAAAATATATACTCGAAGGAATTGACGGCTGGCGCCTTGACGTAGCGGATGAGCTTAATGATGATTTTCTCGATGAGCTTCGTTATACTGTCAAAAAAGCCTCAAACGGTAATGCCGCTATCATCGGTGAGGTCTGGGAAAACGCCGCTCAAAAGATATCATACGGCTCACGCAGACGGTATTTCAGAGGAAAACAGCTCGACAGCGTAATGAATTACCCTTTGCGTAGCGCAATAATTGATTTTGTCAAAAACGGCGACGCGTCTGTGCTTTACAATACGCTTACCGAGCTGTATTCATCATATCCGAGAGAAGCTTCCGATGCTCTTATGAATATTATCGGAACACACGATACCGAGCGTATTCTGACGGTCATCGGCGGAGAAGAGGACCAAGGATACGATAACAAAACTCTCGCGTCAATGAAAATGACGCAGGGCGAGCGTCTCAGAGCAAAACAGCTTTTGAAGATTGCATCGACGATACAGTTTACGGTGTTTGGTATTCCGTCACTTTATTCGGGAGACGAAGCAGGTGTCGAAGGATATCACGATCCCTTCTGCAGAAAGCCATTCCCTTGGGGCAAGGAAGATGCCGAAATCCTTCTGCATTACAGAAAACTTGGCAAGATGAGAAATGCCCACAGTGCTTTTAACGGCGGTGATTTTAACATTATCGAACAAGTCGGAGGCCAAGCGGTC
>JAZNPQ010000014.1:0-4121 GCA_045589735.1 Eubacteriales bacterium | reverse complement strand
CGAGCTTATGCTGATAAAAAGCAAGATGCTCCTGCCGAGAACCGAGGAGGACACCGAGGACCCACGAAAGCTACTCACCGACGCGCTATTGCGTTATCAGCAGGCAAAGGCGGCGGTCGAAAAATTCGCTCCGCTTTACGCGTACTTTTCGGGACGCGCGGTAAAGGATACCGACGAGGTCACGGTTGACAGAACCTTCGTCGCCGATCAGGAGCCCGAGGCGCTTTGTATGGCGGTCAGACGTATAATCGCGAACACTTCAGCCGAGGAGCGCAATTCGGTTCAGGTATTCTCCCCTATGATACGAAAGCCGATAGTGCCCGTCGAGGTAAAAATAGTCGGTATTTTAAATCACATAAACGAAAACAAGGGCGAAGCATCACTTGATGAGCTTCTGTCGGATTCCGTCTCGCTTCCCGATATGATAGCGATATTTATCGGCGTGCTTGAGCTTGTCAAGGTCAGACGCCTGATAATTGACGACGAGACCGAGGAGGGTCTGCTCGGTGTCGGTACTAAATTCAGACTGAACACCGACGAATCCACGGTACTGACTGACGAGGAGGTAGGTCTGCTCAATGAATAACGAAGTAAACAAAAAAGAAAACGCGACCCCCGAGGAAGCTCTGACTACAGTCGCCGATATAAAAAGAGCTATTGAAGCTATACTTTTTGCGGCGGGCTATCCCGTCAGATACGATAAGCTCGGCGAGGTTCTGGGACTTACCGAAAAGGACGTCAGAATACTCGTTGAGGATATGGCGGCGGTATATAATTCCGAGGACTCCGAGAGGGGAGTACTGCTTCTGACGCTTCCCGAGACCTGTCAGCTCTGCACAAAGGAAAAATTTATGCCCTATATCCGTGAGGCACTCGGTATAAGACGAGGCGGTAATCTGTCGGCGTCGTCTCTTGAGGTTTTGGCAGTCGTTGCGTATAACCAGCCCGTGACGAGGGCGTTCATAGACCAGGTCAGAGGTGTTGACAGCAGCTATGCCGTAAACTCACTCATAGACAAAAATCTTATAGAATCCTGCGGCAGACTTGATGCTCCGGGTCGTCCTATGCTCTATGCGACGACCGATAAGTTCCTTCGCGTATTCGGGTTTAATTCACTTGATGACCTGCCCGAGACCGAGCCGCTGGTAGACCCTGCCGCGGCACCCGAAGAACCGTCAGACGACTCCCCCGCAGTCATAGTCGAGGGAGAGAACGACGAGGACGTAAAGATAGCCGATGGAAAGATCACAGCTCCAGAAAAGCCCGAGGCGGCGATAGACCTCTCAAGACCGTCGGATGATGGGTCGGAGAGCGGAAGCGAAATAGAAAACTCGACGCTTTAAGAAAATTTAAAGAAAGGACAGCCGACACAATGACAATAATTATAATAATTGCTGCGGTCGTTATAGCGGCAATACTCATAGGAATTTTTTTGAAACGGTAATTTGATAGGTTAAAATTGATTTTTTAGAAAGGAGAAACGATGCCCGTACTTATAATACTCGGCGTGCTTGCGCTAATAATAGCGCTTGTACTTACCCTGCGCGTAACGCTTAATATCGAATATAAAGACGAAGTCAAAATGTCGGTCAGAGTTCTCTTTCTTAAGATAGGTATTTTGCCAAAGAAGAAAAAGCCGATAAATTACAAGAAATTCACTGCTAAGCGGCTGCGGCGGCTGCTCGAAAAGGACAGACGTGCAGAGCTTAAAAAGCAGGAAAAAAAGAAGAAAAAGCAGAGCGCAAAGGCACAGAAAAAAGCCGAAAAGAAAAAGAATAAGGAGATCGAAAAGCGAAACCGAAGGCTCGGTCATCCTGCGCCTAAAAAGCGTTCGCTTTCCGAAAATCTCGATATCGTGCGGCTTATCCTTGAAGCTGTGGCAAGGTATTTCGGTAAGGGAATACACGTAAAGGTCACGCGGATACGCATAACAGTCGCGTCGGACGACGCGGCAAAGACCGCCATTATGTACGGCGCGGTCTCGGCGGCTGTGGCGTGGATACTTGAGTTCCTTGAACAAAAAGCGCACCTTAAATACAAGGGGGAGGGATACGACCCCGAAAACGACGTCTCGGTAATTGCCGATTTCACCGCCGAAAAGCCGACGGCAGACCTAAAGCTGTCACTCAGAGTTCACCTCTGGCCGCTTATAACGTCGGGCGTGCGTGCGGTCTATAAAATAATATCAAACGGTGTAAATAAAAAATTAAAATAAATCAATACTCGAAAGGAAGAAAATTATGGCAAACGAAACAAAGCTTCAGGACATTATCCGTACCTCTCTTGAGAACATCCGTTCGCTCGTCGATGCAAACACAGTTATAGGCGATCCCATCAATACCGACGCGGGAGTAACCATTATTCCGATATCGAAGGTATCGGTCGGATTTGCGTCGGGCGGACTTGACTATGCGGTTAAGAACGAGCCCGTTAACTCTGCAAAGCCCAAGAACTTCGGCGGTGGCGGCGGAACGGGAATCTCGGTCGTTCCTGTAGGATTTCTCGCAATCAAGCCCGACGGTCAGGTCGATATGATAGAGCTTGGCAACAAGACTCCCGCTGACCCCGTCGGACAGATAGCAGACCTCATCGACCGTTCTCCCGAAATAATTGCAAAGCTCCGCGACGTTTTTGCAAGCTTCGGCAAGAAGAAGGACGCCGACGAGAGCGCAGCAGAAACCGACAGCTCGGCAGAATAATTCGCTTTAATTGCAATAAAAGACCTTTCATTGAATATATTTTAGTAAAATATGTTCGGAAGGGTCTTTTATGATTTATAGGGTTTTGTGTTTTGCGCTTGCGCTCTGCGCGGTGTTTTTTTCGTTTTCTTTTTATAGCTTTGCCGAAAGTGTCGGTGTGTCGGTGTCTGCAAAGTCTGCGGTACTGCTCGACGCCGACAGCGGTCGCTCACTGTATGAAAAAAATGCGCGGATTCGAATGCCTATGGCAAGCACGACGAAAATTATGACCGCCATAGTCGCGCTTGAAAATTGCGACGTGAGTGAAACGGTCAAGGTGTCACCCGACGCCGTGGGCGTCGAGGGCTCGTCGGTGTATCTTTCCGCAGGAGAGGAGCTGACTCTCGGCGACCTGCTTTACGCGCTGCTGCTATCCTCGGCAAACGACGCGGCAGAGGCGATAGCTATACATGTGTCGGGGTCGGTCGAGGGGTTTGTCGGACTTATGAATGATACCGCAAGAGAGATAGGACTTCACGATACGAGCTTTGAAAATCCCCACGGACTTCACGCGGAAAAGCACTACACAACTGCGCTTGATCTCGCGATACTTACGGCGTATGCGCTCCGAAACGAGCAATTTTCCGAAATAGTTTCTACCTATAAATATAATATAAAGAGTATGGATGGAACGGTACGGTATCTTGTGAACCACAATAAATTACTGAAAAGCTACGACGGCTGTATCGGTGTCAAGACGGGATTTACAAAGAAGGGCGGCAGGTGTCTTGTGAGCGCGGCGCGGCGTGACGGACTGACGCTTATCACGGTAACTCTGTCAGCGCCCGATGATTGGAATGACCACAGAGCAATGCTTGATTACGGCTTTTTGAATTATAAGTCGGTGCTTTTGTGCGAAAAGGGAGAAAAAATAATGTCGGTGCATAACGTGTCGGGTGAAACTCTGCCGCTTACGCTTGCGACGACTGAAAACTTAAGAGTGACCGTAAAAAAGGGAGGGGAAGAGGTGAAACGCACCGTGGAGTGTCCGAGATTTTTTTGGGAAACCCCGACGGAAAACGAAACTGTCGGCAGATGTGTGTTTTATCTTGACAATAGGATAGTCGGAGAGACGGAACTTATCAGTATAATACCGAGAGGGATGTTTGGGTGAGTGCTGAATTTTTTCGCGATGCTCAAAAACTCTCGTTGATTCTCCTTTCATGAGTCGCAACAAAAAACACCACCGAAACGGTGGCGTTCTTTGTTGGTGACCCACCTGAAGATCAAGTAATTCTCACTTTGTTCGAATAACTTGTGAGAGATTTTTTCGCGATGCTCAAAAACTCTCGTTGATTCTCCTTTCATGAGTCGCAACAAAAAACACCACCGAAACGGTGGCGTTCTTTGTTGGTGACCCACCTGAAGATCAAGTAATTCTCA
>JAZNPQ010000013.1:0-10898 GCA_045589735.1 Eubacteriales bacterium | reverse complement strand
TCACCTGCCGCGACCGAGCGGTTGGTGAAAGGTGAATAAACACCTTGGATAAACCATTTGTTTTTGAAAGTTTTTGAAGATTCTTAAGGAACTTTTTTCCAAAAAAAGTTCCTTAAGTGGGGCGTGGGGCAACGCCCCACTTAAAAACGCAACGCACCGATAAATCCCAATTTATAAAGCCAGAGGCAGACCCATTTGGGTCTGCCTCTGTTTTTTTATGCGCCTGAAAGGCGTTCCTTTTCAAACTGCATTTTGTAGAGTAATTTTTGCAAGTTAATTATCGGCTTTTTTCTTTTTTGATAAAAGAATCTCTTCTTTAACAACCTTCGAAATAATTCCATATCCTAGATAATATACTGCTATAACAGCTACGCACATAATTAGATAGCTTATTCCGGAAGTATAATTAATCGTAATTTTATTTTCAACTTCAAATATATCTTTTAATGCAAAAGAATTATAAAATTTGAAAATTACAATACCCAACCAAACAAATAGAGGTGCAACAAAGCAAAGCATTCCTTTGGTATCAAAATTAATAGTTACATCTTTTTTCTGTTTGCTTATAACTTTAATCAAAGCTGAAATACTTTTGATAAGACCTGTAACAAATGCAATAATAGCCGATACTTCCAAAAGAATGCATAACAAATAAACAATTAAATTTTTTATTGGACTTGCTACTAATGCAGAAACATCAAACCGAAGATTGCTGAGAAAGCGCTCAATGAGATCCAAAACAAACCCAAAAATATTGTAATCATCTTTTGCGCCTACTCCGTGCATCTCAAGCAATTCACCATCCCAATCAATTATATCTCCACTCTGCTTACCTTGATCTGCTTCATAATCCTCCATTATTTCGCAAAATTCATTCAATTCATATTTTTCTCCATTTTCTATAGGGGAAGAATATTTATCAAATTTGTCTGAATCCGGTATAATGTATAAATTAAAACTTGTACATAAGAATAGGATTGTTAATACAAAAATACATATACTCATCCAAGATTGCAAATATAGAACTTTTTTCATATAATCTCCTTTTTATAAGTTAAAAATTAACTGCAGCAATAGTATTATATAATATATTTAACTATTTGTCAATAGGTTTAGTTAAAAATGCTATAATATTTTTATAGGAAGGTGATTACTATGAATATTGGCGAAAAAATCAGGAATAAAAGAGAAGATATGGATTTGTCACAACGAGACATTGCGGATATGATCCCAATGAATCAATCTAATTATTCAAAAATTGAACGCAATATTCAAGAACCGAGCCTTGAACAGTTGCGTAGAATATGTCAAATTTTGAAATTGGATCCGCGCTATCTGTTAGACCTTGAAGAGTTTGAGTTTATGTCTGCCTCAGATATTGGAATGCTTGCTGATATCAAAGATTTTATTAAAAAACATGATACAAAAAAATAAATTAATAAAAAGGTGTTGCGTTCTTTTGAATACAACACCTTTTATTAATTACACACCGCTAAGGCGTTCCTTTTCGAACTGCATTTTATAGAGTCCAAAATATCTGCCTTGCTTTTCAAGCAGCTCGGCGTGATTTCCTTCCTCTATTATCTTTCCGTGCGACAAAACTATTATTTTGTCTGCATTTTTAATTGTTGAAAGTCTGTGCGCGACCATCAGCATAGTGCCGATATTCATCATCTTTTCAAGTGAATCCTGTATCAGCAGCTCGGTCTCGGTGTCGATATTTGCCGTCGCCTCGTCGAGTATCATTACGCTCGGCTTATGCACTATCGTTCTCGCAAACGACAAAAGCTGACGCTGTCCTGCCGAGAAATTGTTTCCTCTGTCGCGCACCTCTTCGTCAAGCCCTGCCGACAGCTTATTTATAAAATGGTCGGCATTGACGTATCGGCAGGCTTCCATTACCGTCTCGTCATCAATTCCCTCCGCACCGAGCAGAATATTTGACCTGATAGTTCCCGAGAACAGAAATACGTCCTGAAGCATTTGACCGAAATGACGGCGGAGCGACGAGACCTTGACAGTTCTTATATCGTGACCGTCAACGAGTATCTCTCCCTTTTGTATGTCGTAATTTCGGCAAAGTAGCGACAGTATCGTCGTCTTTCCCGAGCCTGTCGAGCCCACAAACGCCACGGTATCACCCGCTTTTACCGTAAACGACACACCCTTAAGCACCCATTCACCCGGATTATAGGCAAACCAAACGTCACGAAACTCTATATTTCCTTCAACTGTTTCAAGCTCGATAGCGTCGGTCGCGTCCTCGATTTCGGGCTTCATATCGAATATCGTAAATATCTTCTCTGCCGACGCAAATGCCGATTGCAGCCAGTTGAATTGCTCCGCAAGGTTCTGTATCGGATTGTAGAATTTATTTATATAGGAATAAAACGTTACCACAAGACTGCTCGTGACGGTCTGACCGAGGAAGGAAAAGTCCTTTATGTATCCTCGTCCCGAAAGGTAGAGCAGACACAGCACCGACGAAACGTACAGCATATAGACAAGCGGACGGAAAATACTGAACACCAGCATTTCACCCTGCTTGGATTTGCCGAGAGCGCGGTTCTTTTTTTCAAATTCGTTTTTCTTATGCTCCTCGCGGTTAAAGCTCTGTATTATCTTCATACCCGATAGATTTTCGGATAAGAAGGTGTTTATGTCGGTCGTACCGTCCTTTACTTTTCTGTACGCCTTACGCGAGAATTTACGGAATACCACCGTAAACAGCACGATGAACGGCACAAAGCAAAGCACCATAAGCGTCAGCATATAGTTTAGGCAAAGCATCGCAATGAAAACACCGACTATAATAAAGCAGTTCTTAATGAGGTTTACTATAAGATTCGTAAACATCATCGAGATAGCTCCCGTGTCGTTCGTAACGCGCGTTACGAGCTTACCGACGGGAATTGCGTTGAGCTGATTGTGCGAAAGGCTTTCGATATGCGTAAACAGGTCCTCGCGCAGATGCGAGATTATCTTCTGTCCCGTCTTTTGCAGTACTATCGACTGAACGTAGGTACAGATAAGCGAAACTATGAGTATTGACGCATAGACGATAACAAGCGTAAGCAGCTCCGACATTGCGAAATCCTTTTGTATCACCTCTACGATGTGACCCATCAGTATCGGCGCGACTATATCGTAGGATATAGAGAAAAGCATTATACCAAGGACAAAGGCAAAATTCTTCCAATACGGCTTTGCGTATGCAAGCAGGCGTTTGGTTATCTCGCTGTCCTTCATATTGCGGTCAAAACCGATAGCTTCCTTTTGCTTTCGTATCGTCATATACGCGACTATGAATATGAGCGACAGCACCCCAAGCACTGCTCCGACTGCAATTATGGGAAAAAACTCACGCATTTGCGGTCACCTCCTCGCTGTCAGTCTCGGCTTTCTTACTCTCGTCGTCAAGACGCTGAAGCTCTACCATATTTCTGTACGCGGGACAGTCACGGTAAAGGCTATCGTGAGTGCCTGTGGCGACTATATTTCCGTCGTCTATAAATACTATCTTATCCATAGACTCGATAGTCGAGATGCGGTGAGCTATAAGTATGGTGGTCTTACCGCCGCGAAGCCGTCTTAGATTTCCGAGTATGACCTTTTCGGTCTTTACGTCAACCGCCGAAACAGAGTCGTCGAGTATAAGTATTCCCGCGTCCTTAAGCAGCGCGCGAGCTATCGATATTCTCTGCTTCTGACCGCCCGACACGGTTACGCCTCGCTCACCGAGCACGGTCTCGTATCCGTCTGTAAATTCGGTGATATTTCCGTGAATGTCCGCCATTTTTGCGGCGTCCTCTATCTCCTCGCGGCTCATCTCACCCGAAAACGCTATGTTATTTGCTATAGTATCGCTGAACAGGAAGTTGTCCTGCGGAACGTATGCCGAAAATTCACGCACCGACTTTATCGGTATTGAATTTACGTCGTAGCCGCCTATAAACAGCGTGCCGTCGGGTACGTTATAGGTACGGAGAAGAAGGTCAACGAGCGTGGTCTTACCTGCTCCCGTTTTGCCTATGATTCCCACGTGCTCGCCTTCGTTTATCTTAAACGAAACGCCCTGAAGCGCGTCGTATTCTGCGCCGGGATGACGGAAGGTGAGATTTTTAAATTCTATATCTCCCGAAAGCGCTTCGGGTATCTTTACGTCCTGACGGTCAGTTACGTCGGGCTTTGCGTCAAGCAGCTCTCCGATACGCTTAAGCGACGCCTTTCCGCGCGAGCGCATCTCAACGAGCTGTGAGACCGCCATAATCGGCCAGACAATAGACGTAAAATAACCGATAAACTCAACAAGCTGTCCTGCGTCAAAATCCCCCTTGTATACGAGATAACCGCCGTATCCGAGAATTACGCATATTACCGATTCAACGAACAGCGTAACAAGTATACCGAGAAGCGTTGACATTTTTGTGTGGGCGACATTTGTGTCCTCGTTATTTTTATTGAGCTTTTTAAAGGACATAAGCTCGACAGTCTCTTTTACGAATGCCTTTACTACAGCAATACCGGAAAATGACTCCTGCGAGAAATCCGACAGAGATGAGAATGCCGCCTGACGCGCGTCCCAACGCTTTTCAAGCTCGTGGTCAAGTATCGCGCCGATTCCTATAAGAAGCAGCATAGGAACTGCCGTGAGGAGCGTCATTATAGGATTCATCATATACATTTTGATGATAGCAAGCGCGCCGAGGAATATCGCGTCAAAGAACATAAGCACGCCCCAACCGAAGCAATCCTGAACCGTCTCAAGGTCATTTGTAAAGAGCGTCATAAGGTTTCCTACCTTATTTACCTGATAATACTGCTGAGAGAGGTCCTTACAGTGGTCGAACATTCGCCCGCGAAGGTCGGTCTCCATTCTGACAGCCGAGCCGCGGAAGCAGATACGCCAGATAAAGCGTCCGACAACGACACAGAGTATGACTGTTATCATAGGCAGACATATTTTATCAAGCAGATAGTCCATATTGAATATGTATTCTGCGCCGTCCTCGGTAATTTTGCCGTACGCGATACCGTTTACTACAGAACGGTAGAGCTCGGGAATTATAAGCTGCGCGTAATCTACCAGCACCAGCGACGCAAGACCCACAAGCAATGCAGGTAAATATTTAAGATAATATCGGTTTATGTGTTTTCCGAATATCAATCGGTTCACCCCTCTCTTTATATCACGGATTTGCGGACTTCACCTCTTAAAAAGGCAAAATCCGCAAAAGTGTCAATTAATATAATTACTGTAGATATATACCGCGTCGTCGTACTGCTTGCCGTTTTCGCCGCCCGCAGTAACGCATATATATTCCCGTCCGTCAGACGAACGCGCAAGGCTTACAAGACAGTAGCCTGCAAGGTCCTCGTTGCCGCTTTTTCCGCCAAGCGCTGTCACATTTCCGCAGACCATGTCACTCTTGCGCTTTCTAATTCCGGTATAAACTATAGCCTTGACGGGAAGATAACCCGTGCTACCGTGGAGATATGCGTAATCCCCAACCGCTACCCAGCTTTCTGTCGTCAGTATAGTACGGCAGAGGTCGTTTTCAAGCGCGTAGGAGAACATAGTAACAACGTCGCGCATACTCGAATAATTTTGTCCTCCGTCGTCCTTGCCGACGCAGTTTGTAAAATGTGTATCGGTCATTCCGAGAGCCGCCGCCTTCGCGTTCATTCTATCCACGAATGCCGCCTCGCTTCCCGCAAGTCCCTCGGCAAGCGCATAAGCGCAATCTGCTCCCGATTCAAGTATCAGACCGTAAAGCAGGTCTATGACGTATACCGTTGATTCCTTATATTTTGAATTTTTCGTGCTGATATAGCAGGTAGCGTATCCGTCCATTTTAGGGTCATACTTGACCTTGATTCCCTGATACATAAGGTTCTCGTCGGTTATGTAATCGCAGGCGACTATAAGCGTCATTACCTTTGACATCGACGCTATCTGTATTCTGTCGTCGATACCGTCACCGTACATAACGCTCCCCGCGCTCGCGTCAACGAGTATCGAATGACTTGAATATATACCGCTCATTGCGTTCGCCGAGCCCGACGGTCTGTATGCCGTTGTGCTTTCCGCGGCGTTCGTATGTGACTGAAGCATAGGCTTTGAACGGTAATCAGACTCCACCTCGGCAAACAGTGCCCCACCGCTGACCGTCGGGTCTGTAGGGTCACCGGGTATCAAGGCAGTCGTATCTTCTTTGGATGAAAATAACGGAAATTTTATATGCAGATTGTTTATTATCAGCACAGACAGCGCCATTATTACCGTGAATATCAGAATCACGACCGATATTGCCGCTATCATATTCTCGTTTCCGTCTTTTTTGTCGGAAGAGTCTTTACGCTTTATTTTGTAGCTGTGCTTTTCTTCACGTGCGGTCTGTTCGGTCTCTTCAAGGATCTCCTGCTCTATAAGCTCGTCAAGCTCGGCGTCGGTCCTTTCCTTGAGGTCTGTCTGACCGTAGTTGTTTTCGTTCATATAAGCTCCAAAAGTCGCACGGGAGTCGAACAAAATCGGTTTTGACGGGCACCGGCAAAACTGCTCGCACCTCACGGCGAATTAATTTTTGATGGATTTTGGTGGGATTTAATGAAGCAAGGTGCGTACCTTGCGAGTTAAAGCACGCCGAAAGACGCGAAAATTAATCACCGTGTGGCGATTTCAGTTCGATTCCCGTGCGGCTAATCAAGTGTTTTAACGTACTCGTCGAGTGTAAGTCCCGAACGGTATATACGCTCTGCGTGGTAACGTCCGACGTATCTGAAATGCCACGACTCGAACGAATATCCCGTTATATCCTCTTTTCCCTCTGGGTATCTGAGAACAAAACCGAATTTCCACGAGTTTGCAAGCAGCCACTCGTAGGTTTCCCTCTCGGTAAAGCAGCCCGTATCGGAATAGTTTTCAACGTCACCACGAGTCAGGTCAACAAGGTCCATACAAAGACCGCTTTGATGCTCACTTGTTCCGGGCGCTGCCGAATAGGTCAGAACCAAGGCTTTAGCATCGTCATAGCCAAGTCCTTTTGCCATTTCATCGGCAATATAATCGTTGAAAAGCGTTTCCTGTCTTGCGTATGAACGGTATCCGCTCGTTCCGACAATATTCTCGTCACCGGTATCCGCCCAAAGCTCGATAAGCATGGCCTCAAGCGCCTTTGCGGCTATGCGGGTCATCTGGTTTGCGTTTTCATTAAAGCAATAGGTCTTATCAAGAGAATAGAGGTCGTCGGGAACAAAGCTCTTGCCGAGAGGACTCGTCTTACTTGCTATAAGCAGATATTTGTCGCGGTCCTCGCCCGTCGGGTTCATATAATCCTCGTAGTCCTTAATATCGGCTTTAAAATCTATTATCATATTAAGTGCTTGGTTGCTCTTTGCGAAAATATCCACCTCGCGCGTTTTTTCTATATATACCTTGCTTGTCCTGAGCGTCACCGTTATACCGTCGAAAATATACGCGACCGTCTCTATCGGGACCGAGCATATCTTTGACGATACGAGAGCCTTTGCGGGCATTTTTACGTCACATACGCCGTTGACGGTTGCCACAGCGCTTCCGTTACTGAACTTTACGGTGTTTCCCGTCTTTGCGGTAAACGTGACGCTGTCCGCCGATTTTGCGCTCTCTGTAAGTCCGAGAGCCTTTCGCATATCTCTTATATCAATGCAAAGCACACCGTCGCGTGCGGCATCCTTATACGCGACGTCCTTTCGGTCGTCACCTATAACGTATATAAATGTGTCGGGTGTCTTTGGGTCGTCCTTGTGAAGCGATAACGCTATTATTATCGCCGCGATTCCTACAACGACCGCAACCGTCACGGCAAACACCGAAATAAGTATTATTTTTTTACGTTTCGCCGCGTTTGTTTCGGCTTCCTCACGCTTTTTGCGCTCTATATATTCACGCTTGCGCTCCTCGTATCTCCGTCTTTCCTCGGGAGACATCTGCTCTATTCTGCGGCGGCGCTCCTCAGGGGTCAGAGGGCGGCGGTTGTTTTCCTGATTGTTGTTCATTATCTTTTCCTTAAATATTATTTGGGAATTGTGGGTGGTTTTGCGCAGCAAAATCGATGGGGTTCAGCCATCGAAGCCCACAAAACCCGAAAGCTTGAAAACTTTTTTTCAAGCTTTTGTTTCTATAACGTGGAAAAACGGTGATGTCGGTGAATTGAGTATACGTATCTGTGTCGCACACACGTTCCAGCGCGGCAGACTCGACAGATATTCCTCAACGAGCTTTCCCTCGGCGTCGCCTTCTTCGTGTCCCGGGTATACCGCGACAGTCAGCACACCGTCACGATCGAGCATCGAAATAGCCGCCTCTATCGCGGGTATCGTCGTCTCACGCAGAGTCGTAATGCTCTTGTCCCCGCCGGGAAGCCAACCGAGATTGAACATTCCCGCTTTTATTTTGCAGTCTATATAATTCTTTGCGTTGTGGTGCGAATCGAGCACGAGCGTATAGTTTTCGGGGCAGCCCGACTCCTTAAGTCTTGCAGCCGTTGAATCTATCGCCTGCTTCTGTATATCAAAAGCCCAGAGCTTTCCGCTCTCTCCGACAGTCTTTGAGAGAAACACGGTATCGTATCCGTTTCCCATAGTAAAGTCTGCGGCGGCGTCGCCCGTCTTCAGATGCTTAAGTATAAATTCCTTTTGAAGTTCAAGTAAATCAAGCATTTTTATCTCTCTTCTTTATTTCTTATCGGTCTTTTTTTCGGGCGGTCTGTGTATGTCCGAGCGCAAAAATCTCATTGCCCTCTCGACAGCGTCCTTTGAATTGTACCACGGCTCGTCACCGTAACGGTAATCGAATTTTTTGCAGAACCACGAAACGTCCTCGGTCAGCTCGTCAAGATAACCCTCAACGATTCCCGCCGCCATCTTTGCGAACGCGGGATAGAACTTTTTGCTCTGTTTTTTCTGCGCCGTTTCAAGCATACGGCGGTAATGCGGCAGACAGAAATAGGGTTGCGCGGCAAATTTGTCGCGGAATTCGGGGTCTACCTCAAAAAGATACGCGACGGTCTCTATCATTATCGAAAAATTATATTCGATACGGCCGCATATGTAGCAGGACTCCTCAAGCTTGGCTATTCGTGTCATCGGCTTGTCCCCTGCCTTACCGAGAGGAGAATTTTTTATATCTTTTTTAAGCTCTCCAAGATGCGATTCAAGCGTGAGAGCCATTCCGAGACGGTTCTTACGCACGAACATCATATCGTAATGCGTTTTGCAAAAGCCCGTTTTATTGGTTATCGTACGTATGTCGGGCTCCATCATAGACGCGCCGAGTATCAGGTCAAGCTCGTTTTCCTCAAGCTTGCGGTAAAGCGTACAAAGCGGACAGCCGCAGGTATGGTCGTCGCGCGACGCCTCAAACGCTTCATTTACGGGTATTGTGTATATCTGTTCCATAAATACGGGTATTGCCTTTCTGAAAAATATATGTTATAATAACATACACAGTTATTATAACATAAAACTAATGATAATACAAGGTATAATTCACAAATGACGACCACATTTTTTTCAGAAATACGCGAGCTTAAAGAAGAACACACTACATTGCTCGAAATCACGCCAAAAGGACACTTTTCGGTGGCAAAGACCTTCGACTGCGGTCAATGCTTCCGTTTTGACCCTGTGAGCGACACAAAGCACGAGACCGAGTTTTCGGGCGTAGCCTACGGCAGAAAAATATCCTTTGCGGAAGAGAGCGGAAAGCTGTATATCTACGGTGCAACAGAGAATGAGTTCAATAATATCTGGTGTCGTTATCTCGCTCTCGATACCGACTACGACGCCATTGACCGCGATATACTTTCAAGAAGTGACGCACCCGCACTTCGCGACGCTGTTGAATACGGAAAAGGTATTCGTATACTCCGACAAGAGCCGTGGGAAGCCGTGTGTTCATTCATTATTTCGCAAAATAATAATATTCCGAGAATAAAAAAGATAATTACCGCGATGTCCGAAAGGTACGGCGAGTCTCTCGGTGGCGGAAATTACGCTTTCCCGACCGCAAAA
Source organism: Eubacteriales bacterium (assembly GCA_045589735.1). Classification (GTDB taxonomy): domain Bacteria; phylum Bacillota; class Clostridia; order Oscillospirales; family CAG-272; genus RGIG3994. Next base: position 845 of record JAZNPQ010000013.1, on the reverse strand, counting down.
GCGCTTCACGACGCAGGCGAGAGTGAAATTTTTGCTCTCAAAACGGGCTTTCGCGCAAAATACATAGCCGACGCCGCCGCGCGAGTGTGTGACGGCAGACTTGACCTTGACACGCTTGACGGTGACACCGACGAATGTGTCAAAAAGCTCTGCGAGGTTAAAGGAATAGGTCCGAAGGTCGCGCTCTGCTCCCTGCTCTTCGGCTTTGGGAAGCTCGACGCGTTCCCCGTTGACGTGTGGATACGGCGCGTTATGGAAAAATATTTCCGCGAAGGCTTTACCCCCGCCGAGCTTGGTCCTTACGCAGGTATCGCTCAGCAGTATCTTTTCTATTACGAACGGTATATCGTAAACAGAAATGAGAAATAATTATAATACCTCCGACATTTTTTGCCGGAGGTATTTATTGTTCTGCTTGATAAATTGGAATTTGACGGTATTACAACAGCTTTATCTCATTGGCAATCATAGCTACGGTTTTGGCGTTGGTATCAATTTTAATGGTACCCAGTGCTTGATACATCGGTATTCTTGCTATGCTTCGCTCAATTATATCTTCTGAACGGATACCTCTTTCTACATCCATTGCCAATCTTTCACACAGAGTCTTTTCATCCGCTACAAGCGAGACGCATTTCACCTCACAGTTCTGTGTATCCAGCTTCTCAAGTATGGAATTGATAATACTTTGCTCGTGCATCACCCAACAAAAAATGATATTCTCGTATGCAGAACATTTCAGAAAATTATTGAGTACATAACAAATATTATTTGTCACCATTGCTTTTGTTTCATCGGTTACTTGGAACGGATTTGCATCCCAGCACCAATCTCCGTCAAGAAAT
>JAZNPQ010000012.1:0-20447 GCA_045589735.1 Eubacteriales bacterium | reverse complement strand
TCTGCAAAGTCGTCTGCGTCAATATAAAGCTCCCTCGTGAAGGGAAGATCACGCGTACCTGTTTCGGGTGCGTTCGGGTTGTTCGGAAGTGAGAAATATTCGGTCTTGTCCTCGGGATAGTTATCAACGATAAGCTTTATGGGATTCAGAACGGCTACACGTCGCTGTGCTGTTGCGTTGAGGCTTTCTCTTGCGCAATGCTCAAGCAGACCGATATCGACCATACTGTTTGACTTCGCAACACCTATTCTGTCGCAGAAATCGAGTATGGATTCGGGAGTGTATCCGCGTCTGCGCAGACCGCAAAGTGTTGGCATTCTGGGGTCATCCCAACCGTCAACTATATTGTTTTCGACAAGATAACGCAGATAACGTTTGGAAAGAACGGTATTTGTAATATTAAGTCTTGCAAACTCTATCTGACGGGGAGTTGAAGGCACGTCAACGTGTTCGATAACCCAATTATATAGAGGTCTGTGATCCTCATATTCGAGCGAGCAAAGGCTGTGAGTGATTCCCTCGATAGCATCCTGGATCGGATGGGCAAAATCGTACATCGGGAAAATACACCACTTTTTGCCTTGGCGGTGGTGGTCAATATAACGGATTCTGTAGAGAACCGGGTCACGCATATTGAAATTTCCTGATGCGAGGTCTATCTTTGCTCGAAGCGTGTACTTGCCTTCGGGGAATTCACCTGCTCGCATGCGTCTGAAGAGGTCAAGATTTTCCTCAATCGGTCTGTCACGGAAGGGAGAAACTGCGGGATGAGTGAGGTCACCTCTGTAGTCTCTGAACTGCTCGGGAGTCAGCTCACAAACGTACGCAAGTCCGTCACATATAAGCTTTTCGGCAAGCTCGTATGTCTTTTCGAAATAGTCGGAGCCGTAGAAGAAGCGGTCGCCCCAATCAAAGCCGAGCCAATGAATGTCCTCTTTGATAGCGTCAACGAATTCGGTGTCCTCTTTTGCGGGATTTGTATCGTCCATACGGAGATTGCAGCGTCCACCGTACTTTTTTGCCGTACCGAAGTCGATTATGAGAGCCTTGCAGTGACCGATATGCAGATATCCGTTGGGCTCAGGGGGGAATCTTGTGTGAATTGCATCGGCAGTATACTTACCGGCTTCGATCTCTTCATTTATTATATCGTGTATAAAATTGTTGTTTTCCATAATTATAAAACCTCATTAATCAAGCTTTTCAAGACAGTCGGTGATTCTTGCGCGTACGCGGTCAGAACCGATTATCTGCATTACGGTATACATATCGGGAGAGTTCAGCTTGCCCGTAACAGCAACGCGAAGGAACATACTGATGTCGGCAACACTTCCCTTGAAGCTTTCGGGAGAGGCTTTGTATGCCTTCATGTCCGACGCGTATCCGAGAGAGTCTGCGATAGCTTTGATCTTGTCAAACCATACGTTTTGGTCGTCGGACGGATCAAACACTTCAAGGTATTTCGTAAGAGTTGCCTTTATATCGTTTTTGTCGGCTGTTTCCGGATAGCTGTCAACCATCGCAAAATATTTGTCGTAGAACAGCTCCATATAATTTTTGAGCTCTACCCAAGTGCCGTAATCCTTACGAGGCTTTTTTCCGCCGCGACCAATAGAAATGATTGCCTTTGCGTAGTCGGGAGCGTTTTTCAGTTCTACCGCAAAATCCGCGTCAAATTCTTCAGCCCAGCCGCAAAGCCCTGCGTATACGTCGTCCGCTGTCATTCTTGAGATAACGTTTTTGGAAACGTCATTGAGCTTTACGATATCAAACAGACAGCCCGACGAGCTCATCTTCTTTATATTGAAGGGATAATCGGTAAGGAGCTTGTCTGCGTTCTGCATACGCCATTCCTCAAAGTTTGAATTGAGAAGAGTCATAACATACTCGTTTACGCACGCGGGAGCATAACCAAGACGCTTATAGTCGTCCATATTAGCGCCCATATCACGCTTAGAGAGCTTTTTCTTGTTGCCCTCGTCGTCAAGCTTCATTATCTGCGAGATGTGCATATATTTCGGAGCTTTGAGTCCGAGGTAACGGAAGAGCATCAAGTGCTTTGGAAGGCTCGGAAGCCATTCTTCACCACGTATTACGTGTGTTGTGCGCATAAGGTGGTCGTCAACTACGTGCGCAAAGTGATAGGTGGGTATTCCGTCGGATTTTAGAAGCACAACGTCCTCGTCATTTTCGGGAATTTCAAGATTTCCTCTTACGAGATCGGTGATTTTTATTCGCTTTTCTGGGTCGCCGTCGGCGATTGCGAAAAGAGCAAACTTGTGTCCTGCGGCAAGCTCGGCTTCGACCTGTTCTATAGTGAACTTACGTCTGTTTAGCATTGCTTCCTTGCGTGCAGCACCCGTGGCTTCCCAGTCTGTATTCTTTATCTCTGCCTTTTTGTCGGCTGCCGCAATCTCTGAAAGCTCTTCATCGGTAGAAAACACGGGATATGCGCGACCGTCTGCAACGAGCTTCTTTGCGTATACGTGGTATATTTCGGCACGCTTACTTTGACGGTACGGACCGTATGCTCCGTTATCACCGTCGGCAACTGCGCCCTCGTCAAAGTTAACGCCGTAGTGTGCGAGTGTTTTAATAAGGCCTTCTGCGGCACCCTCGACCTCTCTCTTTGCGTCGGTATCCTCTATACGAAGATAGAATACGCCGCCTGACTGATGGGCAAGACGCTCGCCGACGGTTACGGGGAACATTCCGCCAAAGTGAACGAAGCCCGTGGGGCTGGGAGCAAACCGCGTGACCTTAGCTCCTTCGGGAAGGTCTCTCTGCGGATATTTATTTTCAAGCTCCTCGGGTGTCATTGTGACGTTCGGGAAGAGCAGATCTGCAAGATAATTAAAGTCCATAATTTTTCCTCATTTATTATATATATTGTTTATTGCGTCCAAAAGAAGCGTCGGCTTTCCGTGCCCCGGATAAATTACGATTTGCGATTCGCGATATGAAAGCTCGTAAAGCTGTTTAAGCGTGTAAGACATCGCGCTCTCGTCTCCCGAATACAGATCGCATCTGCCGTATCCGTTTTCCATTACCGTATCTCCGGTGAATAAAATATTACCGACCTTATAGCACACAGAGCCTTTTGTGTGTCCCGGGGTGTGTATAACTTGAATGCTTTTTTTGCCTATTTGTATTTCATCGCCTTTTATAAGAAGCTTATCTGGCGTTCCAAAATCATAGCTTTTACCGTAAAAATTATAAAACGCGTTTTTCTGACCGTCGCGCATAAGCTCTGCGTCATCTACGTGTATCATAATTTTTGCGTTCGGAGCTTGCTCTCTTAAAAAGTCGAGCCCCAACATATGATCAAAATGACCGTGTGTTAAAAGAATTGCGGTGAGTGTAGCGTTTTCCGCCTCGCAAATTTCGAGTAATTTTTTGCTTGGCATAGGATCTATGATTACTGCCTGTCCGTCAGAAACAAGAACATAACAGTTTGATCCCATAACCGGTGTTGTTAATCTGGTGACTTTCATTGATATTCCTCGGTGCTATGGTACATTATTATAATAGTATATCATATTTTTGAGGTTTTGTCTATAATATACAGAAATTTTTAGCAATTTTTAGCGCAAAAAACAGAGCCTCATATGAGGCTCTGTCAAAATTTTTAGTTTGAAGTCTTATCTTCAACGGGAGCTTGTTCTGCTTCGCCGCCTTCCTCTGTCTCGGGGAAGTAAACCTCGTTGTAGGCTGCCCAGTCTTTGTACTTGGCTTTGGTAAAGTTATAATTTCCAAAGTAAGATACTGTGAGCTTCTTGAGGTCCTTATTTATAAGAACCGCGCTCTGATTGAAGATGATGGGAGCAACTGCAGCGTCGGTCTCAACCAAAAGCTTCTCAGCTTCGCTGTAGTATCTTGCCGCTTCATCGGGATCGTTAGACTCGATAGCTTGCTTTATGAGCGCGTCGTATTCTTCGCTTCTGTATCCGGTTGAGTGGAGAATCTCAACGGTATCACGTCCGTCAAGAGTTTTGTTTCCGTTATAGTGGATAGAGAAGGGAGCAAGCATTGAGAGGGGATTTGCAGACTTTGCAACGTAGTCTATTGCAAGAACCTGATAATCTCCGCCATTTACGACGTTTTCATCAAACAGGTCATCACGTATATCTTGAGGTATTTCGTTAGTTACGGGATCGGGCTCGTCATTGACCATAACGCCTACAGGGTTAACCGTTACGGTGAAGCCGAGAGCAGACCAAGCCTCTGCAACCTTTTCCGCGATTGCAACATGGACTGCGTCGCTTTCACGAACCGTGATAGAGAATGCATAATCCTTGGGGTCGATACCCTTTTCTTTGAGTGAGGTAAGAAGCTCGGTTACTTTTGCGTCGTTCTTTCCTATTGAAAGGTTACCGAATGTCTCTCTAAAGGTCTCCTTGCGGGAATTAGATGCGAACATCGAGTTCGGAAGTAGACCCGTTGCGGTTTCTGCAAATACGACCATATTCTTTATAGCTTCGCGGTCGATAGAGAGCGAGAGCGCCTGTCTTACCTCTGGGTAAGAGAAGAGCTTTGTCTCAACGCCCTTGCTTGAGGTGATAACTGCATTTTGATTAAAGAAATATGTATGAGTTGAAAGCGTATTTTGTTTCTCTGCTGTTTTTTCGTATGTACTGCGACTTTCGAGCGGTATATCACCGAGGAACATAACCTGACCGTTATTATAGAGCGCAAGCTGCTCTGTAGCGGATGCCTCAAAATTGATATAAAGTCTGAAAGGAGTTACGTACTTGTCTTCCTTATCTTTTTCACGGTTTCTGTAATAGTAAGAGTTACGCTCAAGTATCATATGCTTGTTACCGTCGGCATACGAAACCTTGCGGAGAAGGAAGGGACCGCTGAACACCATAGATGTCTGCTTCTTTGCCCAGTCCTCTTTTCCTTCAACGTTTATCTCACGGAGAGGGAAGAGCGCGGGGCTTGTAAGGTTGAGCTTGAACTCGTTAAGTACATCGTCGGTTATTTCCTCTTCAAACTTGATTTCAATTACCTTTGTATCAACGGAGTAAACACCGAGGTCGTCAATAGAGAGATCGCCGTTCTTAACCTTTTCGGCGTTCTTTACTTTGAAGAGAAGAGCAGCCGCGTCGTTTGACTTATTTGCTTTAAGTACACGGTGGAAGGTATACAGTACGTCTGCTGACTGAACAGCTGAACCGTCACTCCAGCAAGTATCGTTGAGTGTCAGAGTCAGAGTGTATTCTTTCTTGTCGTAGTCGTTGTTTACCTCTGCTTTTTTTACAAGATCCTCTGTTACCTTGCCTTTCTCGTCGATCTTATAAAGACCGGAGAAGAGCAGTGTGATAAATTTTGCGTTGGCATCGTTTGTAAATGCATTCAACGGATCGAGGTCATAAACCTGATGAGCGATATATATTTGAAGCTGAGATTCAACAACCTCACTCGAACAACCGCTGAACATCGGAATTATGAAAACCACACAGAGAATAAGGGCGATAATACGCGTTTTCATTTTTTCGGAAATCCTCCTTGGAGCTTTTCGGCAGGGCGCCGATATGTCGACAATACTGTCGCTTCGCACATTATACCATATTTTTTGTATATAATCAATCTTTTCTGATTTTTTCTTTGAACTTTTGTTTGTTTGCACAATCTTTTTTGAAAAAACTGTGCAAAATTCACTATAAATATTTAATAATATATCCGCAAATAATATATCTAAAAAGGAAACAGAGGAGATTTTATGGAGCAACATTTCAGAACCGACCTTGCTTGTGAATTTATAAAAAGTAAAGAACGGCTGCCCGACGGAGCAGAGCTGTCCCGTATTGAATGTGAGAACGGAGTAACTCTGGAGCGTATTTATATTTCTGAGAATGCCGCAAAGGTCATTGGGCGTCCTGCGGGAAACTATGTTACTTTAAACACGGGAAAGCTTTGGGAGCTTGACGGATACGCGCTCGATAGCATTTCTGAGCTTTTGTCGGCTGAGCTTGTGTCATTTGCCGAAAATATGACGGGTAAAAAGCTGTCCGGGAATTTTTCTGTACTTGTCGTAGGGCTTGGAAATGAAGAAATGACACCTGACGCAGTAGGTCCCGGCAGCGTTTCGAGAATAACGGCGACGCGCCATCTTGCAGATGCTGCCCCCAAAATGTTCGAAAAGCTTGAGTGTTGCCGTGTATCCTCTGTTTCTCCCGGGGTTCTCGGTCAGACCGGTATTGAGACTGCCGAGCTTGTTAAGGGCGCGGTATCAAGCGCAGCTCCCGACGTGGTTATAGCTATCGACGCTCTTGCCGCAAGATCCTGCGACCGACTTGCCGCAACGGTGCAGCTTTCGGATTGCGGTATAAATCCCGGTTCGGGCGTCGGAAACCGACGCTTTGCACTCTCGAAGGAAACTCTCGGTGTGCCTGTCATAGCTCTTGGAGTTCCTACGGTTGTGGATTCTTCTACACTTGTGCGCGATGTTTTGTCTATGTCGGGAAACGAAACCGTGTCAAAAGAGCTTGAAAAGGTTTTGAACAACGGAAAAAGCTTTTTTGTCGCGCCAAAGGAGTGCGATGAGATAGTGAAATGCGTTTGCCGTTTATTTGCGTCAAGCATTGACCGCGCGTTTGGAATAAGTCTAGGTGACTACGCATAAAATTTAACATCAAGGTTTAAAAGGGATAGTTATGAACAACGATTACGATACAAAACAGTTTCCTGCACAAAATTCGGAGAAATTAAATTTGCCGACTTCGGATAAATTCCCAAAAGGTCAGTCGAAATTCCAAAGACCGTACGTTTTTTACTGCGTTATGACGCTGTCAGTGATGCTTTTTACTTTGGCGTTTGCGGCGTCTGAGCTGTTTTCGCTGTTCTTTTCGGACGGAGATATCGGACAGGTCGTTATGTCGAAGCTTTTCGGCTCGGATGCGGTATCGGGAAAAAGCATACAGGAGATAATGCTCGGTCAAAGCTTCGTTGACCTTTCTCTTGATAAAAACACCGAGACCGATGTTACCAAACCCGAAGAATTACCGATCGACACCGAAGAGCCGACAGATACTCTGCCGACGAATACCGAAAGCAGTGTCCCCGAAAATACAGATAGACCGCTTCCGGAAGATATATACGCCTATTATCCCGAAAAAATACCGACAGGTATGAGTGGCATTATACCGCTTGACTTGGGACTATCCGAGTACGGTAACGGTTACATATATAATCAAAGCTCGTTTACACCGAATCTTGACGCTCTCAAGGACATAAGCGTATCCACCTCGCCCGACAGTATATACCCCGAAGGAGGGCCGCTCGTGCTTATCGTACATACTCACGGAACCGAAGGGTATACCGACGAGGGTGCGTTATGGTACGATCCTTCAAAAGAGATAGCAAGGTCATCTGACACATCGAAAAATGTTGTATACATAGGTGAAATAATATCAGACGTGTTGAACGAGTCGGGAATACCGACGCTTCACTGCGAAATTATGCACGACGCAGAGGGGTACGGCGGGTCGTATGACCGTTCTGCCGCGACTATAAAAAAATATCTGTCGGAATATCCGTCGATACAGTACGTTATAGATGTACACCGCGACGCCGTAGTACGTTCAACAGGAGAGCTTGTCCGTCCCGTGATAGCCACGGAAAAAGGAAGCGCTGCGCAGGTTATGTGTGTTGTCGGAAGCGGCGGTAAGGATTCCGAGATACTCGGCTGGGAACAGAATCTTGCGTTGGCTCAAAGGCTGCGTGAAGTCTTGAACGCAAAAAACGAGGGGATTTGCAGACCGACCTGTCTGCGAGATTCTTCGTATAATCAGCAGTATGCGACATATTCTTTGTTGCTTGAAATGGGCGCGGCGGGAAACACTTTGAAGGAAGCCGAAGCAGCCGCACGAGAGGTTGCTGACGCACTTGCGAAAGTGATTTGCAAATAAAGCAAATAAAGATAAACGCACGCGCCAATGCGCGTGCGTTTATCTTTATTTGTGCTTTTTCGGAATGAAGCAAAGTATTTCTATAAAAACAAGGAAGAGCGAGAGTATGATTCCGCTGCCGACTGTCATTGCTTCGGATTCAACACTGCCGATTACTCCTATAAAGCCAAAGAAGCAGAGAAGAGCCGCTATCGCGCGAATTACGGAAAGAATATTTGACGACGTGAGTTTTCCGATAATGGAACCGAGAACGTCAAGAGCGTCATAGGAATCGGTTTTGGATATTTTTATGGGAGTACAGTTGCTTTCGTATGCCTTGTAATTGTAGGTTCTGTTCATAATATATTATCCTTTCTTTTTTTCAGGTGACGTGCATTTTTGTGCCAAATTTTTTCTTGTTTTGGTCTTTGCAACGACAGTATAACACAAAAAAAGACATTTGTCAATGGTTTTTCTTCCAAAAAACGAAATTTTTTCAAAAAACTATTTACAAAACGGAAAAATTGTGTTATAATGATTCCACAAAAAGAAAAACGGAGGTCTGAAAATGGATTACATTGACCGTATAAAGCAACTGAAATCACAAAAGAAGATAACTAACGATGAGCTTTCGGGACTTACGGGGATCCCACTTGGTACGCTATCGAAAATACTTGCGGGTATAAGTGACTCGCCAAAGCTTTCTAATATAGTAGCGATATGCGATGCGCTCGGATGCTCTATCGACTATATAGTTTCGGGCAAACCTGAAAATAACAACAACTATACTCTTGAAACGGGAGAGATGCGTCTTGTTGAAAATTACAGACGGCTTGATTCTCACGGACGCGAGATGGTGACGCTTGTTCTGGAAAAGGAATGCGAACGTCTGAGGACAGCAGATTATGCATCCACCCCTGCTTCAGATTCCGAAAGAGAGAGAAGGGTATCTCCACGCGCAAAGGTTCTCGGTGTTCCCAATACTGTTTCCGAATATGTTGAAAGCGGAAGTGTCGGAGCAAGATTCGGGAAAAGACCGATTGCGCTGTTTGACCTTGCTGTTTCGGCGGGACTTGGCGTATTTCTTGACGAATCCTCGGCTGACGAGATAGTTATACCCGACAACGCAAGAACCGCAGGCGCTGACTTTGCTGTTAAGATAAGCGGACGAAGCATGGAACCGCGATATCATGACGGTGACGTTCTGCTCGTTCAGGATTGCGACACGGTGGAAAACGGAGATCTCGGTATATTCGTGCTTGACGGCGCGGGGTATTTCAAAAAATACGGCGGCGACCGACTTATATCGCTCAATCCCGAGTTTGGAGAGATACTGCTCAAGGATTTCGACGAGATTCTTTGCTGCGGAAAGGTCATTGGAAAGCTCAAAAGAAAGTAAAACATAATTGTTTTATCAAAATATGAAATAACACTTGAAAAAGATTTCATAATGTGGTATAATATGGTTCATGAAAGAAGGTTTTGCGTGTAACAGTTTGATGCCGCGCAAAACTAAAAGAAAGGATACCTTTAAGAGGTGCGGATATTATATGATTTTTGATAAAATAAGGAAGTACCTCCCCTATGTGTGGACCTTCGCACCGTTACTTGCGGCGGTTATTTCGCTCATAGTGGGACTTTGCAGCAAGCATGATGCGACAAGGATCATGCTTGTAATAAGCACGATTCTTCTGATGATAATGAGCGGTCTTATAGCCGTATATTTCTTCGTAATGCGTGAATTCCGTAAAAATTATTTTTTGACTGACAGAAAAACAGGTCGCAACAGACGTCGCTCGGAGCTTACTTTTGAGGATATAAACGACCAAATGAATTTCTTTATGGCAAAAAGAATCTACGAAGAAAGCGAGCTTTGGCTTGGAGGATTCCTCGGTAAACGCGGAATGTTCGGCGTTGGGGATGTGTTTAAGCCTCTTGCGGTATATAAAATGCTTTTTGACCTTGGAGAGCGTAACGAATACGAGGGCTGGAAAATGTTTTACGATATGCCCGATTCGGATTTTGCGAGAATGATAAACTGTCTTGAAGGGGTGGGCGATCTCAATATGTCGCGTAAGCTCACGACACTTCGAAGCGTTAATGACGGTACGGCGACCGACAGACTTTCCGATTTCGTTGTAGGAAATCAGAAATATATAAAAAACCGTATGATGACTTACGTTATTGACAATATCGAAAAATTCGACGAACCGAAAAAATAAAAAATATTCACCCAAAAAGGATACTGCTTTTTGGGTGAACTTTTTTTCACAGACGCTTTACAATGCGAAGGATATGTGATATAATAATATATATTACAGACGGAGAGTTAGTACCGATGAACCAAAAGCTTTACGAGACTGTTTCACTTAGCGCAGAAGAAACGGAGAAAGCCGGAAAAGAGCTTGCTCTGCTGATAGAACAGAATAAACTTCCTCGATTTGTCGCGCTTTTCGGTGGGCTCGGCGCAGGAAAAACAGCTTTTACAAGAGGATTTTGCGCACGTTTCTGTCCGTCAGCTGCTGTGCGTTCGCCATCGTTTGCGATAGTAAACGAATACAGAGGAAATACAGACGTATATCACTTTGACGTGTGGCGTATAACAGATGACGACGATCTGTATTCTACAGGATTTTACGATTATCTCGAAAGGGACGGCGTAGTCGTTTGCGAGTGGGCGGAGAATATAGAATATGCGCTTCCCGAAAAATATATAAAAGTCACTATCGAAGGAAACGGAGACGTTCCGAGAAAAATAATTGCCGATATGATTAATTAAGCAAAAGGAGAATGCAGTGAGGATACTTGCACTTGACAGTACGGCGCTTACGGCAACGGTCGCGCTGTGCGAGGATGAAAAATTACTTGCTGAATATACGATAAATAACGGAAACACCCACAGTGAAACGATACTTCCTATGATATCGTCGATGCTTGAGCTGTTTGGATGTGAGGTGTCGGATATTGATGTTTTCGCCTGCTCTGCGGGTCCCGGCTCGTTTACCGGAGTCAGAATAGGTGCGGCAACGCTTAAGGGACTTGCGTTTGACCGTGAGAAGCCGTGCGTTGGCGTTTCAACGCTTGAAGCGCTTGCATATAACGTAAAAGGGTGCGACGGAATAATATGCGCTGTTATGAATGCAAGACGCGGACAGGTATATAACGCGCTGTTCAGCTTTGACGGGGAAAGGCTTTGCGAGGACCGCGCGCTGTCTATAGAAGAGCTATGTGAAGAGTTGGCGGAAAAAAACACAAGGGTGATTGTTTGCGGTGACGGAACCGATATAACTCTCGATGGCTTTAGGGGCAGAGTAAACGCGACTGCAGCGCCTAACCGACTTGTGTGTCAGTCGGCATATTCGGTGGCGCAGGTGGCGCTGCGTCAAATCAGAGAGGGAAAAGCTTCAACAGATATAGAGCTTACACCTGTTTATCTGAGACTTTCCCAAGCCGAACGTGAAAGACTTGAGAGAGAGTCGGGTTCACTTGATAATAATGAAAAAATTAAAGGAGCAAATAAATAATGAGTATGAAGATAGTTGTCGGCTGTGACCACGCCGCATACGAGCTTAAGCTGAAGGTCGTCGAGCATCTTAAGGAAAGAGGCTTTGAGGTAACCGACGTCGGAACGAATTCGAGCGATAGCTGTGATTATCCTATTTTTGCCGACGCGCTTTGCAAAAAGCTTCAAAGCGGAGAATGTGAAAGAGGTATACTTATCTGCGGTACGGGAATAGGTATGTCGATTGCGGCAAACAAGCACGCGGGTATACGCGCTGCGTGTTGCTCCGAGATCTATTCGGCAAGACTTACGAGAGAGCATAACGATGCAAACGTGCTTTGCTTTGGCGCAAGAGTTGTCGGAGAGGGAACTGCGCTTGACCTCGTAGATGTTTTTGTTGATACCGAATATATGGGCGGAAAGCACGCAAGACGTGTGGCTATGCTCGATGAGCTTTTGAAGTAAAAATTATGAAGACGGGTGAAAAGATAGTTCACGCTGCGGCGGATACTATGAGAGCTGTCGGCGGAAAGGAAAAATACAAGTCTACAGCGGCAATAATTCTGGCTGCGGGTAATTCCTCCAGAATGCAGGGAGAGAATAAGCAGTTTATAAAGGTTTGCGGAAAAACCGTGCTTGAAAGAACGCTTCTGGCTTTTGAAAAAGCCGAGTGCATAACCGAGATAGTTGTCGTCACAAAAAAAGAATATATTCACGATGTTATCGACCTTGGAGAGCGCATAGGATCAAAAAAGCTGATAGCGGTCGTTCCGGGCGGCGAGAACCGTCAGGAGTCGGCGTTTTGCGGTCTGCTTGAAATATCCGATAAGACAGAATTTGTAGCTGTACACGACGGGGCACGCTGTCTTGTAACCTCGAAAATGATAGAAAAGGTGTGCCGAGAAGCGTATGCTTACGGCGCGGCAACTGCGGCTACTATGGCTGTCGATACCGTCAAAAGGACCGAAAAAGCCAAGGGCTTTATCGTCGAGACTCTTGACCGAAATAACGTGTGGCTGGCACAGACACCGCAGGTGTTCGGCGCAAATCTTTATCGCGCGGCAGCGTATACAGCTAAAAAAGAAAAATTTGTCGGAACCGACGATTGCTCGATAGTGGAAAAAATAGGATATACGTCGATTCGTCTTGTTGAATGCGGACGCGAAAATATAAAAATAACCACACCCGATGACATTCTTTTTGCCGAGGCTATACTTGCTATGAGGAAAAGGAGCAAAAAATGAGAATCGGAGAGGGATATGATGTTCACAGGCTTGTCGCCGGTCGAAAGCTGATAATCGGCGGAGTTGAGCTCGAATACGAAAAGGGACTTGACGGTCACTCGGATGCGGATGTTCTCGTTCACGCGATAATGGATTCGTTGCTTGGCGCGGCGGCGCTCGGTGACATCGGAAAGCTGTTTCCCGATAACGACCCAAGCTACAAGGGAGCTGACAGTCTTATTCTTCTTTCCCATGTTGTAGAAAGGCTTGATAGGGAAGGCTACAGAATAGTAAATATCGACTCGACTGTTATCGCGCAAGCCCCAAAGCTCGCGCCGCACATCGAAAAAATGCGTGAAAACATTGCAAAATTTGCGCAAATTCAGGTTTCACAGATAAGCGTTAAGGCAACGACCGAGGAAAGACTCGGCTTCAGCGGCAGAGGTGAGGGTATTGCCTCACGTGCGGTCTGTCTCATAGAGAATAAATAAGCAAAGGGTACTCTGACAAGTCAAAGTACCCACAAGTCAAAGCTGTTCCGTAAACTGCGTACGTCGTTTGATTTTTACGTCGGCGGAGACAGTCTTGGCTGAATAATATGAATATCCATATATTAAAGTTTATGTTGAATTTTGTCGTTTGACATTACATATTGAAAAAATTAAGGAAGGATACCTCAGACGAGGGTAGGGAAGATTATGATATATATAGCACCGTCACTTCTTGCAGCCGATTGTTCAAGACTCGGCGAAGAGGTCAAGCGTATAGAGGAAGCAGGCGCGAATTATTTACATATAGACGTTATGGACGGACATTTTGTACCGAATATCAGCTTTGGACCGCTGATAGTCTCTGCGGTACGTAAGTCGTGTATGCTCATATTTGACGTACATCTTATGATAAGTGACCCCGAAAAATACATAGATGAGTTTATACGCGCGGGAGCTGATATAATCACGGTACATTACGAAGCGGTAAAAGATCCTGTCGCCGTACTGAAGATGCTCAAGGAAAAAGAAGTCAAGGCGGCGATCTCGATATCGCCCGACACACCCGTTGAACCGATACTTCCGCTTGTAAAGGAAGGGCTTTGCGATATGGTTCTCGTTATGACGGTGCATCCCGGCTTTGGCGGACAGAAATTTATGCCCGAAATGCTTGATAAGGTCAGAAAGCTCCGCAGATGCGCGATAAAATACGGAATACCGCTTAATATTGAGGTTGACGGAGGAATCAACACCGACAACGTCGGAAAATGTACTGCAGCAGGAGCAAACGTAATAGTTGCCGGGACAGCAATTTTCGGAACTAAAAAATCTCAAGCTGTCATAAGGTCGATGAAGCAGACCGCGAGAGACAATCCTTTTGATGAATATTAAGAGGGTGAGTCAAATGCATTTTTTGCATTTGACTCACCCTCAACGTTTTTGCTTGACGGTTAAACACCGTCATTTTTGCCTTTATAAAGGCAAAAAACGCAAATTCCGAGCGACAAAAAAGTCTAACGTCGACTTTTTTGCGCGGGGGCTTCGTTAATGACTCAGCCCCTTTTTAAAACAATACGCCAAACAGTAAAAGTACGAAAAAACCAAGTCCTAATAGCACCAACAAGCAAGGAAGGACGATAACCAGCATGGCGGATAATACCATAGCAAACCTGTCCTTCGCGGTGATCTTCTCGTCCGACATTCTGTCGCGAAATTCGCGCATTTCTTTATTGGTAGCGTATTTATGTTTGTGCCTGAAAAATTTCATAGTTCCTCTTTTAAACGAAGCCATCGCCTATGCAAGGGCTTCGTTTTTTGATGGTTTAAGATCTTTCAACGCGTTGCTCGGTCGCCGTTTCAAACAAATAATTACCGTTCTCATCCAGCTTCTTTTCGAGGCGGTGACACGCGACGAAGTGACCCGGCTCAACCTCTACCAAAGGAGGAGGAACGCGTTTACACTTATCGCACGCCATATAGCATCGAGTATGGAATTTACAGCCTTGTGGAGGACGTATCGGACTGGGAATATTGCCCTCCAGCAAAATACGCGCCTTGTTCAGCTGGTCAACATCGGTAGTAGGAATGGATGAAAGCAGCGCTACTGTGTATGGGTGTCGAGGATCGGCAAATATGGTTGCCGCATCGGCAAGCTCTACGACATTACCAAGATACATAACACAGATTCTGTCCGAAATGTAACGCACGACTGACAAATCGTGAGAAATAAACATATAGGTCAGCTTTTCTTTTTCCTTCAGCTCCTGAAGGAGGTTAATGATCTGTGACTGAATGGAAACGTCAAGCGCGGATACGCACTCGTCGCACACGATAAACTTAGGATTTACCGCCAATGAGCGCGCGATAGAGATTCGCTGTCTCTGTCCGCCCGAAAATTGGTGAGGATAACGGTGCAGCATATACTCCTGCAGACCGCATTTCTTCATAGTATCCACAACATGCTCACGCATCTTCTCAGAGCCCCGACGGAACATCTTATGCGTCAGAAGTCCCTCCTCGATGATTTGACCGATGGTGAAACGGGGATTCAGGCTGGAATACGGATCCTGGAAAATAATCTGCATATCCTTGCGCAACACGCGCATTTCCTTGTACTTCAAGCGGGAAAGGTCTATTCCCGAATCACGCATTGCTTCATACTTTGCAAACTCGGGAATATCTGCCTTGCTTGCGCGAATGGCATCTACTGCCGCTTGGCTTTCGCCGAGCTTTACGTCGATCTCGGCAATAGCGGTCTCCAAATGGGTCTTTTTTGCCGAAAGCCTATCGTATTGCGCCCGTTCCTTCTTATCAACACCGCCGTCCGCGAGCTTGGAAAGACGAGTGTCGATGTCACGAATTTCACTTATGAGAGCACTTCTCTGTACGTTAAGCTTGTGGATCTTGAGTATTCCTGCTCTTGCATGATCACCCTCGGCGTCATCCATAATATAAAAGCCGCCTACGATTTTTACAACGTGATCCAGTTTGGTTTTTGCTTCACTCTGCGCCAGATTTCTATTCTGAAGCAGGAAGAAATCCGCGTTATCCTCCCCGACCTCGTCGATCTTTGCGCAAATGGCTGCGTACTTCGCCTCTGCCTTGAGAACGGCTGCTTTGTATTTCTTGAAGCCACGCAATGTTTGCTCAATGTACGAAGGAGCAAGAATATCCAGCGTCGTGCCGTAATACATAGTTGTGCCTGCTGTCTGAGGATAGAGCTGAAGGAGAACGCGTCCGAGCGTGGACTTACCGCATCCCGATTCGCCTACGATACCCAACGTTTCACCCTCATAGATATCAAGCGTTATATCCTCATTGGCGCGAACGTAAAGCTGCTCCTTCTGGAAAATGGAGGTCTTTGCTATGGGAAAGTACTTTTTAAGATTAGTTATTGACAGTAATTTTTTTGTGCTCTTCACTTAAACGTACCTCCTTTTCTGGATAGAAGCATCTTATCAGCTGTCCGTTTCCGATATCGGAAAGAGGCGGCTCATTCTCCATACACTTCTTC
The DNA here is from genome assembly GCA_045589735.1 of Eubacteriales bacterium. GTDB lineage: Bacteria > Bacillota > Clostridia > Oscillospirales > CAG-272 > RGIG3994. Next base: position 4,329 of record JAZNPQ010000012.1, on the reverse strand, counting down.
GTGCAATATTTACAACGGGGAGCGAATTTACAGCCCTTGGGCAGATTGAGCGGATGAGGAACGACTCCGGGAATCGGCTCAAGCTTCTCATTTACGTTGTCAATTCGCGGGATCGAGAGCATAAGACCCTCAGTATAAGGGTGGCTGAATTCGCAATTCGAGAAGATCCTTCTCGCGCTTGCCTTTTCCACCACCTGACCGCAGTACATAACGACAACGTCATCTGCCATTTCGTTGATAACACCGAGGTCGTGCGTGATAAAGATGATGGAGGTTCCCTTTTGCTTTTGCAGATCGTTCATCAGCTTTAGTATCTGTGCCTGAATGGTTACGTCAAGCGCAGTGGTCGGCTCGTCCGCAATCAAAATATCGGGCTTGCAAGCCAGCGCCATAGCGATCATGACTCGTTGTCTCATTCCTCCCGAAAGCTGATGGGGATATTGACGCATAACAGCTTCGGGGTTGGGGATCTGCACATCGTAAAGCATTTGAAGCGCATGCTTCGCTGCTTCCTTTTTGGACATCTTTTGATGAATGATAAACGGCTCAGAGAGCTGTTTTTTTACCGTAAATACAGGATTTAGAGAGGTCATGGGCTCCTGGAAAATGACCGAGATCACGTTTCCTCGGATGTGATACATCTCTTTTTGTGAAAACTTGGTCAGATCCTCTCCGTTAAAGAGTACTTCGCCTTCGGCGATATATCCGTTCGAGTCAAGCAAACGAAGAATACTCATTGCAGAAACTGATTTGCCGGATCCCGATTCTCCAACGATACCGATGGTTTTTCCAGCCTCCAGTGAATACGACACATCGTTGACTGCCTTTACGGTACCTTTTTTGGTCTTGAAGTAAGTGTGGAGATTTTTCACTTCAAGCAAATACTTTTTTTCTTCTGCCATCTGTGTTCTCCTCCTTATCTTTCGGAATTTGATTTGGGGTCCATAACGTCACGAAGCGTATCGCCGATAATATTGATACAGATCGTGGTAACAGCAAGGAAGATCGCGGGGAACAACCACTGCCACCAATAGTTGGAAATAATGATCTCGTTGTTTGCTCCGTTCAGCATATTACCCCAGGTAGGACGGGGATACTGAACTCCAAAGCCGAGGTAAGACAGTGAAGATTCGGTCAGCATACATCCTGCAAAATCCAACGTCAGTGTAACAAGAATGACCGAGATTACGTTTGGCAAAATGTGCTTGAATGCGATGATACTTTCCTTGACTCCCATCGCTTTTGCAGCGGTAACGTACTCCTGCTCTCTTGCTACCAGCACTTGTCCTCGAACGATACGTGCAAGACCGGGCCAAGAAAGTACACCGAGAATGCACATGATGATCACGATACGGGTCAGCTCGGAGAGCGCCATACGTCCCATGATCGCGGAAAGCATCATAGCAAACGGAAGGAACGGAATAGCGGAAACGATTTCCGCAAAGCGCATCAGCAGAATATCTACCTTGCCGCCGAAGTAACCCGACAAGCAACCGATAATGATACCGATGATCGTGGAAATGATAACCGCGATCGCGCCAACCGTCATCGTCATTTTACCCGCGTTGACAACACGCTCAAATATAGGAGCGCCCGTGGTATCGGTTCCGAAAAGGTAACCGGAAAGACCCCATTTTGCCTGAAGGTCATCGTTTTCGTCAATGGCATAGTTCTGGAATGCGCCGGAGAAGATTCGTGTGGCGCCTTTTGCCTTGCTTGATACGTCACACTGTCCAAGCTCTTCCTTACCGCAGGTGTAAATGTTTCCGTCACTGCCAAGTACTGCAAAGTGGTAGGTACCCGACTGTACGTCAACGGCGGTCACTCCCTCGGGCATTCCTAATGTCTTGTAGCCGTAAACCGGGGAGACGTCACCGACGAAGCAAACGCTTCCGTCGCTAAGTGTAAGGCAAATTATCGTGTTTGCGGCAGTTGCCTTTACTATCGTTCTGTTGCCCACAAAATTCTGAATTTTCGGACGGTTTGCGTCGTCCATATCGACTCTTGCCCTGTCATAAACACCCTTCATACCCGTAACGAGCGAGGTGCCGCCGCCCTTCTTGACGGCAACGATATTGTTCAGCGTAAAGCTGATATCCTCATATCTGGCAGAATCCTGCAAAAGGAGGAAGTAATTCATATTCTGATACGCATTTTTATTACCCCAAAGATAATAGCTACCGTCGTTCATCAGAATACAGGTGGACTGATATCCGCACTCCAGCTCCTTGACGTTTTCCACATCGATGGTACCGTTGACCACGTCCTCAGGCATAGGAGCAATCATGTCGGTCTCCTCTACGTGACCGTACTGACCAAGCTCATTGTAACCCCATGCATAAACCTTACCGGTATCGGCAATGGCAACGATGTGGTCAATACCCGCAGCAACGTGCTTGATGTTGGCGTTTTGTACTTCCTCGGGGATCTCCGAGATATCTATTCCCGTCGTACCGAGATTAGTTTCACCCCATACATATACTTTACCCGCGTTCGACAAGCCGACCGAGAAGCTACCGTATGCGTCGATAGTTTTGATGTCTTTGGAAAGCTCCTTTGGCACCTTCATCATACGGAATCCGGGAGACACGCTTTTTTGCGTGGGCTCGGTATATGAATCGTTATAATATGGCATGAAAAGAGGCGCTATAAATACGAAAAGGAACATAGCAATAACCACGATAACTGCAACGACAGCGGTCTTGCGGCGCAGGAAATTACGCACGATCTGACGAGTGGGGCTGACGACCTCTTCTATGTCCGCTTGTCTTGCGCGCTCCGCCGCTTCCTCCTGAGAAAGCTCCATTTCATCGGCAAGCATGTTACTGCCGCCAAAGAACATTCTCTTTCCCCAACGGGCAAGGGTCGCAAAGAAGCCGCGCTTAGAGGATTTTTTATTATTTTTTCTCATAGTAAAAGTTCCTCCTTATTTGTTTACACGGACTCTGGGGTCAACCAGACCGTAAACGATATCGATGATAAGGTTGCCGATCAGTGCCAAGACCACGTAGAAGAGCGCGACGAACATAACCAAGTCGAAATCTGCCGTTCGTACTGCCGTGATCATAAGGCTACCCATACCCTTGAGGTCAAACGTGGACTCAAATACGATTGAACCCGAGAAGATTCCGAGGAACCACCCGACGACCAAGGTTACTACGGGGATAAGCGCGTTTCTCCATGCGTGAGAGAAAATAACGACCTTTTCGCGAAGGCCCTTGGCACGCGCGGTCTTGATGCAGTCCATCGAAAGCGATTCTATCATAGACGCTCGGACGTAACGTGTCATTCCGCCGAGTGAGCAGAAGGTCATTGCCATAAGAGGCAGTGTGAGGAACTTGATAGTGTCCGCAAAGGCGGCGAGTCCCGTAAGCTCACTACCGGGCGTTCCCATTCCGCTGGGAGGCAACCAACCTAACTTGGCGCTGAAGAGCCAAACGAAGAGGATCGCCACAAGGAAGGTGGGCAAGCTATATCCCACAATCGTAATAACGTTTACGATATAATCCATCTTTCCCCCTCTCTTCACAGCGCAGAAAATGCCGAGAGGAATAGTGATCGCTAAGGCGGCGATCGTCGCAAAAATATTGATAAAAATGGTGTTCTTCATGGGTTCAACGACCACATCAACAACATCACCCTTGAGTTCATAGGAATATCCGAAATTTCCTTGAAGAATTCCGTTATACTGACCGTTTGAAAACGGCGCAAAGCCCATCCAACGGGCATATCTTACCAGCTTATTATCGGTATCGGTACCGTACGCAATTTGGTATTCTTTATACTTTTTATCAAAGGCCTCGTCAATATCGCCCTTGATATTATTTTTATTCGACTGCAACCATGCTTTTGCATCGGTGTACGCTCTGTTGTTCGGGATCAGCTGATAGATCATAAACATAATGAACGTAAGCAGAAGAAACACGACCAATACATAAATCAATCGTTTAACTATATATTTTCCCATATTTAATCCTTACTTCCGCCAAAATCAACTCTGTTTGGGAGTATTTTGCGCGTCTTTGCGTCCGTCATACGGACGTTATTGCCGAAGGGGCGTCCCCTGCGAGGTTACGCCGAAACCGGCGTAATAAAAATTACATTGTTTTGGGTAGTTTCGCCGCACTGTAGTCTTTTTTGCGAAAATTTTAAAATGCGAGCGCGGCGCCGACATACATCGGCGCCGCCTTTGTCAGTAATTGCTCTCAAGCAATGATCTAAAGATCAAAGAATGATCGAAATTACTTGAGCCAGAAAATATCTGCAACGTCCTTGATGTAGTATGCGCTGTAGTCCTCATACATGGAAGGATCGATGGTCATGTTCCAG
>JAZNPQ010000011.1:0-4569 GCA_045589735.1 Eubacteriales bacterium | reverse complement strand
TATCTTCGCACCGATTCCCTTAGGCAGACATCTCGGAATATTTTCGTAGAAGCCGCCACCCGTGATGTGCGAGATACCCTTGACGTCAACCTTATCTATAAGATTAAGTATCGGCTTTACGTATAGCACCGTCGGCTCAAGCAGTGCCTCAAGAAGCGAGCGACCGCCAAGAGAGGCTAAATGCTTTTTGCATTCGGCAGATTCAAGGTCAAACACCTTTCTTACAAGCGAAAAACCGTTCGAATGAACACCGCTTGACGGAAGCGCAATAATTGCGTTACCGACACTGACCTTGTTTTTGTCTATTATTTTCTTTTTATCAACGACACCTACGGCAAAGCCTGCGATATCGTAGTCGTCGTCGGGCATCATTCCGGGATGCTCCGCCGTCTCACCGCCTATCAGCGCGCAGCCCGAGCGTACACATCCCTCGGCAACGCCGCCGACTATCTCGGCTATCTTTTCGGGGTAATTCTTGCCGCACGCGATATAATCGAGGAAGAAAAGAGGCTTCGCTCCCGAGCAGATTATATCGTTTACACACATAGCGACACAGTCAATACCTATCGTGTCGTGCTTGTCAAGTATCATTGCTATCTTAAGCTTTGTTCCGACTCCGTCGGTTCCGCTGACCAGCACAGGCTCTTCCATACCGCTGAGAGTTGGCATAAACAGACCGCCAAAGCCGCCGATGTCAACGTCAGCACCCGGTACGACGGTTCTTGCAACGTGCTTTTTCATAAGCTCGACGGCGCGGTAGCCCGCTGTTATATCAACGCCCGCCGCTGCATAGCTTTCACTGTAACTCTTTTCCATAATTATCTCCGTTCTCCGCCATAGGCGGCAATATTTTTTGCTTTATATATTTGGGGTTTCACCCCACCTTTTCACTTTTCACTTTTCACTTTTCACTTATTCCTTCCCCGTCCAGCAGTACGTGCATATCTTGTCGGGGTCGATTCCTATAGCCTTGAGCGCGCCGTCGAGCGACTGATACTCTACCGACGAGAGCTTCAGCTTGTCGCGTATCGCTTCGCGCATTCTTCTTCCGCGCTCGGTCTCGGGGTCTGCATATTCTTCTATATGCTTCTGTCCCGCTTCGCCCTCAAGCTCGTCTATCGTACGTCTCGCTATAAGCTCCATATCGCTGTTGCTTCGCGAAAAATTCAGGTATTTACAGCCATACATTATAGGCGGACACGCCGAACGCACGTGTACCTCCTTCGCTCCGTTGTTATAGAGAAAATCTACCGTCTCGCGAAGCTGTGTTCCGCGCACTATACTGTCGTCAACGAACAATAGCTTTTTACCCTTGATAAGCTCACTTACGGGTATCATCTTCATGTTTGCGATACGGTTTCTCTGCGCCTGATTCTGCGGCATAAAGCTACGCGGCCAAGTGGGCGTGTATTTTATAAACGGACGGCTGAAGGGTATTTTGCTCTCGTTTGCGTATCCTATCGCGTGAGGCACACCCGAATCGGGAACGCCGCAGACCGCGTCGATATCCTGCGCGATACCGTTCTCTCTGTCATACGCCGCGATTATCGCTCCGTTACGGTTTCTCGAAAGCTCTACGTTGACTCCCTCGTACGATGAGTTCGGATATCCGTAATAGGTCCAGAGGAACGCGCAGATACGCATCTTTTCACCCGACTCTGCCAAAACCGTCATTTCGGAGGGCGTCAGCTGTACTATCTCGCCCGGGCCAAGTCCGCGTACTATCTTGTATCCCGTCTTTTCGGCGGCGAAGGATTCAAAAGTGACGCAATATCCGTCACGGTTCTTGCCTATCATAACGGGAAGTCTGCCAAGCCTGTCTCTCGCCGCGATAAGCGAGCCGTCCTGCATAAGCATAAGTATCGTCGCAGAGCCGTCTATCAGCGTCTGCGCGAATTTTATGCCCTCAACGATGCTGTCCGACGCGCAGATAAGCGACGCTATCAGCTCGTTGTCGTTTATTCTTCCTCCGCTCATCGTGTCGAAATGGTTTCCGCCGCTTGAGAAGAAGCGTTCTATCAGCTCGTCCTTGTTATTTATCCGTCCGACCGTCGTAATCGCAAAAGTTCCTTGCTTTCCGCGTATCAGTATCGGCTGTGGGTCGGTATCGCTGATACAGCCTATTGCTCCCTTTCCCTTCATCTCTCCGAGCGTCATTTCAAACTTTGTTCTGAAGGGTGAGTTTTCTATATTGTGTATTTCACGCTGAAATCCTATCTCGGAATCGACCGCCGCCATTCCTCCGCGTCGTGTTCCGAGGTGCGAGTGGTAGTCAACTCCGAAAAATACGTCGGCTACACAGTCGCGCTGTGAGGTAGCTCCAAAAAATCCTCCCATAAGCTCCCCCGATTAAAATTTTGCGCTTACGGCTTTGTCTTTTTCAAGCACTGCCGCAGCAGCCGAGGCGCGCTGCTCGTCAAGCTTTTTGGCAAGAGACGCGTCGTTTACCGCGAGTATCTGAAGCGCCAGAAGCGCGGCGTTCTTCGCGCCGTCTATAGCAACCGTTGCAACAGGTATACCCACAGGCATCTGTACCGTTGAAAGAAGCGCGTCAAGACCGTCAAGCGTTGACGCCTTGACCGGAATACCGATAACGGGAAGTGTGGTGTTCGCGGCAACAGCACCCGCAAGATGCGCGGCTTTTCCTGCGGCGGCTATCATAACGCCAAAGCCGTTCTCTCGCGCAGTTGACGCAAAAGCTCTTAGCTGCTCGGGCGTTCTGTGAGCCGACAGAACTCTTACGCAGGTCTCAACGCCGAACTCCTTAAGAGTTTCGACGGCAGGTGTTACGACAGGCAGGTCGCTGTCGCTTCCCATAATAATTGCAACTTTTTTCATAAATTTATCTCCTTAATTTTCCATTTTCAACTTTCAATTTTCAATTTAAAAAAGGGCATTCTTCTCCCACTTGGGGAACAGAATTGCCCAGGCGGTCGGCGTTTACCTGTGACCGTTCCCCTGTGGTGCTCCACTTCCGCCGGTTACGGTCACTGTGTTCCGTTTTATTTTATCATATTTTTGCTCTAAAGTCAATAATCGCAAACGACATATTTTGATATTTTTATTATATTTTATTATTTGTAATACACAAGACAGTAATTTTTTGATGAGAACGGCGCATAGGTTGCCCGATAAATTGGGATTTATAGGTGAGTTTTGGAGATGCGGGGTTTCACCCCACCAAAGGAACTTTTTGGAAAAAGTTCCTTTGGAATCTTCAAAAACTTTTAAAAACAAGTGGTTTATCCTATGTATTTATACGTCTTTCACCGACCGCTCGGGCGCAATCGGTGAGGGATAGTACGGTATTTATCACGTCGGGTCTGGTGGTCTTGCTAAAAGTGAAATTCACCACGGCACCCCGACTTGTCGCTAACGCAGTCGCTGTGCAAATGCTCGCATCACGCGGCATTCGCACGACGCGACATAATAGAAATATTATCTGTTCAAAAATATTAAAATTTACATTATTCTTTCGTGTCGCGCAGTGAGAACGGCACGCACGTGAGCGTTTGAGCCCGCGACTGCGTGAGAGAGATGTTTGCGCCTTGCGCAAACTCAACAGGATTTGCGCGAAGCGCATATCCGATAGTCAGAGGCGCCGATGCCGTACTTCACTTTTGGCAAGACCTCCGACCTCGACGCGCAAATATCCGTATAAAAATTCAACGGTTGCGACCGAGCAACCGTTGAAAGATATACAAACAATTAAAATAAATCCCTTGTTTAAAGTTTTTTGAAGATTCCAAAGGAACTTTTTGCAAAAAGTTTCTTTGGTGGGGCGTGGGGCAAAGCCCCACATAATCTCACAGACAAATCAAAATTTGAGAATACACAATGCGATTATTGAAGCCCAAGCCAGATGAGCAGAACCGAAATATCGGCGGGGCTTACACCGCTGATACGCGACGCCTGTCCGACCGTCAGCGGTTTTATTTTGTCAAGCTTCTGCGCGGCTTCGATACGAAGCCCTTTTATGTCGGCGTAATTTATATCGGGTGAAAGCTTTTTCTCCTCGAGCTTTGTATGCCTCGCCACCTCGGCGCGTTCCTTTTTTATATAGCCCTCGTATTTGACACTGACCTCGACCGTCGTAACGACTGTCCTCGGAAGCTCGGGTCTGTCTGTGTCAATATCCGAAAGCTCGTTGTAGGAGATACCCGGACGGCGAAGCAGGTCGCCGAGAGACACCCCGGAATGTACCTCGGTCTCTCCGATCTTATTTAAAAACGCGTTGGCTTTTTCGGGAGAGATATGTGTTTTGTTCAGACGCTTTATCTCGGAATCTATAAGCGACATTTTTTCGAGATATTTAGCGTAACGCTCCTCGGATATAAGCCCGACTCTGTAGCCTATAGGCGTAAGTCTGCGGTCGGCGTTGTCTTGCCTCAGCAGCATACGGAACTCTGCTCGCGAGGTCATCATACGGTAGGGCTCGTTCGTGCCTTTTGTAACGAGGTCGTCGATGAGAGTACCGATATAACCGCTGTCGCGCGTCAGGGTCATAGGCTCTTCGCCCTTGAGCTTAAGTGCGGCATTGATACCCGCGACAAGTCCCTGCGCCGCCGC
>JAZNPQ010000010.1:0-4686 GCA_045589735.1 Eubacteriales bacterium | reverse complement strand
GGATATCGAATTCTGAACGATGTCCAAAATGTTGAGTGACAGCTCTTTCACGTAAGATCAGTCTTTGTATTTCGCAAGAATACCCGGAACATCGTCAACCGTCAGACGTCCGTAAACCTCACCGTTTACAGTGAGAACAGGAGCAAGACCGCAAGCGCCGATGCAACGTGTTGCTTCAAGTGAGTATTTTCCGTCACTGGACGTGCTTCCTACGGGGAGATTTAACTGCTTGGAAATTTCGTCGCAGATATCGCCCGAGACTTTAACGTAGCAGGCAGTACCGAGACATACGGCAATCGCATATTTGCCGTTTGGGTTCAGCTTGAACTGGGAATAGAAAGTTGTGACACCGTATATTTCTTCGAGAGAAATACCGGTCTCTCTTGCGACTATTTTCTGAACCTCAATGGGAAGATAGCCGTAGATCTCCTGTGCTTCCTGAAGAATAGGCATCAGAGCACCTTGAACATCCTTGTAACCGGCAATTATTTCAACAAGCTTGGCTTCCTGTTCTTTAGTGCCGTGAAACTCAACGGTGGTCAGGTTTTTTTTCATTTGGGAGTCCTCCTGTTTGTTTTGCATAAGTATGTTTTTGTGTTTTTTATTTTTTACGCGACACTAGGCACACCTTACAGTGCGCCTAAAAAGGTTATCGGATCGCATAAACGACCTCATACATTATACAATAAAATATTAGTTTTGTCTATAGCTTTTCAACAAAAACATGTCAATAAATATTGCATTTTATGTAATAAAAATCATCTATTTGGAAATATTGCGTAAATGAGTGAATATTTTTTCGCGGAGTGATAATTCATCACAGTCGTCAATGCTTTCGATTACAGACGGAGACAGCGGCATCGCTTCAAGCGAGTGAGCATCTGAATTTTTTAACAATACGAGTGATGATAACTCTTCTTCATCGTTTACGAGCTTTTCAATATTATCCGTATTGAATATTTCGGCTGCTGTAAATCCAGGCTCTTTCGGAAAACTTCCGAGAATTGCCAAAACGCTGCTCGAAGGCTTTTCAATATGCGCGGGAAACGCAACTCCGCCACGGTGTTTCACTTCCTTTGCCGCATCGGTAATACCGAGATCTGTGGCAAGAACCAAAAGATAATCGTCGGTACCTATGACCTCGTCGTCACCGTTCATAATAAGCTGTTCGCCAAATATTTCGGGTCGGTTTTTTATCTTCATTCGGTGTTCTTCGACAAAAGCGTCAAATTCTGTTGCCGCCTCAAGCGTCGGGAAAAGGCATACAAGATGTATTTCCTCTGCTGTTGTAAGCTCCATTCCCGCAATCGGTACGACACCGTATTTACGGCATGCTTCGAAAAAAGCAGGACAGTTTTTCGAGGTGTTATGGTCTGTAAGTGCAGCTACACGTACACCGTTTAGCATAGCCATTCCGGCGATATTGTTAGGTGTCATTTCGTTGTCCCCACAGGGAGACAGACAGGAATGTATATGCAGATCGTAAGTGACAGGCATATTATTCGGATAAAAGACGACCGACTTCGAGGGCAGTCTCAAATGACGAAAGCTTGCTTCTTAAAATGTTTACGTTTTGAGCATTTGCGGCAGATATGACATCATCGGGAATGTCAAGTCCTTCCGCGACGGTTATGGCGGAAACACCCGAAAGTGACGCGACGGCAACAATATTTATATTTGTCATAATTGTTATCCAGATATTTCCTTCCTCAGCTCTTCCCATAACCCAACTGAGCAGGTCGCCGATGTAACAGCCGTCAACCTCGGCGTCGGGCGACGGAAGGGTAATAACGTCAAGACCGAGAGACATGGCAAGTTCTTTAATTTTCATTTTTTTACCTTTCAGTGCTTTCTTTTTCGGACTTAAGCCTCTGTAGCTTTTTCTTTAGTATGATTATACAATCGTCAAGTGTTGCTTCGTTGTTGACGATATCCTCTGCGAGTGCTTGGCAGGTAGGCGCGCCGCAAGAGCCGCAGTCGAGGTCGCAAAGAGATTTTCGTATATCTTGAAGCCGTACCATTTTCTTGATTGCTTCGGCTCTGTTTGTGTCAAGGCGCATAACCGAAAGAGGAGCAACCTCGGAATTCCAAAGCATATCGTTAGGTATTAGGCTGTCGTCAGAAATATGAGACGTATTGAGTGATACGGGAAGATAACGGCGGAGTATTTGTAACCGTGTTTTTGCAATATATGCGTTTTCAACGTTGAGAGTACCGCCGACACAACCACCGGGACAGGCGTTAAGCTCAACAAAATCAAGTCCCGTGATATTTTCCTTTTCTATTTCGTCAAGAACGTGTATGACGTTTTCAATACCGTCCGCAGCAAGATATCTGTCATTGAGCAGAGCGGATGATTCACCGCCCGAACCCGCCCAGCTTATACCGATAATACCGGTCTCTGACGCTTTTGTGGGCGTAGCTATCTTTTTCATTTCTGGGACAAGCATAAAATAAATGTCACGGATAGAAACGACCCCGTCTATCGCGCTCTTGTCGGTTCCGAGAGGATTCTTTGTGTACGACATTTTTGCGGGGCAGGGAGATATAAATACTGCGCATATATCCTCGTCCTTAAGGTCGGGGTGCTTGCGTTTAGCTTCCTCTTTTGCCATACGGGCGGCAAGCTCGACGGGCGGCAGTATAGGAAGGACATTTTCGAGAAGTCCCGGAAATCTTATACTGATAAGTCTGACTATAGCAGGGCACGCAGAGCTTATGACCGGCTTTTTCAGCCCCGGCTGCTTCATGTAGCGTCTTGTGAGGTCTGAAACCAGCTCGGCTGCGCGAGCTACCTCATACACATCGTCAAAGCCGATGCTGTAAAGACCGCTTACTATGTAATCCACGTCCTCAAGCCTGTCAAACTGACCGTAAAGCGTAGGAGCGGGCAAAGCTATCTTATATTTGTAATTACTGAATTTATCGAAAGAGTCGGTTATTGCTTTTTTTGCTTGATACGGACACATTCTTATACATTCACCGCAATCAATGCACCGTTCGCTTTTGATAACGGCTTTTCCGTCCCTCACGCGTATCGCTTCTGTGGGACAGCGCTTTATGCAATGGGTACAGCCCTTGCACAAGTCGGTTTGGAGTGTGACCGAATGCTGTACTTTATTCATATCGTATCCTTTCAATCAAATGCGAGTGTTACGAAGGTACGGAGAAGCTCATCGTAACAGTCGTGCCTTGACCTATAATTGTGTCTATTTTGATACTGTCGGCGTATCTTTTCATATTTGGAAGTCCCATTCCGGCACCAAATCCGAGAGACCTGATGTTATCCTTGGCAGTTGAAAAGCCTTCCTGCATAGCAAGCTCAACATCGGGGATTCCGGGGCCTGAATCGGCGAGAATGACCTCTACCTTGTCGTCCCAGACATTTATGTCTGCAACACCGCCGTTAGCGTGTATTACCATATTTATTTCGCCCTCGTACATAGCGATGGAAACTCTGCGTATAGTTTCGGAATCAAAATCCATCTGACGAAGCAGCTTTTTGACCTGAACCGACGCTTTTCCCGCAGAGGTGAAATCGTTTCCGTCTATTATAAAGCTGAATTTTACGGGCTCGCTCATAATTCTTTAACGCTGCCTCCTTTAAGACCGTTTTCGTAAAGTCTGCCGCAAGCTACGTACATTCTTTCGTCGGTGCAGAGAATAACGATACCGGATTCTTTGGCAAGCTCAATTATATCAGCCGACGGCTTTTTGCCTCTGACAAAAACGATACACTTCATATCCATCATTTCTGCTGTACGTACGACCTGAAGATTTGTAAGACCTGTAAGAAGCACAGCCTGCTCTTTAACGTAAGCTAAAACGTCACTCATCATATCGCTGCCGCAGGCAGAATGGACTTCATTGTCTACCTTATCTTCTCCCACAATGATTTTTGCCTCAAGAAGCTCAATTATTTTTGAAATTTTCATAACGCGATCCTTTCTGCCGTGTCGGCACTTCTCTGTGTTTTATACGGTTATTATACTATATTTCTACAGTTTTGTCTACACAAATCTATTGATTTTTAATAAAAATCACTAAAAAACGAAAAAAAGAACTTCACATACGGGCTGTATTCAAAGTACAGTTTTAAGTTCAACAGAATATAGTATCTACCGACAGGAAAAGGACAGAGAATGTTTTTACACTCTCTGTCCTCTTTTCTTGACATTTGTGGACACAAATGCGATTATTGAATTGTCGATATGCCTTGCTCCGCTCGGCTCGATATATTTGCCTTCAGCAAATTCGATATGTTTTCGCTTTGCTCAAACTCGATATGATATAAATTCGCGATCACGCAGTGAGCATATCGAGTGCGACAGCACATATCAAACGCGTTAGCGTATATCGAAAATCCGCGCCAGCGGATTTATATCGACGCGTAGTGCCCTTAAAGGCACTACGCCTACCGCGAAGTCCTTTTTTGAACTTTGTCTGTAAGCCGGGTTCTGTCGTGAACGGTCATCTATCTTTGCGTACTGTCGCCAATACGCTCCGGCGTAAGCCGTGCCACCCGGGGATATGTGTCGGGCAAACGATCCCCAAACGGTGTTGCTTCGGATAGGGTTTACAGCGGACCTATGTTACCATAGGAACGGGTGAGCTCTTACCTCGCCTTTCCATCCTTACCTACAAGAGTAGGCGGTTTATTTCTGTTGCACTTTCCCGGCAGTCACC
>JAZNPQ010000009.1:0-42339 GCA_045589735.1 Eubacteriales bacterium | reverse complement strand
AAGCCTACATCAAGATATGCGATGGCGCATATATCTACAGCAAATAAGGAGGTATATATAATGAAAAAGAATTACATACTTCCCGAAATTGAGATAATCAAGCTGAATGCTGCCGATATTATTACGGCAAGCCTTATCGCTGAGAACGACCCGGATCTTACTCCCACTCTTCTCGACTGATAGACTCTGATCGAATATAATCTCGGGATTAAATCGACCCCCCCTCGCAAAAAAACCGCGAGGGGGGATTTTTACGTCTGCCTCAAATTTTGATTTGTCGGTGTGTTATTTATGGATTATTTTAATTACACTGTAGGGGCGAACATTGTGTCTCCCGTTTATTTATGCGTTTTTCTTTCGGGCGACCATTGGTCGCCCGAAAATGAGCGGTTAAGACAAATAAAATTTCTGTAATAAAACAAACAATTAAAATAAATCTGTAGGGACAGGCCTCCTCGACTGTCCGTGGCGATGCCTTTGGTTTGATTTTATTTCTATAAAAAAACAATTATTTTTAATTACAAAAAATATTATTTGCGGTATATCAAAGAAGCGGACAGTCGAGGACGCCTGTCCCTACAATTTTTAAGGTTTATTCGGTCTATAGAAATATTATTTGTCTTAATTGTTCGTTTCGGCGGGAGCAAGCCCCCGCCCTACCGTTGTTCTGTGTATAATCGCACCCTTAAATCCCAATTTGTGAGTGCTTTTACTTTAATGCCGCGAGCAGTCCGACTGAGGCGTGCTCACATATAGGTGTGCAATATTCGTTTACATATGTAAAGAACACGTCACCGTCCCATTTTTCGCCGAATTCGGCAAGAAATGCGGTTCGGTCGGCGTTCTTTTTTATGACTTCGCTTTCAAGACAGAGAAAAAATCCGCTTTTGTCGGTATATGTACGACCGAATTTCGAATATCCGAGGCGATCAAGCTCCATGCAGACCTTGAGAAGTGTTCCGAGACTGTCAAATCGGTATATTTGCGGCTCGACTTCGTTTGCGCTTTTTGTTTCTTTATCTTTTTCCGAAAATCCGAGCTTTGTGACGTACATTTCGCATCCGCCCTCCTTTGAGGGATACATCTGTATGTATATCTTGTCGCTTGCCGCGTCAAACCCCGTGCTCTTTTTGGCTCTGTCAAGAATACTCCAGAAGGCGCGGCGTGTTTCGGTGTTTTTGTAGTCGGCACTCTCACAGCTTATATCATATTCCGCCATGTCGTCGCGCGACATCATGATTTTCAGCTTTTCGCTGTTTATCAGTATGAGTTCCATATATGACTCCTTTCTTTATAATATTATAATACATTATGAGACAAAATGTAACCCCAAAAAATATGGTAATTTTGCGGTTGACGGCAGGTGCATAAGTGTGGTATAATGACTATATATATTCTTTTGAAAGGAGGCGGTTTTGTGCGTTACCGTGACGGTGAAATAGTTATGTCGGCAAGAGAACTCGGTGAGTCTGCGCTTCGAGGCGGAGACCTTGGCGGTCGCAATACCGTTTCCGTGTCACGCCTGACCCTTGGTGGAGAGCTTCATCGGAATCTTCAGTCGGAATATGCCGAAAAATATTCCAGATTCGTTTCCGAGTATCACATTGACGGAAGAGCCGAGCTTTGCGGTGTAAAGTTCCGTATTATCGGCTCTGCCGATTGCTTTTATACAGACGGAGAAAATACCGTCGTTGAAGAAATAAAAACGGTTTCACACAAAATTCCGCGTGAGCCGATCGCCGTTCATCTGGCACAGCTACGTATATACGGCTATTTTATTTTAAAGCAAAAATCACTTGACACCGTAAAATTACGGCTCACGTACATAAACGCGTCGGATATGTCGCGCGATTCGTTCGATTATTACGAGACCGAGGAAACACTTTTCGCGCACATTGAAGCAATGCTCGCGTCAGTTCATCCGATAGCAAAGCAATACGTTTACAGATACGAAACGCTTTTGCCGAGCGTGAAGGAAAATTCGGTATTTCCTTTCGGTGAGCTTCGTTCGGGTCAGGAAACACTCATAACAGAAGGCTATAGAGCCATTAAAGCAGGCAAACGTCTGTTTGCGCAAGCACCGACGGGAACAGGAAAAACGCTGTCTGCACTCTATCCCGCAGTCAGAGCGCTTGCCGAAGGACATTGTGACAGAATTTTCTATCTGACCGCAAAGGCAAGCACGAGACGCGAGGCTTTTTCGGCAGCAAAAAAGCTTTTTGAGCATGGAGCAAAACTTCGTACGTGTGTAATAACCGCACGTGACCAGTGCTGTTTATGTGAAGCGGCAAAGCTTTCGGGGCGTGTTTCATCATACTGCAATCCAAAGGATTGCGAATATGCGAGAGGATATTACGACAGGGTGAATTTTGCCATTACGGCTCTGCTTGAACGCTGTAACGGTTTCTCTCGTTCGGCAATAGAATCGGTTGCAAAAGAGTTTTCCGTATGTCCGTATGAGCTTTCTCTCGATCTTTCAGAGCTTTGCGACATAATTATTTGCGACTACAATTACGCATTTGACCCTGCAGTTTATTTCAGACGTTATTTCTCTGAAAACGCCATCGGCGGTGACAACGTATTTTTAATAGATGAGGCACATAACCTGCCCGACCGCGTACGCGATATGTACTCCACAACACTCAGACGTTCGGCGTTTGAGTCGGTCTATATTTCGTCGGGGAACGGAGAGCCCGAGCTTGATGCGGCGCTTGAAAAGATAATAATGTATCTTCGAGGGCTACGAAAGCTTTGCCGTGACAGTCTCGTAAAAACGCCCGACGGTGAGCGTGGATTTTATATGACGCGTTCACGCATCAAGGGACTTTACGAGGCATTGCACGATTTTGCGGAATCGGCAGACGAGTGGAGACATTCAAGGCGCGACCATCCGTTGTATCCTGCGGTCTCGGAGCTGCTTTACGCCGTGAAAAAATATATACTCATAAACGATTACTATGACGAAAAGTTCCTAACTTACATAGAAATACTCGGAAACGACACGAGAGTACGTGTGTTCTGTCTCGATCCGTCGGGCGTACTCGGTGAAAGACTTTCGAGGGCACGCTCTGCAATTTTGTTCTCTGCAACTCTGACACCTCTTGACTATTTTACAGAGCTTTGCGGCACGTCGGGCGCATTTACCGTTGACCTTCCGTCACCGTTTGACAGCGACAATCTCTGTATTGCGGCTGTCGATACGGTAAGCACAAAAAAAGAGGACAGAAACGACAAAAACTGCCGAAAGATCGCGATATACATAGCGGCAACCGTCAGCGCTAAGGCAGGAAATTATATATGTTATTTCCCGTCGTACGAATATATGGAAAAGGTGCTTGACGAGTTCAAAAAGAAATACCCCGAAGTTGTGACGGTCGTGCAAAAGCGTGGAATGACGTACGCGCAAAAAGAAGAATTCTTAGCGTCGTTCAAGGACGATTCGGGCGTGCTTCGTATAGGCTTTTGTGTGCTTGGCGGAAGTTTTTCCGAGGGCGTTGACCTGCCGGGTAAGCGACTTATAGGAAGTATCATCGTGGGGGTCGGTGCACCCGGAATATCGAATGAGCGGAACATACTGAGAGACTACTATGATCTCGTTACCGAGCAGAACGGCTACGACTATGCATATACCTATCCCGGAATGAACGCGGTGCTTCAGGCGGCAGGTCGCGTTATACGCCGCGATGACGATAGGGGCATAGTCGTGCTTATTGACGAACGCTATGGAACTCCCGCATACACAAGACTTTTTCCCGAACAGTGGAACGGTCTCAAATTTGCTGGAAATCCGTCGTCTCTTGCAGAAATCGCGCGAAGATTTTGGAAAAAATCGAATAAATGAAAAAATTCACACATTTTTTTGCAAATTAAAGATTATATCTTGCATTTTTGCGTAATATGTGATATAATACTAAAATAGTTAAAAATAAGGGAAAAGGACAAAGAGAAATGAAAAGAGTTTTTATCAAGGAGCTTTTCGCAGAGCCGGAAAAATTTTCGGGCAAGACAATAACCGTAGCAGGTTGGGCGAGAAATATCCGTGCCAGCAATGCGTTCGGCTTTATCGAGCTGAATGACGGTAGCTATTTTTCGAATCTGCAGGTCGTGTTTGAGGATAATAAGCTCTCAAATTATAAAGAGATAGCAAAACAGAATATCGGCTGCTCACTCGTTGTAACGGGTGTTATCGAGCTGACTCCGAACGCTCCTCAGCCCTTTGAGATAAAGGCGGAGTCGATAGATGTCGAAGGAAGCTCCACCCCCGACTATCCGCTTCAGAAAAAGCGTCATAGCCTTGAATACCTTCGTACGATAGCACACCTTCGTCCGCGTTCAAACACCTTCAATGCGGTCTTCCGCGTACGCTCGGTAGCGGCTTTTGCACTTCACAAATTCTTTAACGAAAACGGATTCGTATATGTTCACACGCCTCTTATCACAGGCTCTGACTGTGAGGGGGCAGGCGAGATGTTCAGAGTAACGACACTAGATCCCAAGGACCCGCCTCTGACAGAGGACGGAGAGGTCGATTTCTCGAAGGATTTCTTCGGAAAGCACGCGGGACTTACCGTTTCGGGTCAGCTTAACGTTGAGACCTTTGCAATGGCGTTCGGTAAGGTATATACCTTTGGTCCTACCTTCCGCGCCGAAAAATCGAATACACAGCGTCATGCGGCAGAGTTCTGGATGGTAGAGCCCGAGATGGCTTTCGCCGACCTTAACGACTATATGGACACCGCTGAGGCTATGATAAAGTACGTTATCAAGTACGTAATGGCTGAATGTCCCCGTGAGCTTGAATTTTTCAATAAATTTATAGATAAGGGACTGCTTGACAGACTTAACGGTCTTGTTTCAAGCGATTTCGGACGTATTTCCTACACCGACGCGGTTGAAAAGCTCAAAGAGTGCGGTCACGAGTTTGAGTATCCCGTATTTTGGGGTATGGATATGCAGACAGAGCATGAGAGATATCTCACCGAGCAGATATTCGGCAAGCCTGTTTTCGTAACAGATTATCCGAAGGAGATAAAGGCGTTCTATATGAGACAGAACGACGACGGAAAGACAGTCGCGGCGGCGGATATGCTTGTTCCGGGTGTCGGAGAGCTTATCGGCGGCTCACAGCGTGAGGAAAGATACGACCGTCTGCTTGAAGCGATAGACCGCTTCGGACTCAACGCAGAGGATTATTGGTGGTACACCGATCTTCGCAAATACGGCGGAACAAAGCACGCAGGCTACGGTCTCGGCTTTGAGCGTCTTATCATGTACATCACGGGAATCCAGAATATCCGTGACGTAGAAGCGTTCCCGCGTACGACAGGAAACGCAGATTTCTAATTTGATTATTTTGAGGTAAATATGCAGTATGCACAAATGAGCAGGGAAGACCTGCTTAACGAAAAAAACGCGCTTGAGGCTCTTTATAAGAGCTATGTTGATAAAAATCTGAAGCTTGACCTTTCAAGAGGTAAGCCCGGAACAGAGCAGCTTGATATGCTGGCGGGAATTCTCGGTATCATATCGAATGCAAAGGACTGCCGCTCGACAGCAGGTGACTGCCGTAACTACGGTATACTTGACGGTATTCCCGAAGCCAAGAAGATGTTTTCCGACCTTTACGGTATTCCCGAAAAGAATATTGTAGTTTGCGGAAACTCGTCGCTTAATATAATGTACGACTCGGTTGCACGCGCAATGCTGTACGGTGTTGTCGGAAGTGAGCGTCCGTGGGGACGCGAGGAAGAGGTAAAATTCCTCTGTCCGTGTCCGGGATATGACAGACATTTTGCTATATGCGAATCGCTCGGTATAAAGCTCATACCCGTGGATATGACACCCACAGGTCCCGATATGGATACGGTTGAGCGTCTTGTATCGACCGACGCGAGCATCAAGGGTATCTGGTGCTGTCCTAAATATTCGAACCCCGACGGAATCACGTATTCGGACGAAACTGTAAAACGCTTTGCCGCGCTTAAGCCCAAAGCAAAGGATTTCAGAATCTTCTGGGACAACGCATACGCAGTACACGACCTTTACGATGACGAGCGAGACGAGCTGCTTGATATATTTGCGGAATGTGAAAAGTGCGGAAGCGAGGATATGGTATTTTACTTTGCCTCAACGTCAAAGATAAGCTTCCCCGGCTCGGGCGTTGCCATCTTTGCGGCATCCGACAGAAATCTTGCGCAGATAAAGCCTATAATGAGCGTTCAGACTATCGGATTTGATAAAATAAATCAGATACGTCACGTCAGATATTTCCAGTCGGCAGAAGGAATTCTCGGACACATGAAGGAGCTTGCCGAGATAATCAGACCCAAGTTTGAGATAGTCGAGGAAACACTTTCACTCGACCTTGCTCCAACCGGAACAGCACGTTGGACAAAGCCGCTCGGTGGTTATTTCGTAAGCCTTTATGTGCTTGACGGAACGGCAAAGAGAACATATCAGCTTTGCAAGGAGGCGGGTGTCGTGCTTACAAACGTAGGCGCTACATACCCCTACGGAAACGACCCCAAGGACAGTAACATAAGAATCGCACCGACCTATCCGTCGGACTCTGAGCTTAAAGAGGCTATGAGCGTTCTTACCTGTTGCGCAAGACTTGCGGCAGTAGAAAAACTTTTAGCGTAATTAAAAACGGTGACCCTGATAGATTAGTCAAGGTCACCTTTTAATGTAAGGAGAAATATGGGATACGTAACAGTAATTTTAATGGCTATAGCGCTTTCTATGGACGCTTTTGCCGTCGCTATATGCAAGGGACTTGCAATGAAAAAGCTGACCTTCGGAAAAGCTACAACCGTCGGCGCGTGGTTTGGTGTTTTTCAGGCAATTATGCCGCTTATAGGATATTTTTTGTTTGCCGTTCTTCGTAAGCTGATAAATATAGATGCTTTTTGCCCTTGGATAGCGCTTGTGCTTCTCGTGATCATCGGCGCAAATATGATACGCGAGTCGCTTAAAAAATGCGATTGCTGTGAGGAGCATGACGATTCGCTTAAGTTCGGTAATATGCTGATGCTGGCAATAGCGACAAGTATAGACGCACTTGCAACAGGCGTTTCGATGGCGGCAGAGGGGCTTCAGATGAGTGTGTTTATCGCTGTGCTTATCATTGGAGTTATGACCTTTACACTTTCTATGATCGGTGTTAAGATAGGAAATATTTTTGGCTCTAAGTATGAGAAAAAGGCAGAGTTTGCAGGTGGTTGTATTCTTATACTCATAGGTGTTTATAACGTACTCGAATCCTATGGAATCCTCTCCTTTGGATTATGAAAAAGACGCAAAGAGAAACAAATCCGTACCGACACAGCGACAGTAACAAGCGATATCAGACCTACGAATACTATTTGCGTAAAAAATTCGGCGGTAGATGCGTAAAAATACCTATAGACGCAGGCTTCACCTGCCCGAATATAGATGGACGGTGCGGATACGGCGGCTGTATTTATTGCTCGGGTCGCGGATCGGGTGATTTCGCGGGAACTCCCGACAAAAGTATTTCGGAGCAGTTCAAAGAGGGTATAAAGCTACTCGGAAACAAATGGGATACTTCAAGAAAAATAGCGTATTTTCAGGCGCACACAAACACCTATGCACCGATTTCTGTGCTTCGTGAAAAATTCGAGACGGCACTTTGTGAGGAAGGCGTTGTCGGTCTGAATATCGCAACGAGAGCAGACTGTCTTGAAGATGAAACGGTTGAATATCTTGCGTCTCTTGCTGAGCGAACAGTGCTGACGGTTGAGCTTGGACTTCAGACCTCGAACGATAAAACAGCAGAAATCATAAACAGAGGGCATAGCTTTGCGGATTTTACGGAAGGATATGAAAAGCTCCGCGCGGCGAGTGAAAAGATAGGTATATGTGTTCATATAATATTCGGTTTACCGGGCGAAAGCAGGGAAGAGATGCTCGAAACTGTAAAAAAGGTCGCAGCGCTGAATCCCGAACAGGTTAAGATACACCTGCTTTATGTCATAAAAGGCACAAGACTTGCCGAAATGTATGAAAACGGTGAGTACACTCCGATGAGTGAAGAGGATTATATTTCGACCGTCTGTGACGCGCTTGAGCTTTTGCCGACAGATACGGTTATAGGCAGACTTACCGGTGACGGTGCAGGAGACAGCTTACTTGCTCCCGAATGGAGCAGACGCAAAACAGCGGTGCTTAACAATATTGATAAAGAGATGTACCGAAGAGGTACGTATCAGGGAAAAAACGCAACACGCGAGTATTGACGGCGGATTGCGTTTTTTCTCTTAAATCTCTTGACAAAACATAGTATTGAGTGTATAATAACACTTGTGCGCCGGAGTGGCGGAACAGGCAGACGCCCGGGACTTAAAATCCCGTGATATGAAAATATCGTACGGGTTCGAAACCCGTCTCCGGCACCAAAAAGCTCCCTCTCAAAAGAGAGGGGGCTTTTTGCGTGTTGGTGGACGATAGGTTTTGAACCCCAAAAGTTACGAAGTAACTTTGTCAAGTTTTGCGAAGCAATACTTGAAGAAACACCGTCTCCGGCACCAAAAAGCTCCCTCTCAAAAGAGAGGGGGCTTTTTGCGTGTTGGTGGACGATAGGTTTTGAACCCCAAAAGTTACGAAGTAACTTTGTCAAGTTTTGCGAAGCAATACTTGAAGTTGCGCGGTAACTTCGAAAAAATTGCAAAAAACACTTGACAATTAGAATGTGCCGTGATATAATACTATGGTATCAATTCGGGGTGTGGCTCAGCTTGGTAGAGCGCTTGGTTCGGGACTCAATCACCGTTCTCGGCGCAGATTTTTCGGAAAGTGCCGAAAGCCCTTGAAAACACTGACTTTTTCGGCTCTCCCGAATGTCGAAAAATCATCAATTCCTCGGTTTGACCACATGTTTGACCACTTACAGAAAAATTGAAAAATACCACCTTCGAGGTGTGGCTCAGCTTGGTAGAGCGCTACGTTCGGGACGTAGAAGTCGCAAGTTCGAATCTTGTCACCTCGACCATTTTGGCTCTGAGAAGTGTTTCTCAGAGCCCTTTTCTTTGCCTACTGCGATGCAAATTTTGAGGGCTGACCGTAGGACAGACCTCCTTCGATTTCAGCTTTTTTCGTTGGGCATTTTCTTTGGTTACAGCGATGCAATTATTGATTTATTAATCTTGTAACCGTATATCCGGCTCTTTCGATCTTTGCCTTTATGATTTTATCGTCAACGTCCTCGGCATAGGACACGGTCAGTTCTCCTTTTTTGAGATCGACTATGCCTGCAACACCTTTGATGTCGTTAACGGCTTCTTCAACCCTATTCTTACAATGCTCGCAGTGCATACCGCCGACCTTGAATTTTTTCGTGTATTTTATGCCCGAGAGCTTCTTACGCTTCGGCTTGTAGCTGCCACCGCCACAGCAACCGCCCTCGCCCTTGAAGTGCTTGATGCTTGAAATAACAGCAATAACTACGATGACGGCAATCATTCCGATGATGATATAGTTTTCCATTTTATCCCCTTTTCCCGTTGCGATTGCTGTGAAACAACTCATTCAATCTATCATACGGCATATCGGCAAGCAAACCGCAAATTGCATTTTCACTTGCCGCACCCTTTCCACATATTTCAGTCATTTCTTTTTCGAGCTTTGCATAACAAACGACATATTTCTGAGCCAAGGCACGTCCTTCGTCGGTGAAAAAGGCAAGTCCAAACATCTCTTGCTTAACGATCCCAAGTTCTGCAAGGGATTTCAGCATATTATGTACACTCGGCTTGCTAAAACCGAGGGCACTCGCAAGCTCTACGTTCTTTACTCCATATCCGCCCTGTGATAAACGATACAAACAAACGATATATCTTACTTGTGCGAATGTAAATTTCACATTGTTATCCAAGACTAACCTCCGATTTTTGAAAAGGGATGCGACGCTCGGTACGCATCCCTTAACATTATTGTTTATCGTTGCCTTTTTCTGCCTCGGCGTGACCACATCCACCGTTGCAATTTCCTCCGCATTGCTTTGCGTAAGGGCATCCCACACATTTTTCACCGCGCTTCTTGGCGCGAACGATATAGAATACCGCTGCGCTTAGCGTAAGCACGACTACGGCGATTGCAATATAATCAACGATACTCATAATTATGCGTTAAGAGCGTATTCAGCCTTAAGCTGCTTGTTCTTTCTGATAATCATGAAGGTGAAGACTGCGGCAATCGCAAGCGTGATAGCCCAACCAAGGATAGGCATCCAAGCTGCGCCGAAATTCTGAGTTGTAAATAGCGTTCCAAAGAAGAACGTAAGGAATGCGACAACGTATCCAACTGCGAACTGAAGACCAACGCCTGCCCAGAACCACTTTTTGCTCTTGATCTCGGAGTTCATTGCGCCGAGCGCCGCAAAGCATGGAGGAGTAAAGAGGTTGAACATAAGAAATGCAAGACCTGCAACAATCGAGATGCCGCCCATGTTTGCGCTTGTGATTGCACCCGTTGCTTCAAGTGCATCCATATCAACGAGATGCTCGAACATAAATACGGTTGCGAGAGTGGAAACAACACATTCCTTTGCGATAAAGCCGGTAACTGCCGCTGCGGCAAGCTGCCAAAGAGCCACACCAACGATAGGAGCGATTACGTATCCAATAGGAGTTGCGATAGAAGCGAGGATGGAGTTCGCGGGATCTTCAACCACTTGGAAGCTCCAGCTATAGGTCTGCATCATGTAAACGACAAAGTTACATACGAGAATAACCGTTCCTGCCTTGACTATGTAAGACCAACCTCTCTGACACATCGACTTGAATGCCAGCTTAACGGAGGGCGCTTTGTATTCGGGAAGCTCAATAATAAAGAAGGACTTTCTTGCCTTGTAACCGTTGAGCGCATTGATAAGCAGTGCGCAAAGAAGGATCAAAACGATACCTACAAAGTACATAGTTACGCCAACCCAAGAGGATTCGCTGAAAAATGCACCTGCAAAAAGAGCGATAACGGGAAGCTTTGCGCCGCAAGGCATAAAGGGAGTCAGCATAGCGGTAGATCTGCGCTCGCGCTCGATACGGATGGTACGGCAAGCCATGATACCGGGGATCGCACAACCTGTACCGATGATGAAAGGAATGACGGATTTGCCGGAAAGACCGACCTTCTTGAAAATAGGATCAAGAACGACGGTAGCACGAGCCATATAACCGCAATCCTCAAGAAGAGCGATAAGGAAGTACATAACCATTACCAGAGGCAAGAAGCCAACAACGGCTGCAACGCCTTCGATAATACCTTCAAGGATAATTGCTTGGATGAGATGATGTGCTCCACCGAGCCAACCTTCAACGATGCCCTTGAACCAACCGATACAGTCAACGAGACCCCAAAGGTGAGTTTCGCCAATGTCGAGACCTTCGGAAAGCCACAAGCCGGGACCGGACTGCGAGATCCAGAACACCGCCCACATTATGAGAGCGAAGATCGGAATACCGAGCCACTTATTTGTAAGAACGGCATCGATCTTGTCCCCGATGTTTCTTTCCTTTGTGAATACCTTACGGGTTTCAACCGTCTTTACAATTCCGTTTACAAACTCGAAGCGCTTACGGTCTGCGGCTTCAACAACGGTTTTGTCGGAAAGGTCGATGTCACCCTGATGATAAGGTGCTTTCTGTGTTTGACCTGCCAAGGATGCGGCAGCGGTGACAAGTGCCTTGAGTCCTTTTGCTGAGGTAGAAACGGTAGTGATTACGGGACAACCGAGCTTTGCGCTCAAGGCATCCACGTCAATTTTTGTTTCCTTCTTTTCGTTGATATCGCTCTTATTGAGAGCAACGACAACGGGAATACCAAGCTCTAAAAGCTGCGTAGTGAAGAAAAGGCTACGGCTGAGGTTGGTAGCATCCACGATGTTGATGATAACGTCGGGATTTTCTTTTTTCACGTAGGAGCTTGTGATGCTTTCCTCGCTCGTGAAGGGTGACATGGAGTATGCTCCGGGAAGGTCAACAGCAATCAGCTGTTCACTACATGCATACGCCTTTTTAATGGGGTGTTCTTTCTTGTCAACGGTATCACCAGCCCAGTTGCCGACCTTTTCGCTGCGTCCGGTCAGAGCATTATACATGGTGGTCTTACCTGAGTTGGGATTGCCCGCCAAAGCAATTCTCATATTGGATTTCCTCCTTATTTTAATCCTTTCGGATATAAATTACAGTCTTAAGTGTTGGTTAGCAATTGCTAACCGCATGCCAAAAAAATAATCAGCTTGCTGTTTTGAGGCATACAATTTCATGGCATACAAAATTATATAATAATAGCTTCAGCAAGCTGATTATCAATATTATATCTTCCATCCTTGATTGCAACGACGAGGCCACCCTTAAGGTGGCGTACTACGGTGATCGCCTCACCGCTATAGCATCCAAGGGAGAACAAAAAAGCATTGAGCTCCTCATCATCGGTTTCAATTCTGCTTATGATGTATTCTTTTCCGTCTTGTGCTTCACGAAGGTTCATCGTAAGCTCCTTTCTCCGATATCGGCTTGTAGTTTCACCATGGTTAGCAACTGCTAACCTACATATATTATACTTCATTTTCCCTTCAAAGTCAATCATTTTTGCACCGTTTTTTGAAATTCGTATGGTTGTACAATTCGGTTAGCGATTGCTAACCCGTTGACAATAAGTTTTGCACAAATTTGTTAGTTTACACTAATTTTGGCGGTTTTTGCTTGAAATTTTATCTTTCCTATGTTATAATAGTCAAGTAGCAATCGAAAGGGGGCGGCTCATATGGCAATGCACGAATCGGGACAGATGTATCTCGAAGCGATTTATGTTTTATTACGGAAGAATGATAAGATACGTGCCATAGACGTAGGCGCGTACCTTGGATATACAAAGCCTTCCGTAAGCCGTGGCGTTGGACTTTTGAAGAAAAGTGAGCATATCTTAGTTGATTCCGAAGGATACATTACACTGACACACAAAGGTGAAGCCTTGGCGGAACAACTGTATGAACGTCACACCGTTCTAACCAATATGCTGATGGCTCTCGGCGTTGATGAAGAAACCGCCACCGAGGATGCCTGCCGCATTGAACACGTGATCAGCGAAAAATCTTTTGCTGCCGTGAAGGAGCATTATTTGAATTATAAAAAATGATGAATAACTTAAGGGCTGACGATTGTTTTCGTCAGCCCTTAGCTATTATTTACTCACCATCTGACTGTACCTCCATCGTGAGCCTTGCTCCGAGGCGGAATGCATATTCGAAGATGGTTGCTTCGGCAAGGCTTATGTACTCGTCCCAGCAGTTATGGAACTTTTCGAAGATCTCCTTCTGCTCGTCGGTGAAGGTCTTTTCCAAGTCCTCGTGATGCCTTGCCATGTATCCGAGTAGCTCCTTCATCTCCTTGGAGTTGTTTCTGCTGTCCTCTTGCGGAATAATGTTTCCGTGCCATAGCTCTTTTATCATACTTTTCATAGGTTGCACCTCCTGTTAGCACAACAACATACCACAGAAGAGAGAGGAAGTCCAGCACTTTTTCGAAAATAAATTTGGGCTTTTTTCACGTGGCGTTTTCTTTGACTTCTGCGAAGCAAATTTTGCGTATGGATTGACGGTTGCCTTCCGAAAATATGCATAATCACAATTTTGAACTATCCTAAAATATGCATTGGGGGAACATTTGCAATATAGTCGTTATACGCTGTTCCCCAATTTCATTTTATTATTTGAGTCTAAAATAACGAATATTCTTTCCGTTACCTTCACGCTTTAACTCTCCTTCAGCAACCATCTTTCGGAGTGCGCCCTCAATAGAACTTATACTGAGCGAAGGACACAGCTCCCTGATGTCTTGCTTGGAAAATCTGCCGATCTTATTCATCGTTGCGCGACGCACAGTTTCAAGTGCTGGCAGTTTGGTTTCCACAAGTTTGAACCTATCTTCAAAATCCTTATAAGCTGCAAGTATCGTTCCAAGCAGATATTTGATGAAAGGAACTGCATCCTCATTTCCTTCGTGCCAACCGTTCTGCGCTTCGCCAAGTGCATCATAGTACAAATCTTTATTCTTGGCGATCTTTGCTTCGAGCGATATATATTTTCCAACGTAGAAGCCACTTCTGTAAAGAAGCAGAGTCGTGAGCAAACGGCTCATTCTTCCGTTTCCGTCATTGAATGGGTGGATGCAAAGGAAGTCGTGAATGAATATTGGAATGGCAATCAACGGTTCTAATTCATTGTTACCGATTACACGATTAAACTCGTTACAGATGCTTTCGAGTGCGGTCGGTGTTTCAAACGGATCGAGAGGAGTGAATAGCGTTCTTGTACTGCCGTCGGGATAAGTCGCGCTGATATAATTCTGCACGCTCTTGGTTCTTCCAGCCGCAGGATTGTTCATATGGCTATACAGAATTTTATGGAGCTGCAGAATATAGTTAGGCGTAATAGGGATGGCATCAAAGCTCTCATGGATGATGTTTAACACATCACGGTAGCCTGCAATTTCTTGCTCATCTCTGTTTTTAGGAGTTGTCTTATCCTCTACGATCTGCCTGATTCTCGTGTTCGTGGTAACGATACCTTCAATAGCATTGGAACTCTCCGTGCTTTGTACTTTTGCAATCTCAACAAGCTTTTCGAGTTCTTCGGGACGTTGTTTGAGATACATCTCCTGCTTTCCGGCTTCTTTGTAGATTGCCGCTATTAAGCTGAGAAGCTCCGAATCCCATTTTTGTTCGTTAATTTTGGAGTAGTTAAATGTTCTCATAACCTTAACCTCGCTTTCGTTCCCTTAAATAATACCACAATATAAGGGAATTGTCAACGGTTTGAGGGAATATTCCCTCAATATTATTTCTAAAATGAGGGATTTTTAATCGCTCACAGTTAACACTTGTAGAGATTGTTTTTTCTCTCGGCGTTTTCTTTGACTTCTGCGATGCAAATTTTGAGTGTTGAGAGAAGGCGCTTGACTAATTCTTGATAGTATGCTATACTAACGGCAGAAGAAAAAACTCGACACGGGGTGAACCGTTTAGTCACCTGACGGTATGAGTTTGCTATAATCGCGGTTTGGTTTTGTGGCTCGGATTGTGGCTTGACCACATCTTTGACCATCTACGGCTTCGGACTACGTGGAAACAGTGCGAACGAGAGCATCGGAAAGCATCGTTTTCGGACTAAAAAGCACCAAAAAGTCAACAATAGTAGTCAAAAAACGATGGCGTATTTGTTCGGGACCAAGAGGTCGGGTGTTCGAATCACCTCACTCCGACCAAAACAAAGCAGGATGCTTTTGCATCCTGCTTTGTTTTGGTCAGATGTAAAACTTCAAACAAAAAATCAGTCCGTTTCGTAAGATTCGGACTGATTTCTTGTCTTTTTTATTAACATTTATTATCAGCCCATGTTTTCGTAGCCGATAACTGTCTGGAGCAAGGTTTGCGCGTAAACACGGCCAAAGAAGTCGTTGGGGTGATTAATGTTATTTCCAGAGTAGTCGTGGAAATCCTTACGCTTCAAAACAGCTAAGCTGAGGGAGCCCATATCGCAAACTCCGCAGGGGATTCCGGCTTTAACGTATTTCTCTGCGAGATCCTCTATTGCGCCTCGTTGATTTGCTTTAGCCGTCGCAGAACGTCCGGTATCAGCCGGATTGTTTACCATAGTAGTTATCAAAGCAACGCTTGTATTGGGCGCGTCGGTAAGAACACTGTCTACAATTGCTTTGAGATTATTGCTCGTAAAAGAGGGAGCGTTTGTGCCGTCGTTCATACCGTAAGCGAGAACGAGCAGATCGCAACCGTAAGTTTTCACCAAATTATTAACGTATGTCTTAACGTTATCGGCTCCGTTCTTGGTGTTCCAGCCGCCGACAGCTGTGTTAACGTAGGTTATTGTACCGTTTGTACCGCCAACATATTTGCTACCGGGTACGCGGGCGGTTCCGTTGAGACGTTCGTTGACTTCTACATATTTTACTGTGTAACCAAAAAGGTCCGCTAAAGCCTCGGTGAAGAGCATCGGGTAGCTGTGCTGGTAAGGCTCAATATTAGCGTAAAAGCTTGCGTTTGCTCCGTTGGTGATAGAGTCTCCGTAGAAGAACACGGTTACGTTTTCACCGTTCTGAAGCTTCTTTATGAAATTCTCAAATATATCAGCCTGACAATCCTGTTCAAAACCACTCCATTTTTTTGAGTGGGTGTAGTTTACGTTGACCTGCCACTCGTCCATCTTATTTTCTCCCCAATACGTAGGAGTTGATACGCCGTTGTACAGGGTATTCAGCTTACTTCCCGGGCAGTCGTAATATTTTGCGGTAGTGATACACGGGATAGATGAATTTTCAAGGACCTTGATCTTTCCGTTTGTTATAGAATAGTCTACGCCTTCCTTATAAACTTTTTTGCCGTCATAGGACGTAACCGAAATCACGCTATATATTGGGAACAAAAGCTTTTTGACCTCACCTTTTTCTATGAACATAATGGTCTCATTTTTTACCGTATCGCCGGAAAAGATCGGTTGCATCATATCGTTAAGGTCAGACATACTGATTCCAAACGGACTGTTGTTCTCGGGCGGCTGAGAGGTCGTGCTGTCAGCTTCGGTGGTTTCGTCTGTCGCTCCGCTTGTGGTCGTTTCATCCTGAGGCTGAGAGGTTTCGTCTGTCGCTCCGACTGTGGTCGTTCCGTCTTGCGGCTCTGTGGTTTGAACGTCAGCTCCTGTTGTTTCATCGCCGCCACCTGACGCACAAGATATCATAGTACGCAGATATGCAATATGCTTACTAATTTTTTCATAGTGACTTCCTTTCTTGGTTGCTCTTTTGCGAGTATTTGTTTTTTCTGTATAAAAACACATACTAATTGTACATTGCTTATATCAAAATGTCAATAACATTTAGCAATAATTCAAACTAATTTAATTTTCAGAACGGCTACAGGTCCGTCTGTGTATTTCTGTTATTCTAAACAAATCCGCTTGGTTAAGACCAAGCGGATAGTTAGTTTCTTAATTTATTCTGCTTTGCTGAAGCTGTCCTTGCCGACACCGCAAAGGGGACACTCAAAATCCTCGGGAAGATCCTCGAATTTTGTTCCGGGAGCGATACCGTTATCGGGAGAACCGACTGCCTCGTCGTATTCCCATCCGCATACATCACATACGTATTTCATAATTTTTCTCCTTCTATGATTATATTATTTTATTTCTTCAAAATCGGACGCGCCGTGCTTGCAAAGAGGACAGATGAAATCCTCGGGAAGCGTTTCGCCCTCATAAACGTATCCGCAGATCTTGCAGACATACCCCTTCTTGCCGTCGGTCTTGGGCTTCGGCTTAACGTTGTTCTGATAGTAGGTGTAGGTCATTGTCTCTCTGTCGGAGATAACTCTCGACTCGGTTATCGAGCAGATGAACATTCCGTGTGTGTCGATGTCTATATATTGCTCGACCTTAAGCGACATAAACGAATTGATATATCTCGGCAGGAATACAAGACCGTTATCCGAACGAAGCGGCTCGCAGTCTGCAAATTTGTCTACGTTTCTTCCGCTGACAAAGCCGAACGTCTCAAACACCTTGAAGGGAGCATCGACTGTGAGACAGTTGATATTCATCTTGCCTGTCTGCTTAATAATGTGGTGAGAGTAATTTGCCTTATTGATGGTAACGGCGATCCTGTTAGGTGTATTCGTCACCTGTGTTACAGTATTTACAATAAGACCGTTGTCCTTTTTGCCGTCGTTCGAGGTGATAACGTAGAGACCGTAGCCGATATTGAAAAGAGCGGTCAGGTCGTTCTTGTTTGCTGTTGAATCCTGCTGCGCAAGATACTCGCGGCATAGCTCATCGGCAAGAGCGTTCAGCTGTGCTGTGCTGTCCTCGTTCAAAGCGGAAAGTATCTTTACGGAATTTTCTGCAAAGGTAATGTTTTTGCAGTCCTCGAGCATACCCTTCATGACCTTTGCTGCAAGAGGTGCCCAGCTTCCGTTTTCGATAAATGCGACGGTTCTGTTTGAGAAATTACGCTCTGTAAGGTGATTTATAAACTCACGCATATACGGGAAAATGCCTGCGTTATACGTGGTGGTTGCAAGAACGAGCTTACTGTATCTGAATGCATCCTCGACCGCCTCTGCCATATCGCATCTTGCAAGGTCGTAGACTGTGACCTTGGGACATCCCTTTTCTTTTAGCTTGTCTGCAAGCTGAAGCACTGCTTTTTTGGTATTGCCGTATACAGAGGTATAAGCGATAACTATACCCTCGTCCTCGGGCTGATAGCTCGACCACGTGTAATATTTTGCAATATAGTAGTCAAGGTCGCCGTCAAGCACAGGACCGTGAAGCGGACAGATATATTTTATGTCAAGTCCTGCCGCTTTTTTAAGAAGAGACTGAACCTGCGCGCCGTATTTACCGACGATGCCTATATAGTATCTTCTTGCCTCGCACGCCCAATCCTCGTCGGTGTCAAGCGCGCCGAATTTACCGAATCCGTCGGCAGAGAAGAGAACCTTATCGGTGCTGTCGTATGTGACTATGACCTCGGGCCAATGCACCATAGGGGCCGTCACGAAGGTAAGCGTGTGTTTTCCGAGTGTGAGTGTGTCGCCTTCGCCGACAACGATACCGTTTTCAGATAAATCCTTGCCGAAAAAGTTTTTCATCATTGTAAATGCTTTTGCAGATGAGACCACCTGCGCATTCGGATAAGCCTTAAGGAAATTCACGATGTTTGCCGAGTGGTCGGGCTCCATATGCTGAATGATAAGATAGTCGGGCTTTCTTGAACCGAGCGTATTCTGGATATTGTCGAGCCATTCGTGAGTGAACGACGCATCGACAGTGTCCATAATTGCTATTTTGTCATCGATTATGGCATAAGAGTTATATGATATACCGTTCGGAACCTCATACTGACCCTCAAACAGATCGACCTTACGGTCATTGACACCGATATACTTTATATCGTTGGTTATGTTCATTTTGCACCTCTTGATTTTTTTGTACTTCAGTATGTATTATACAACAAATCTTCTTTAAAAACAATAGTAAAAAAAATTATTCTAAAATTTTTCCATCGGTAGATACGGTTACTATCTGCCAAGGTATAAACTTACCGCTTGACCTAAGCGCGTTCTTGACAGCGTTTTCGATACCGCCGCAGCAGGGAACCTCCATGCGAACTACCTTTACGCTTTTTATATTATTGTTACGTATAATCTCGGTGAGCTTTTCGGTATAGTCACCGACGTCGAGCTTCGGACAGCCGATAAGAGTTATGTGATTTTTTATGAAATCCTCGTGGAAGCTTCCGTAGGCGTAAGCCGTACAGTCAGCGGCGATAAGCAGGTTTGCGTTATCGAAATACGGAGCGTGAGGCGGCACGAGCTTTATCTGACACGGCCACTGAGACAGACGGCTGACCGATGCCGACGGACGAACTGACGGAATGTTATCGTCGTTTCGTTTTATTGCTTTAGCCGCCGTGCCGGGACAGCCGCAGGGGAGCTTTATGCCGATTTTTTGAGCTTTTGCCCGAAGTACTGCGGCTTCGTCATACTCGGGGGCTTCTCTTTCCTCGAAGGTGATAGCGCCCGTGGGGCAGGCGGGCAGACAGTCACCGAGACCGTCACAGTAGTCCTCGCGAGTCAGCTCTGCCTTGCCGTCTATCATCTCGATAGCGCCCTCGTGACACGCCTTGGCGCATGCGCCGCAGCCGTTACATTTTTCTTTGTCGATGTTGATTATTTTTCTTATCATAGTTTTTCTCCTTATTATTTAAAAGCATTTCCCGTGTTTGCAATCATCTACCGAACCGCATTTGAAGCACAGCTCGTTGGGGCATTCTCCGTTTTCTGTAAGCTCTTTAAGATTTCGTACAGTGGTGTCGGCTATATTTTCGAGAGCCTCGCGCGTAAGGAATGCCTGATGCGATGTAACTATCACGTTAGGCATCGAAATAAGTCTTGCAAGGGTATCGTCCTCCATAATGTGACCCGAATTGTCCTCGAAGAAAACATCGGACTCTTCCTCGTAAACGTCAAGGCAGGCGGCGCCGACCTGACGTGATTTTATTGCGGCGAGAAGCGCCTCGGCATCAACCAGAGCGCCGCGTGAGGTGTTTATAATAACCACGCCCTTGCGGCATTTTGCGAGAGCTTCTGCGTTTATCATATGATAGGTGTCATCGGTGAGAGGGCAGTGCAGAGAGATTATGTCACAGCTATCAAAAAGCTCGTCAAGACCGACGTAGCGTACCGTGTCACCGTTATCAAGCTCTTTTGCGGGGTATTTATCATAAGCTAAAACCTTCATACCAAAGCCGCGGCAGATGTCGATAAATACGCGACCGATTCGACCTGTTCCTACAACGCCGACCGTTTTTCCGTAAAGGTCAAAGCCGGTAAGACCCGACAGACTGAAATTGAAATCCTTTGAGCGTATATACGCTTTGTGAATACGTCTTATCGAGGTTAGAAGCAATGCCATTGCATGCTCTGCGACGGCATACGGTGAATACGCGGGAACTCGCAGCACGTGGAGCTTTCCGTAGGCGTGCTTCATATCCACGTTGTTAAAGCCCGCGCATCTGAGCGCGAGAATATTGACGCCGAATTCGTTCAGCTTATCTATGACCGTGTCGTTTACCGTATCGTTGACGAAAGCGCATACGGCATCGTAGCCTTGTGCAAGGCCGACGGTGTCGGGGTTGAGCTTTGTTTCGTAGTATTTGAATTTTATGCCGTTTTGCTCCGCGTATTTGTCAAAGGTCTCGCGGTCATACGGCTTTGTGTCAAAAAATGCAACCTTCATATATCTAATACATCCTCTAAATAAAATTTTATGTATTTTCAGAATTTTTTGATGCGCTCTTGCTTTTATGAGCATATTATAGTATAATCTATCCGTAAAGTATGTTGAATTTTCAACAAAATCGAGGAAAACATGAAAAAATATTTTAATTCTATCAGAAAATGCACTCTTTTTGACGACATAAACGACGAACAGCTCAAAAAAATGCTCGTCTGTCTTGGCGCAAGGGTGGAATCGTTTGACAAAAAATACACTGTTATGGCGGAAGGCTCGCCTGCGAAATATCTCGGTATCGTGCTGTCAGGCTCTTGTCAGATAATACGCACCGATTATTACGGAAACCGAAGCATACTCGCAGAGGTCGGTGAGTCTGAGCTGTTCGGAGAGGCTTTTTCCTGCGCTGAAATGGATTCTGTTCCCGTAAATGTGATTGCCAACGAGCCGAGCGAGATAATGCTCATAAACGCATCGCATATACTCAGCACCTGTGAAAACAGCTGCGGCTTCCATAAGCAGCTTATATTTAATCTTATGAAGGACCTTGCAAGAAAAACGATAGTATTTAACCAAAAGATAGAGGTTATCTCAAAAAGAACGACGAGGGAAAAGCTGATGACTTACCTTATGATGTGCGCAAAACGCGCGGGCAGCGACGGCTTTAATATACCGTTTGACCGTCAGGAGCTTGCCGACTATCTTGAGGTTGAGAGAAGCGGACTTTCGGCTGAGATAGCGAAGCTGAGGCGAGAGGGAATACTTGAAAGCACAAAAAACTATTT
The DNA here is from genome assembly GCA_045589735.1 of Eubacteriales bacterium. Taxonomy (GTDB): domain Bacteria; phylum Bacillota; class Clostridia; order Oscillospirales; family CAG-272; genus RGIG3994. The sequence goes on along the minus strand of JAZNPQ010000009.1, from coordinate 20,736 downwards.
TAAGCTGCTCTAAATGGGTATAATAAGTCTGAACGTATTATTCCCAAAAATGACCGACAGATACATACTGTGAAAGCAGGTTGTAATAATTGTAAACAAAAAATGATAAATTTCAAAAGGCTTCTTGACTTTTTTGTGCTATCATAGTACAATGAATGGGAAGTATAATTAATCTTTTAGGAGTAAAAAAATGGGAGAACTGATCAAACTGTTTGAACCCGCAACTCAGCTCGACGTCAGAATGATGCTGATGTGGCTGATTGGCGGAATACTGATCTTTTTGGCTATCAAAAAGCAAATGGAACCGACGCTTCTTTTGCCTATCGGCTTCGGAGCAATTTTTATGAACTTCCCGGGTGTCGTTACCTACGTTGACGGTGTAAGGCATTTTGGCGGAATCGCAGAGCCTCTTGAAACGCTTTATAACGCGGGTATTGCAAACGAGCTGTTTCCTCTGCTTTTGTTTATAGGAATCGGGGCTATGATAGACTTCGGACCGCTGCTTACCAACCCTAAGCTTATGCTGTTCGGAGCTGCCGCGCAGTTTGGTATATTCTTTACACTTTGTACGGCTTCAATTTTCTTCCCCGAAATAAAGGATGCGGCGTCGATATCTATTATCGGTGCGGCAGACGGACCAACCTCAATCGTTGTTGCAAACGCGCTCGGCTCTAATTATATAGGCGCGATTACCGTCGCGGCGTACTCTTATATGGCGCTCGTTCCTATTATACAGCCCCCGGTTATCAAGCTGCTCACAACAAAGAAGGAAAGAATGATTCGTATGCCGTACGAGCAGAAGTCGGTATCCAAGACAACGAGAATTCTTTTCCCGATAATTATTTCTATAGTAGCGTGTATCTTTGCTCCTGCGGCAGGATCTCTTATCGGATTCCTTATGTTCGGTAATCTTATCCGTGAGTGCGGAGTCCTTGATTCTATATCCGAGACAGCGCAGAAGGTGCTTGCAAACCTTATAACAATATTGCTCGGAATCACTATAGCATTCAATATGCATTACGAACAGTTCCTCGCTCCCGCAACTCTTCTCATTATGGGACTCGGTCTCGTTGCGTTCATCTTCGATACTGCCGGCGGCGTACTGTTTGCAAAGCTCTATAACGTAATTATGAAGCTTCTTAAGAAGCCACTTATCAATCCTATGATAGGTGCTGCCGGTATTTCGGCATTCCCGATGTCCGGACGTATCGTTCATAAGCTTGCACTTGAAGAGGACAACCAGAACTTCCTGCTTATGCATTCGATAGGTGTTAACGTTTCGGGACAGATAGCCTCGGTTATCGCGGGCGCACTCGTGCTTGGATTCTTCTCGTAATGAAAGGAGATTAGCGTGAAAGATTATCATACTGTGTGTGAAATTCACTTGTCACGCTACCAAATTCAAATTAAAAATGGGACCCGAACCCATTTTTGTTCGCAAAGCGAACGCATTTGAATTTTATTATTTTGTTGTGCCGCCGCTATGGCGGCGGAATGGAGATTATTATGATATTCGAACCTTATAATTTTATTGAAAATCTCAAATATATGGGAATAGGTCTGCTTGGCGTATTTCTGATCATAGGAATCATTATAATGGCGACCTACGTAATAGCAAATTTTTCGGTATTGAGACAACTTAAAACAAAGAAAAAGAAAGATAAAAAATAATAAAAATCTCGGAGCTGTCAGCTCCGAGATTCTTATTATTTTATTCTTCGTACATACCGTATGCTTCAAGCATAGATTTACCTATTGAGTGAAGCAGACGTGTGCCGTCTCTCCAGACCTCAAACGACGGTGTTTCCAAAGTGTGAACCACCTCTCCGTCATATACAAATTCAGGTCTTTTCTTTACAGATGATACTCCACCGGTCTCGAAATTGAACGTACCCTTGTAGTTTATGTCCTTAAGCCCTTGCATAACGGCATCCCAGTTAACAGAGCAGAAGCCTGAGGCATAGGGCATCATGTGCATATCGATGGTTATCTGCTTGTGGTGGGTGAAATATCCGACGTTGTCATGCGCATGGACTGCTTTAAGTTTGTCTCCGAGCGTGACTATCGAATCGTACGGACTTCCGCCGACGTGCATATAGTAGAAATGGTTTGCGTGACCTATATCCCAACAAGCGTTAACAAGCGGATGGTTGACCTCATCAAGAAATTCACGCATATCCTTGGCCGACCAGAAGAAATACGGGTCTGTATACTGACCGATATTTTCAACGAGAAGCTCGGTTCCGGTCGCCTCAACGTGAGGGATAAGAGAGCGTACGTATTTTAGATTGTTTTCAAAAAATTCGTCGCGTGAGTTTCCGTCGTATCCAACAGGGTGAATAACGGTATTTTTAAAGCCTGCCTTTTCACAAAAATACAAAGTACCGCTGACCGCGTCAAACATAGGTTCACTGTTTTTGAACGGTGCGTGAGTCTGTGTAACTTCAAGCCCCGATTCTTCAAACAAACTTTTCCAATATGACGCCTTAGCATTCCGATCCTCATCTGCTGCCATATTTGCAGAGATGCTGAGGTCGTAGCCTCTGAAACCGATTTCATAGCAAAGCTTCAAAAGCTCAAGCGGTGTGTGCTTTTCTCCTGCCTGCTGAAAAGCCGAACCTAAAGAAAGCTTCATAAGCGATCTCCTTTTTTATTTTTTGAAACTACTTTATTCCTCAAACATATCATACTCTTCAAGCATAGATTTACCTATTGCGTGAAGAAGCTGCGTGCTTGCCTTCCAAACCTCAAAGGAAGGCTTCTTAAGTCTGTCTACGACCTCACCGTTATAAACGAAATCTACCGCCCTCTTTGATGTGAATACACCGGGAGTTTCAAAATTGAACGTGCCTTTATAGTTTATATCCTTAAGACCTTGCAGAACAGCATCCCAGCTTACGGAGCAACCGCCTGTCGCATAGGGCATCATATGCATATCAATGACCCCCTGCGTGTAGTGCGTGAAGTATCCTATATTGTCGTGAGCATGGATCGCTTTGAGTTTGTCGCCGAGAGTGATTATGGAATTGTACTGGCTTCCGCCGACGTGCATATAGTAGAAGTGGTTGGCGTGACCTATATCCCAACAAGCGTTTATAAGCGGATGATCTATCTCGTCAAGAAAAGCGCGCAGATCCTTGCCTGACCAGAAGAAATACGGGTCTGTATACTGACCGATATTTTCAACGAGTATCTCGACACCCGTTTCTTCAACGTACGGAATAAAAGATTTTATTCGTGTTATGTTTTTTTCCCAGAACTCGTCGCGAGTATTATTAGGGGTGGCAATAGGGTGGACAATTACGTTTGGGAAGCCTGCCTTTTGGCAGAAAAAGAGACATCCCGTTACGATCTCAAACGATTTTTTTGGCGCGTGAGTTTGAGTCACCGAAACCCCTGCCTCCTCAAACAAATTTTTCCAAGTCTCAGCATTGGAATCTCTGTCTTCACCTGTCATACTTCCCGCAAGACCGAGGTCGAGGTCATAACATCCAAAGCCTATTTCCTTGGCTATCTTGAGAAGCTCAAGGTGAGAGTGTTTTTCTCCTGCTTGTTGAAAAGCTGAACCGAACGAAAGTTTCATAATCAATCTCCATTTCTCCACTACAGAGGTGGCAAAAATATTTTAAAATTTAAATTTATTTGTAAAACATCAAGCTAACACAGTGCTTTTTTCAAAGCCTATGAGCATCCCGCCTTTTTCTGCATAGAAGCTGCAAAGCCCGCGGCATTTATATATCTCTATTTGAGCGGACGAAAATTTTTCGAATATAAGCTTTTCGAGAAGCATTGCGGCGCGCTCGTTAAGGCTGTGCGATATTCTGACCTTTCCACCCGAAAAACCAAGCTCGCTGAGTCTTGAAACCAGCTTTTTGAGCGCATTTTCCTCGCCAAGACATTTGTCTGTCGGTTCAAGTGTGCCGTGGTCGCTTGCCTTTCCGATAACGTGAACTCCGAGGAATCCCGCTATCCTTGCGCTCGCCTTAGATACTCTGCCGTTATTTGCAAGGTTTTTCATTGATTTGAGCATAAAGATAAGTCCTGTCTGACCGAGATATCTTTTTGCTTTGGCAGAGATTTCCTCGTAATCAAGACCTTTTTTTACGTATTCTCCGAGCTTTTCTATAAGCAAGCGAAGCTCCGGACCCGCGGAAAGCGAATCTATAATACAAACGCGTCTGCCCTCATGCTCGGATTCGTATATCTGCTTTGCGTTGCAAGCCGAATTATAGCTTCCCGAAAGGGCACTCGTTATAGTAACGCAGATAACGTCATCGGCGTCTCCAAAGGCGTCGATCCAGTCGGAAACGTTCGGGCAGGAGGTCTTTGATTTGCCTTTGTAGCTATCAAAATAGTTTACCATTGATTCAATGTCAAGCGAGGCATCGTCAGTAAATTCCTGATCGGAGCTTATTATTTTAAGCGGAGCGACGCTGTAGTCCATTCCGTTTAAAGAAAGCACGTCGGCTGACGAATCTGCTACAATTCTTATTTTTCTTGTTTCTGCCATTTGCTTCACCTCAATATATTTGCACGGTTTGGCGGCGATTCTTTTGTACTCATGAGAACCCAAGAAAACATATAAAGGACACACAAATCTCGGTAAGTGATCGGCCGCCTACGGCATTTAATGGTTTTGTAAGCTTATTCTACCATAAAATATCCGAAAAATCAATAACGTATTTGACGGATTTTATAACGAATTTTATAACTTTTTTATAAATAGGGTGAGTCAAAAATGCATTTGACTCACCCTATTTATCTGTTTTCAAGAGAGAGAATTGAAAAATTATATTAACGCATCTTAGGGCGCAATTCATTAGGAATCAAATATACCGTACGGATAGCGTCAATTATTTCAAAACAGTTTGCCGGTTCGTACGTTTCCAACCGTGTATGGAAGGGGTATTATAACGCCTTCGCCGATCTTACCCATAAGATAACTCTCTTTAAAGCCCGGGTTGCTGAAAAGCGGTTTGTTTTGTGTTGCAACCGTAGAGGCGTCGTAATATCTTTCATCTGTCGGCCAGAGCAGAAGCGCGGCGTTTATCTTTTTGTAGGCCGCTACCATCGCTGCATCGTCACCCCATGTCATAGCACCGTGATGAGCTACAGTCAGAATATCGGCTTTTAGGTAGTCTCCGAAGAAATCGGTCGTGACCTTCATTGCAAATCCGGTTGCGTCACCTGTACTGAGGAATGTGGTAACCTTGCCGCTCGCACTGTCGGTGAATGTCATTTTCATAACCACAGATGTGGTGTTTTGTGTGTTACATATATTAGGGGCATAGCCTTCGAGAGTATACAAAACCTCGATCTTACAGTTAGAGATATTGAAGACCTGACCTATGTGAGGCTTGTAAAGATCAGCTCCGAGAGAAGGGGCGATTTCTTCAATTATTTTTTTAATAGCGTATCCGTAATCAGCTTCGGGAAATTCATATATGTTGGGCTGATTGGCGGATATGTCGTAAGCTATAGCTCTGTCAACCTCGAATCTTGACAGCTCGTTGGTTATTATGCTTTCCACGGTTATGCCTGCATTTTTAATATCCTCGTAGCCGTCATAGAGCAGTCTTGTATGGTCGCCGTGCGTGTGCGTTATTATCCACGCGGCGATCACAGGCTTTTCGGTTAAGGATTGATTCTTTATTGTTTTTATAAAGTTTCCGACAATGGTTTTTCCACCGTTGCCTCCGTCGATAACGATAAAACGTCCGTCCTCGAGGCGTATAAGTACACCGAGCGAGTTGCCTTTCTCATCGGCTTGACCTCCGAGCATCGTTATTTGTGAGGTGGTCTTTTGAGCAGTGTTATTATCCTCCTCACGTGTCGGAAGCGCGCCCTTCGGCTCGATAAGTATTCTTGCTTCGTTCGCACTTGGATAATAACCTACGTTTACGGTATAAGAAGCGTTTGTGTACATAGCAAACTTATTACTTCCCATTTCAGTCGAGGTATACTTTGTATATCCGTTTGCTTCAAGCTTTGTAAGATACTCTGCGTATTCGGTCGCGTTGGTAGAGCTTACTATTATCTGGTCGCAGTCGGTTGATGCCGTAACACGCCCCGCGTCATACGACGCAAAGAACCTTCCGCCTTCGTAACGTGGAAGGGCAGCGAGCTGCTTATGGCATGATTCGGTTATATTTAATTCGGCGGTGTTAAGGGTTATAGTCTTATCTTTTTTGTTAAGACCGTTGTTTATAGCGGTGATAAGGTGGGTTACAGCCTTTTCATAGCCTTCCTCACTAAACGCCATAACGATTATCTTGTTTCCGATGCCGCGTACAGCATAGTCACCGTACGACATTGAAGTGAGAAGCGCATCGGTCTCGGGATGGTCGGTCGCGCCGACTATTATCTCAAATTTTTCGGAATCTTCTACCTTCATGAAGTCTGTCGTAAGAGCAGGAGATACGCCGAGCTTATCCGAGATATACATAGAAAGATATTGTGCTTTTTCTATATCGAGAGCCCCCGACTTGGATTTCTGCGATCTTGATATCTCAACGTTGAGAGAATAGTCCTGCTTCGATATCGTGTAGCTTTCAGGAGTGTCAAAAAGATCCTCCAGTACAGTTGAAGGTTCTGTATTTCCTGTAGATGAACTTGGTGCGCTGTCGGACGCTTCACCCAAGCCTATCGTTTGTGACGTTGTGTCAGCCGGTGTATCATTTCCGCAAGAAGCCATCGGAACCAAGACCGTGGCAAATACGAGCAGAAAAGCTAAAAGCTTTGACATTTGATTTTTCATTATTTTCTCCTTTCTCTATTCTCTATTCTCTATTCTTTAGTTCTGTATGTGCGTTCGAAGTGATCAATGGTCGATTATTTAGCTTCATTATAGCACAATGTTTTTGCGATTTCAATAACACATTTGAGAAAATTTATAACAATTTTGATAATACTAGCGACGAATCGTAAAAAAACGGTAAACTATGGAGGCTTCGGATAGTATCGTATGGATTTAACTTGAAAAAAACATATACAAAAGTTCAGAAATTACTTGACAAATAGCTTTTTTAGGGGGTATAATACACAAAAGCTTAAATAATTGTAAAAATAATTTATGAAAAAGGAGACTTTTACTATGCTTAAGGTCGGAGTACAGTCAAGTGGATGGTACAACAAAGAAGATCCCGACGCATCTTTTGCTTTTATTAAATCATGCGGATTTGATGCGGTTGATTTCAACATAGACCACTACCTGCCGGTTGGCACGCTTGCAAAAAGCGAGGACGCTCCCACGTCGTTTTTTGACAGGAGCGTTGAGGAGATACTTGAATACTTTACACCAGTAAAGAATGCGGCGGAAAAGTACGGAATTCATTTTTCGCAGATGCACGCGCCGTTCCCGATATGGATCGAGGGCAGAGAAGATATAAACGACCATATCATTATGGCTATTGAAAAGTGCTTTGCCGTGTGCGAGTACGTCGGATGTCCCGCTATAGTTGTGCATCCTGTCGGGCGAGATGACAAAAATGACGAAACAGAGACAAATCTTATGCTTTACAGAAAGCTTATGCCTGCTGCAAAGAAGTATAAGGTCAAAATTTGCCTTGAAAATCTTTTTAAGACAGTGAACGCAATTACCTATGAAGGACCTTGCTCTGACGCGGAGGAGGCTGTCCGTTATATAGATAAGCTTAACGAAGAAGCGGGCGAGGAGATATTTGGCTTCTGCTTTGACATCGGTCACGCGCTTCTTACAAAGAAGAACGTAAAGAAGTACCTTCTGACTATAGGTAAACGCTTGACTATACTTCACCTTCACGATAACAACTCGATATTCGACTGTCACATGATACCGTATTCTTGTCTTGGAAACGGTAAAGGCTTTGTATGCGATTGGGAAGGCTTTATTGAGGCGCTTCGCGAAATTGGATACAGAGGAACGCTGTCGTTTGAGACCTTCAGAATATATAGAGTAATGCCGAAGGAGCTTTGCCCCGAAGCACTTAAATTCATAAGCGCGATCGGACATTATTGGTCAGACCGCATCGAAGCACCCGCTGATGCAGAGTGATATTGTATAACATAAAAAGCAACACCGTCAAGTATAATACTTGACGGTGTTGCTTTTTGCATACCAATTTATTATATCACAAAAAATGATAATATGATGTATAAATATCAAAAACATTAAATCCTAATCTCAAAATCAAACAATATTTGCGATATAATTCCTTATGCGTTTACCTCTTCCTCGTACTGCTCAGAATAGTCGTAAAGGTTATTGTATATCGTTGTCAGGGTGCGGTAGAAGGAAACAAGCTCGGATTCACGTATGCCTTTGTTGGCTTCGGTCTGTATCTCCATAGCCATTCCCGATATTTTCTTTGCAACCTTGATCCCTTCGGGTGTGAGGGTTATAATGCTGTTGTAGCTTCGTCTCTTTCCAACCGCTTTTTTGTCAACCTGTATGTAGCCCTTGTCAAGAAGCTCGTCTATCTCACGCGAAACGAGAGAACGGTCTATCATTCTCTGCGCCGCAAGCTCTGCAGATGTCATTCCCTCGGGCTGTGCGAGCAGACGGCAGAGCCAGAATACGTGAACGCCCTTTATTCCGAATTCCTTTGAACGGTCGAGCTTTATTTTTTGTATGAGCTTATGTGTTCCTTCAATGAGCAGTGTAAATTCGTTGTATCTTTCGGGTTTCATTGTAATCTCCATTCCGCCGCCATGCGGCGGCACAAAAAATAATAAAATTTAAGCGTGTTTGCTTTGCAAACAAAAATGGGTTGGGCCCCATTTTTAGTTTAAATTTGGTAGCGTGATCCGTGAACTTTTCTCAACAGCATGACAAACTTTCACGCTAGTTCTCCTTATTATTAATCTATTGACATATCTATTTTAAAGCGCATAATTTTACGGAGCGTATTCTTCGGGAACTCTTCTTTTCGTACCTTGAGGAGTGATATCTTTTTATATGTCACCGCATTTTTGTTATACTCATTTATAAACGGTCTGAAGTATTCCTTGACGTCGGTGATATTATTTTTCTCAAGGAATTCTTTGTCGGGGTATATTTCAGCGACTATCGCGTTATGCTCGATTCCTCTTCGGCTCTGACCTTCATATACCACGATATCAAGCACACCGGGAACAGCTATCAGCTCGCTCTCGATCTCTTCGGGATATACGTTTTTACCATTTGAGAGAATAATGAGATTTTTCTTGCGTCCCGTGATGGTAAGAATATCGTTTTCAAGCTTACCGTAGTCACCTGTTTTGAAGTAACCGTTCTTGTCGAACGCCTCGGCTGTAGCTTCTTCGTCCTTAAAGTATCCAAGCATTACGTTAGGACCTTTGACTCTAATCTCTCCCTCACCAAGCTCGTTAGGTCTGTGGATTATGACCTTATCCTCGGGAACGACGTTGCCGACCGAGCCGTGATGGTTATCGAGATTTCTGTTTACCGCGACAACGGGGGAGCATTCTGTGATGCCGTAGCCGTTGAGTACCGTGATACCCCATGCGTCGTACGCTTCAAGTATTTCACGGCTGATAGGCGCGCCCCCGCAGATAACGAGCCTGACCTCTCCGCCGAATGCCGCGAGAATTGACGAGAAAAGCGTACGTCTCATATCGACGCCGACCTTGCGCATTGCGTTTGAAGCCTTCATCATCTTCTTGACAAGCTCTTCCTTGCCTTCCTTTTTGATGTTTGCCCAGATTTTTCTGTAGAAGGTCTCAAGGTAAAGCGGAACAAGTACGAGGTGCGTGGGCTTTTCTTCTTTTAATTCCTTTTGAATGTATTTAAGACCGCCGGAGAGATACACCTCACGCCCAAGAGTTACGTGACCGAGGAAGTTTACGGTCGAGCCAAATGTATGATGAGGCGGAAGTGCTGCTATCGTTTTGTCGCCTACCGTTATAACCTTGATGAGATTTCGTACGTTTGATATGATATTTGTCTGCGAGAGCATAACGCCCTTGCCTTTTCCTGTAGTTCCGGACGTGAAAACGAGCAGGGAAAGCTCATTCGGCTTAAGTCTGCAATCAAAATATGAGCTGTCTCCGTTTTTAAGGCATTCGTTTCCGTGAGCAATAATTCCGTTAAAGCTATTCTCACCGTCGCCGTCAAGAGTGAAGGCTGCTTTTGCGGATGTGCCGTCGTATGCGAGTATTGCTTCGATTTTCTCCGCAATATCAGATTCATACAAAACATATTCACATTCGGCTCTTGCGACGGTTGCGGCAAGGTCTGCGGCACTCCATTCGGGGTCGAGCGGAACTATGACCGAGCCCGACGCAAGAAGCGAAAAATACGCACAGGCATAGTTATACGATATTTTGCTGATAACTGCTATATGTTTACCGGACAACTGCTTTGCGTGAAGTCCCGTTGCGGCGGCGCGAACGTCGTCGCGGAGCTTATTGAATGAGACTTTTGTAACGCTGTTTGCGCGATGAGCCTTAAAAGAAAAGGCGATTTTTTCACCGTAAAGCTTTGCTGAGCCCTCAACGAGCTCTCTTACGTTTGCATAGTCAAACGTGGGATTAAAAGGATAGTTTTTCATAATTTTTTCCTTATTAAATATTTTCGTTAATATATTTTACTTGTCAACATAGCATATTATAACACGCAAACGTTGACTTGTCAACGACTTTTTTAAACTTTTTTCTGCAAGAATCGCGTAATTATTTATGAATAAGAAAAAGTATATGTCAAAATGTTAGTTTCGGCATATACTTTTAAGGAGAATAAAAGAAGGAGAGGATATTATGTGCGCGAGGAAGATAAGAGTATTGATAGGAACGGCGGCACTCTGCTTCAGCGGAGGAATACTTGCCGCGTATATACTTCCCGGATTTGTGATAGCATTTATAGAATCCGCGGTGCTTTTGGCAGCGGGAATAATACTTATAAAAAAATAATCTAAGGGGGAACCGTTATGAAGATAGTTGTATGGAAGACACCGAGGATATTCCGACCGATACTGCGGCTTTTTATGCGCGGTGACGGAGACAGAAAGAAAAAATGATATGCATATGGTGGGTCAAATACATTTGATTCACCACTTTTTTATGTTAACAAATTGGGATTTAACGATCGGTTGATTCGTGGGCGTTGCCCACACCCACATAAGAATCGGATATGCGCTTCGCGCAAATCCTGGAGAGTTTGCGCAGAGCGCAAACATCTCGCCCCAATAATCTTCAAAAACTTTCAAAAATAAATGATTTATCCTATGTATTTATACAGCTTTCACCGACCGCTCGGTCGCGGTAGGTGAGGGATAGCACGGTATTTAGCACGTCGGGGCTGATGGTCTTGCTAAAAGTGAGGTTCACCACGGCACCCCGACTTGTCGCTATCGCAGTCGCGGCTCGTGTGTTGCCATACGGACACACTCACGACGCGACATAATAGCGATATTATCTGTTCAAAAATTTTAAAATTTACATTGTTCTTTCGTGTCGCGCAGTGAGAACGCCGCAATGGCGTGCGTTTGAGCCGCGACTGCGGGAGCGAGAAGGCAGGGCGCCGATGCAGACTTCACTTTTAGTAAGACCTGAGAGTTTGCGCTTTGCGCAAACTCTCCAGGATTTGCGCGAAGCGCATATCCGGCGGCCACTGCCGCGTAAAGTGCCGTATAAACCCTCAAAGCTTGACACGGTCAAGCTTTGAAAGATAAATAAAAACCTTAAATTAACCCTTGTTTAAAGTTTTTTGAAGATTCCAAAGAAACTTTTTGCAAAAAGTTTCTTTGGCGGGGGATGGGGCAGAGCCCCACATATCAATCCCACCGACGGCATTAATTTTTGTCAGCGGCGGCGTTAAGACTATTCCGCCTCATTATTTCTGTTGCTTTTTCGTTCGCGGTATGATATAATATTGTGAAGTAAGATGTCAAAAGGGGAATAACGGTATGGCAAAGGTAAGATTACTCAACTATTCGGCAACCGAAATAGTTTTTGAAAATAATTTAAAAAAGACGGAGCGATTTGAGCTGACAAGCCGTTGCTCGTATAATCTCGGCTTTTCGCAGAACCGACTTTGCCGCGGCGAAATGGTTTCCGAGATATTTAATAAGCAAGACCCCGAAAGCTTCAAACTGAAGGTCAAGGTCGTCGGTGATTTTATAAGTGAGGACGATTCGCCGAAGGACGATATTCACAAGACAACTTATAAGATACTGTTCCCGCGCGTTAAGGCTATTGTGACGTCGATAAGCGTCAGCGCAAATATACCGCCGATATTTTTGCCCGACATAAATATAGACGATCAGAGCGTTTATATGATTGAAAATCCGAAAAAATAAATTTTTCAGATTTTTTATGCGAAAATATATTGACAAAAATTCCTTATTATGCTAAAATAAGTCAAAAGAAGAGACAACACCTCACCCGACATACGTGCCGGCGGTAATAGAGACATAAAATATAATAACCAACGGCACACAGAAACCTTATAGGGCATCTGTGTGCTTTTTTATGAAAAACACGAAAGAAAGGCGGAGATAACTATGAACACACAAATAAAACGCCGCCTGTCGAGGCATTAAAAGCTGTTTCGATACGCGGCGCAGGAACAAAAAACACAATAAACGACCACGACAAACGTCTATTAAGGAGGAAATTATGAAAAAGATGTATTTAAAGACTGTCGCGATCATTCTCAGTGTTATTTTTGTATTAACGGCAATGCCCGTAACTGCAATAGCGCAAGATATGACGGACACGCAAGCAGCTACACAAAGCAATGAGATTTCAACAGTTCCCAACACTAACATCCCTGAAATAATGTTCGATTCTATTCAACCGAAGGAGGACTATGTTGAACAAAACGAGACTATACGTGAAATGACCTCGCGAAGAGAAGAAAACGTCAAGCATTTTATAATGCCCGACGGAACGGTACAAGCTATTATATACAGCTCTGCCGTTCACAGAAAAGATAGTAACGGAAAATGGCAGGATATTGACAATACCCTTACTTTGTCAACAGTCAAAAATAATTCCATGTACGTGACTGACGATCTTAGAGTGTCATTTTCCAAAACATATAAGCCAAATAGCACTCTCTGGAATTTAAACGAAAACGGATATTCAATATCAATGGCCTTTGTTGACGATACTATATCGGAAATAACTCCGATAACTCCCGAACTGTCAACAAATTCTACTGTCGATTCGGAATCTGAGGCGGTCACTTCGGTCAATAATGCTACGCCAAGAAACGAAAAAATATTATGGGATACAATAGAAGAAGCAAAGCTTGTAAACAATGATTCCTTCGTAACATATTCTAATGTAAGAAGTAATACAGATATCGAATATGTATTGAGCGGTAACGATGTTAAGGAAAACATAATCGTAAAAGCCCCTGAGAGCAGCTATGTTTACAAATTTGAAATAACTTTGTCAGGACTGTATGCTATACTGAACGAGAATGGAAGTATAAGCATAATTGATGCCGAAAGCAATGAAGAAAAATACAGCATTCCCGCCCCGTATATGTACGATGCCGAGCATAATTTTTCATATGATGTAAGTTATACTCTTGTATCTTCTGGTGAAGACAAATATATTCTCACAGTGACGGCAGATAAAGATTGGATAAACAGCGATGATAGAGCGTTTCCTGTCGTAATAGATCCGACTATACAAAATTCAGGTTCGGCAGATACCTATGTAGATTCGCAAAATGTAGGAGAAAATTACGGAAACTCAACAACCCTATGGCTATCTTCCACAAGGACGATTTTTATAAAAATGTATAATTATGAACTTCCTACATATGCAGATCTTGTTTCCGTAAATCTTAATATGTCATATTATTATTATAGCAACGTAACTTCCGGATATATTTCTGCAGGAGCTTACCAAGTAACAACTGCTTGGGGCGAAAATACTCTTACTTGGTATTGGGCAAATCAAGAGCCAAACCTCAGCATGTCAACGACTTTGCTGTCGGCTGCTGTACTATCAGGAAGTGAGGGTGCGTACTCAACATCTCCTAAGTGGATAAGCTTTGATATAACAGATGCTGCCGAATCGTGGTACGGATATTTCACTTTACCCGAAAATAATCACTATGGTATCGCCATAAAATATATGATGGGATCAAATGCGTCCGTTATACTAAATTCTTACGAATCATCGGCAAGTTACAGACCGTATTTTACCATAACCTATACAGAACCGAGAATAGCGAACGGAGTATATAAGATCAAAAACGTAGCAAACGGACTGTATCTTGACGTTACCGACGGAAACACGGCAAGCGGAACCACAATACAGCAATGGTCGGGAACAGCGACAGATAATAACAGGAATCAGCTATTTAAGCTAACCTACCTTGACACGTTTGATAATATGCATCACTACAGTATCCGTCCAATGACAAATTCGGGACAAGGAATTACATCCTCGCTGTCAGGAAATTCAGTTCCGCTTGTTACAGAGGGCATTTCACTTACCGAAGCAATTCCGGATATAGCATTCAGACAGTCTTGGATAATATCTGTGTCCGGAAATTATTATACTATACGAAACGGAATTGATGATATCGGAAATTACATTACTGCACCGTCAAATTCAACAAACGGCTCGGCGGTGGTTACAAATCCTACCGCAACAAACAGCTACGGAAAATGGATTCTTGAACCTTATACCGGAGAGGCAATTGATGGCACGTTTTTAAATGCTTTTTCAGCAACCCTATCGGTCGGAAATTCTTACTATTGTTCGGCGGGTATGTATAGTTCAACTATTGGCAGAAATGGTCCAGTTACATTCTCTGTAAAAAGTGTCGATTATAATACAACAGATAAGGCAACAATAAACAGTGAAACGGGATTGTTAACAATACTAAAGCCAGGGCAATTCAAAATAGGAATAACATATCAAAATGCACCTTGGATATGGTATTATATCATAACAGTCGATATTCCGTATAGTGTCTATGTGGATTTCTTTTATGATAACGGATTTATTACGAGAAATAAAATCGGTACAGAAGATGATGTCACTACAAAAGCGCGTATTTCTTCTAATATTTTAAATGTATATTTCCCCAAAGTTGCGGCAGCTTTTGAAGAAATACACGGAATACATTTAATTTCAAATCAAACGGTAGCGGTTAACTATACTTCTGCTGCCGATAACTGTCCCAGCACAGGAATAAACAATCCTTGTACTTGTATATCAGACGATGAATGCTTATTGGAATATTGGCATTCTCCATACACAAATAATACCACGAACGGATTTGAATACGATACACATTGCAAAAGTATGATTAGACATAGGAACGATTTGATAGTGGGAATCCCATCAAATACTATCAGAATAGGATATACCGGACATTATTCTTGTATGTGCGATTCTAATGGACATAATTACGCTACAGCAGGATTGTCAGATTATGATTATCCGATAATATCAATGAGAGATGGCCAAAACAGCGACAATCTGCAAAGATGCGTGCTGGTTTTGGCACATGAATTATCACACACTTATGGCATAATAGGGCATCACGCAGCAAGTGATGATATTACTTGTATTATGGAAAATGATCCACAAAGATATGCCCCTGTTGATATCAATGATCCCAGTACATATTGGTGTCAGAACTGTATCAATACTATTGCCGCCAATAAAAACAAATATTAAAGAGGTAGACATTTATGAAAAAAATCTTTTTAGTTTCGATGTGTGCTCTGTTAATATTCTTAATAGTGTTTGTATCCTGTGACACGGATGAAAGAGAATCAACAAACTGCTTTCAGGATTCTACAGCCGATACAACTAACCGCACGATACCAAGCGTCGAGGACTGGGTTGATTATATACAGCCATCCATATCCGGAGCATCAATTGATGAGATAATTGCTCAATGTCCCGAAGATTGTGAATTTATGGGAGGGAATATAAGCAAAGAAATTTTAAAAACGGTTTTCTCGGAATTTCCTTTCAAGATAAACTATATAGCATATCGGATGCGCGAATTATCACCTGATGTTTATGAAGAATATAAAGAAAAAAATTGGGATAATGAGTACGGCAGCTTTGAAATATCAATACCTCGTTCTGAAGGTTCGAGTGAAGCTATTTATCTAAATATGTCAGATTCGGCTTATGATCCCAATAAAGCCGCATACAAGCCTCATGAGAATATACCGGAACTGTTCTGTCATGAGAAATATTCACATTTATATGTTGTTGTCATCAATGAAAATTTATACTTTCAATTGGTATTGACAAAAGATCCCGATTTTAGCATACTGCAACAATATACGGAGTACTGTATTTCTGTGAGAAAAATAATAAATCAAGAGAGCACACAATAAATCTCCCACCCCGCGGCGGTCTCCGCCGCCGCGGGAGCTTATGGTGAAATATTTAAAAAACCCCAAAAAACAGAAAAACGCTATTGACATTTTGCCTGTGTGTGGTATAATATACTCGTAAAAGAGTAAGGCAGTCGGCGTTAAGTGACGAGTGGACGGGGAGTTGTCATTCGGACGAAGCGTAGCGCGGTCGGTTGCCTGCATCCCGCTTTGTACGGCAATTTGTCACGGCAAACTGTAGCGAATAACGCACATTTACCTCCTTTTTTGCCATATGAGTATGGGAAAAGGAGGATTTTTATATGAAAAAACATTCGTTTGTCTTTAAAAGCATCAAAATGCTGACGCTTGCCGCAATGCTTACGTCTATGAGCGTCGTTATCGGTATTTTTTGTAAAAGCTATTTAAATTTCGGTGCGGGACTGTTCAGAGTGACCTTTGAGCATCTGCCGATAATAATTTCGGGTATGATCTTAGGACCTGTCGGAGGAGCTATGATAGGTGCTGCGTCGGATCTTATAAGCTATCTGCTATCTCCTCAGGTCTATCCGCCTAACCTCATAGTCACGTTTGGTGCTGCTATTGTGGGCGTAATTCCGGGTGTCGTGTCAAAATTCATAATAAAAGAAAACGGATACAAGCAGATAATAGTTTCGGGTATATTTGCTCATCTTTTCGGCTCTGTGATAATAAAATCAGTAGGTCTTTTTACTTTTTATCACTGGTCGATCCTTTGGAGAATACCGCTTTATTTATTTGCCGTTGCACCTATCGAGATAGTGCTTATATGCCTTTTATATAAAAACCGAAGCTGCAGAAAGATCCTCGGCTGGAATTCCAAACGTATGAATTACAAGGAAACACTTTCATATATACATAAGGTAAGCTGGACGGGAAGCCGCCCGGGACTTGAGCGTATCACCGAGCTGTTGCATCTGCTCGGTGACCCTCAGGATAGACTTAGATTTATACACGTCGCGGGTACGAACGGCAAGGGCTCGTTCTGCTCTATGTGCGATTCGGTTTTACGTGAGGCGGGATATAAAACAGGACTTTACACCTCACCTTATATTGAACGGTTCAACGAAAGAATTACAATAAACGGAACTCCCATATCAGACACTGAACTGTCTGAGATTACGTCGTATGTGCGTGAATTTGCCGATAAAATGGAGGACGCGCCAACCGAATTTGAGCTTATAACTGCGGTCGCGATGGTGGCGTTTGAGCGTAATTCCTGTGATCCCGTTGTGCTTGAGGTCGGTATGGGAGGCAGACTTGACGCAACGAATATAATAAAAGAACCGATAATGTCGGTAATAACAGGGATTTCACTTGACCATACGGCGTTTCTCGGAAATACGGTTGCCGAAATTGCCGCAGAAAAGGCGGGAATAATCAAAAACGGCGCACCTGTACTGTACGGCGGAACGGATGATACTGCCGCAGAGGTAATAAAAACGGTCGCGCTGGAAAAAGGCTCGGAATTTTTTGTAACACCGCAGAGTGAGCTTGAAATAATAAAGACTGACCTTTGCGGAACAGTCTTTAAGCTGTGCGGAAAAGAATATTCTATAAAATTACTCGGAACTTATCAGCCTCACAATGCCGCGAACGTTATATGCGCTGTGGATATTTTGCGTAAGAGAGGACTTGATATCGACGAAAACGCACTTGTCACGGGCCTTCGAAACGCCGAATGGAAGGGAAGATTCGAAAAGCTTTCGGATTCTCCGCTCGTGATAATCGACGGCTCGCATAATCCAGAGGGAATTGCGGCGGCGGTCGATTGCGTGAAAAAGCTTTTCGGAGATCAAAATGTCATTCTGCTCAGCGGTGTTATGAAGGATAAGGACTACGCCGATATGGCGCGTGAGTTGTCTGTCATTGCCGAGTCGGCGTTTACCTTGAAACCCGATAATCCCCGTTCGCTTGACGCAGTCTCTTATGCGGAAGAGTTTAAAAAATGTGGAATATACGCAGAAGGAAACGATGATATAAAAAAATCTGTCGAAGCTGCACTCAAACGGGCAAATAAGACAGGCAGACCGATAATCGCACTCGGCTCGCTTTATATGTACGGTGACGTAAAAAAAGCGATACTTTCTATGATTTAATCTTTTAATTAAATAACGGTGAGTTCGAAACCATCCTCACCTAAATAAAAACTAAGGAGAAAAACAAAATGAAAAGCAAAAAAAGGGTTCTCTATCTCTGCAAGGCGGCTGTAATTGCCGCGCTGTACGTTGCGCTGACGATGCTTTCAAGTTTGCTCGGACTTTCGTCGGGAGCGATACAGTGCAGATTCTCGGAAGCACTATGCATACTTCCGTATTTTACACCTGCGGCGATCCCCGGAGTGACGCTCGGATGTTTGATCTCAAACCTCACGGTTGCGGGAACAAGTCCGTTCGATATAATTTTCGGAACGCTTGCGACACTTATCGGTGCGGTCGGTACTTATCTTTTGAGAAATATAAAGATAGGAAAATTTCTGGCTGCGCTGCCTCCTATCGTATCAAACACGCTGATAATTCCGTTTGTGCTGAAATACGCGTACAGCCTCCCAGATGGAATAGGCTTTTTGATGCTGACCGTCGGAATCGGCGAGCTTATCTCGGCGGGCGTACTTGGAATGCTGCTCCTTCTTGCGATTGAACCGTATAGAGAACGGATATTTAAATAAAAATTACAGACCGATATTTTTCGGTCTGTTTTTTATAACTTGAATACTCCAACAAATTGGGATTTATAGGTGAGTTTCGTTTTTTAAGTGGGGCGTTGCCCCACGCCCCACTTAAGGAACTTTTTGGAAAAAAGTTCCTTAAGAATCTTCAAAAACTTTCAAAATCAAATGGTTTATTCAAGGTATTTATTCACCTTTCAGCGACCGCTCGGACGCGGTCGGCGAGGGATAGCACGTAGCTTATCACGGAGTGCGCGCATTCACCTTAAAGCAACATCTTCAACCGACGCGCACTCCTCGTCGCTAACGCAGTCGCGGGCTCAAACGCTCGCCATTGCGGCGTTCTCACTGCGCGACATTAAAGAGTAAAATAAAACAAAAATCAATAAATTAGATTGAATAATATTTTCGTAATGTCGCGTCGTGAGTGTGTCTGAACGGTAACACACGAGCCGCGACTGCGGCAGAGAGATGTTTGCGCCTTGCGCAAACTCAACAGGATTTGCGCGAAGCGCATATCCGATAGTCAGAGGCGCCGCAACCGTACTTTACTTTAAGTAAGACTTTCGACCTCGACGCGCAAATAACCGTACAAAAATTCAACGGTTGCGCTCGAGCAACCGTTGAAAGATAAACAAACAATTAAAATATATCCCTTGTTTGAAGTTTTTTGAAGATTCCTAAGAAACTTTTTGCAAAAAGTTTCTTAGGCGGGGTATGGGGCAGAGCCCCACATAATCTCACAGATAAATCAAAATTCGACTTACAAATTTATTATCAACCGTTTATTGTATTGAATATTTTTTCGCTCTTGCGTCCACCATATAAGCGTAATATTTTTTACGAAAGGGGAAAAAAATGAAAAAAATACTTATTCTCATTCTGGTTTTTGCGGCGTGTATCTCGCTGCTCTCTTATCTTCCGGTTCACGGCGAGGAACAAATTTACGACAGTGTCGTAAGGCTTCACGTTATCGCGAACTCCGACAGCGACACCGACCAAGCCTTAAAATTAAAGGTTCGTGACGCTGTACTTGCCGAAATGCCCTCACTGCTTGAGGATTGCAATGACAAGGGTGCTGCGCTTTCCGCAATAGACGGGTCGCTTGACAAAATTCAGGCGGTCGCAGAAAAAGCTGTGCGGGAAAACGGATACAATTATCCCGTTTCGGTATATCTCGGTGAGGAAGAATACCCCACGAAAAGCTATGAAGCCGCCTGCTTTCCCGCCGGCGAATACTCTTCTCTTCAAATAAAAATAGGCGACGCAGACGGTAAAAATTGGTGGTGCGTGCTTTTTCCGACGCTTTGCCTTTCAAGCGCAAAGGGCGCGGAGCAAGCCTTTATTGAGGTCGGTCTTTCGTCCGAGCAATACAAAATAATCACCGAGACCGATGACCCAAAGTACAAGCTCCGCTTTAAAATCCTTGAAAGCATTGAGGGGATTTTCTAAGTAATTTCCCTTCAAATTTTGATTTGTCGGTGGGTTGATTCTTTATGTGGGGTTTCACCCCACACCCCACTTAAGGAACTTTTTGCAAAAAGTTCCTTAAGAAACTTCAAAAAACTTCAAACAAGGGGTATGTCTTAGGTTTTTGGTTATCTTTCAACGGTTGCTCGGTCGCAACCGTTGAATTTCTATACAGAGCTTTGCGCGGCAGGGTCGGAGGCTTTCAAAAAAGTGAAGTCAGCATCGGCGCCCTGCCTTCTCGCTCCCGCAGTCGCGGCTCGTGTGTTGCCATTC
>JAZNPQ010000008.1:0-14890 GCA_045589735.1 Eubacteriales bacterium | reverse complement strand
TATTCCCGCAACAGTTAAGTCCATCGCTGTTCTCGACAGAACAAAAGAGCCCGGCGCTCTCGGAGAGCCTCTCTACCTCGACGTTGTTACGTCTCTCGCTACAAACGGCAAGACAGGTATCAAGGTCGTTGGCGGACGTTACGGTCTCGGTTCAAAGGATACAACTCCCGCATCCATTTTTGCAGTATATGAGAATCTTGCAAAGGACGAGCCCAAGAACGGCTTCACAATCGGCATCGTAGACGACCTCACAGGTCACTCCCTCGATGAAAAGGATTGTCCCGACACAGCAGCTGCCGGAACTATCTCCTGCAAGTTCTGGGGTCTTGGCGGCGACGGTACCGTTGGTGCTAACAAGAACTCCATCAAGATCATAGGTGACCACACCGATAAGTATATTCAGGCATACTTCCAGTATGACTCGAAGAAGACATCGGGTATCACGATTTCTCACCTCCGCTTCGGTGACGCTCCCATAAAGAGCCCGTACTACATCAACAAGGCAAACTTCGTTGCTTGCCACAACAAGGCGTACCTCACAAAGTATGACATGGTTCAGGACGTTAAGCCGGGTGGAACATTCCTTCTCGACTGCAACTGGACGGTTGATGAGCTTGACGCAAATCTTCCTTCCGCAGTTAAGCAGTATATCGCAAAGAACGACGTAAACTTCTATATTATAGACGGTACAGGTATCGCTCTCAACCGCATCGGTAACGGTAAGGTTAAGAACACCGTTCTCCAGTCTGCATTCTTCAGCCTTGCAGGAATTCTTCCCAAGGACGACGCTATCGACTACATGAAGAAGATGGCATACAAGTCCTACATCAAGAAGGGTCAGGCAATCGTTGACCTCAACTATGCAGCTATCGACGCAGGCGCTGACGCTTACGTTAAGGTAGACGTTCCCGCCGCTTGGGCAACATGTGAGAATGATGCTCCCGTAGCAGCAGCTACAGGTAAGAATAAGGTTCTCGTTGATTACGTCAACAAGATCGCAATGCCCGTATCTTCGATGAGGGGTGACTCTCTCCCTGTTTCCGCATTTGCAGACAGAGCAGACGGTACATATCCTCAGGGCGCTGCCGCATTTGAAAAGCGCGGCGTTGCAGTTTCCGTTCCCGTATGGAATGCAGAGAACTGTATCCAGTGTAACCAGTGTGCTTTCGTATGTCCTCACGCCGCTATCCGTCCCTTCGCTCTTACCGAGGAAGAGGCAGCAGCAGCTCCTGCACAGACAAAGTACGCCGCAAAGCCGGTTATCAAGACAAACTACAAGTTCACAATGGCAATAAGCCCGCTTGACTGTATGGGATGTACTCTCTGCGTAAAGGCATGTCCCACAAAGCCCGAAAAGAGAGCTCTCGAAATGGTTTCCGCCGCTTCTCAGCTCAATCAGCAGGCTCCGTTCGACTACTGCGTAGAGAAGGTTTCGGAGAAGCCCGAGATCATCAACACAGCAACAGTCAAGGGTTCGCAGTTCAAGCAGCCGCTGCTTGAGTTCTCCGGCTCTTGCGCAGGTTGTGCTGAAACCTCTTATGCAAGACTTATCACACAGCTCTTCGGTGAGAGAATGTATATCTCGAACGCTACCGGATGTTCTTCCATCTGGGGTGGTTCGGCTCCTTCCACTCCTTATACAGTAAATAAGGAAAGCGGTAAGGGTCCCGCATGGGCAAACTCGCTCTTCGAGGATAACGCAGAGCACGGTCTCGGTATGGCTCTCGGTCAGAAGGCTATCCGCGCTAAGCTCATCGCAAAGGTTGAAGACATGATGGCATCCGACAAGGCATCCGAAGAGTTCAAGGCTGCAGCTAAGGCTTACCTTGATACAAAGGATGACGGTGCCGCAAACGACAAGGCAACAGACGCTCTTATTGCAGAGCTTGAAAAGGCAGCCGCAGAGGGATGTCCCACAGCCCCCGCGATCCTTGCAGAAAAGGATTACCTCGCCAAGAAGTCCGTATGGATCTTCGGTGGAGACGGTTGGGCATATGACATTGGATTTGGCGGTCTTGACCACGTTCTCGCATCGGGTGAAGACGTAAACGTAATGGTATTCGATACCGAGGTTTATTCTAACACAGGCGGTCAGGCTTCCAAGGCATCTCAGATCGGTCAGGTTGCACAGTTTGCAGCAGCAGGTAAGGCAATCGGCAAGAAGAACCTTGCAGAGATCGCAATGTCATACGGCTACGTATACGTTGCACAGGTTGCAATGGGCGCAGATATGAACCAGCTCCTCAAGGCTCTCCGCGAGGCTGAGGCATATCACGGACCTTCGCTCATCATCGGTTACGCTCCCTGTGAGATGCACGGTGTTAAGGGCGGAATGCAGAACTGCCAGCTCGAGATGAAGAAGGCTGTTGAGGCAGGTTATTGGCATATGTTCCGCTTCAATCCCACAGAGACCGGTGACAAGAAGTTTGTTATCGACTCCAAGGCACCCACAGCGGATTACGCAGACTTCATCAAGTCCGAGGTCAGATACGCAAGACTTGCACAGTCCTTCCCGGAAAGAGCAGAAGAGCTCTTTGCAAAGGCAGACGCCAACGCAAAGGCTAAGTATGAGAAGCTTCTTAAGCTCCAGACTCTCTACGGAAAGAACGAAGACTAATTATAAAATTACCCGCAACGAAGGTTGCGGGTAATTTATGTATAAGAAAAGATCGGCTCAAATTATGAACCGATCTTATTTTCATTTGTAATTTACGATGCGAATAAACATTTCAACAGCCTTTTCGTATTCAACGTTTGAGCTGTTATTTCCACAACCCGACGAGATGATAGGTTCGACACGAATACAGAGAAGTGTGTCCTCCGGCAGTTGTCCTACACTGTCTTTAAAGCTTTTATAGAAATTGGTTTTAGATAGTGATATTGCGTCGTCAGAGTACGCGGATTCAGGCAAGTCGTCTCCTAAAACAGAGCTAAGCTTTGCGAAAACGCCGACATCCTTGTACTGCTCGTAAATAGACGGGTCAATAAAATATATCACGTAGTTGCCCATTTGGAGATTGTTCGAAAAGCTGTCCGAATTCGTCTTTGTGAGCTGAGCAAGAGAATTTTTCTGGTTTGTCAGAAGCGTTCCTTTTTCCTCTTCGCTTAACTCTTCTTTTGACTCCTTAAGATACTTTTCAACCTCTTTTTCGGCGTATGACTGTATCTGCTGTTCATTGTATATCTCAAGAACGTTCATCGCAACGCCGTCGTTTCCGAGACCTTCCGGCATTATAGATGTGAGCGTGTTGTTGATTTTAGATACAGAGCCGTCGTAAGAGCTGTATGGCCCGGCATAAAGAATGGTAACGTCGTTCTTCGGTCTTGTTATACATGAATAAACACATATAGCAAGAACGAAAACGACGAATACTGCCGCAAGAACCTTCCATTTGTGATAATACCAAAAATTATCGAGCTTTTTACCGAATTCGCTTTTTGGCTCAACTTTAAATTCTTCGGGTATTTTACTGCTGTTGTCCATATATTACTGATCGAGAGGTTTCATTGTGGGGAAGAGGATTACTTCTCTTATTGTATCGGAATTTGTAAGCATCATAACGACACGGTCAATACCGATACCCATACCTCCTGTGGGAGGCATTCCGTATTCCATAGCGGTGAGAAAATCCTCATCGAGCATTTCTGTCTCGTCGTCTCCGCGCTCTCTCTGCTCGACCTGCTTCATAAAGCGTTCTCTTTGGTCGATAGGGTCATTAAGCTCGGAGTATGCATTGCCCATTTCGCTGCTACAGATAAAGAACTCAAAACGCTCTGTAAGTCTCGGATCTTCGGGACTGCGCTTTGTGAGAGGAGATACCTCAACGGGATACATTGTGATGAAGGTAGGCTGAATTAGGTGCTCTTCGACCTTTTGGTCAAAGCATGCGTAAAGTGCGTTGCCCCATGTCTTTTCTGCGGCATCTGCAAGCTCAACGCCCTTTGCCTTTGCGGCAGCGACAGCTTCTGCGTCGTCTGTGATAGCACCGAAGTCGATACCGACGTACTGCTTTACAGCTTCGACCATTGTAAGTCTCGGCCAACCGGGGGCGAGGTCAAGCTGCTGACCCTGCCACTCGATCTCGTATGTTCCAAGTATTTCTTTCGCGGCGCTTGAAATAACGCCCTCGGCAATATCCATCATATCGTGGAAGTCTGCATAAGCCTGATAAAGCTCAACGCTTGTGAATTCGGGGTTGTGCTTAGGATCCATTCCTTCATTTCTGAAGATACGTCCGATTTCATAAACTCTGTCCATACCGCCGACGATAAGACGCTTCAGAGGAAGCTCGGTGGCGATACGCATATACATGTCAATGTCAAGTGTATTGTGGTGCGTTATAAAGGGACGCGCCGATGCGCCGCCTGCGATAGTATTAAGTACGGGCGTTTCGACTTCGATGTAGCCCATATTGTCAAGATAGTTGCGAAGATGCTTGATGAACTTCGAACGGATGACGAAATTGCGCTTTACCTCGGGGTTGACGATAAGGTCAACGTATCTCTGACGGTATCTGAGGTCTGTATCCTTGAAGCCGTGGAATTTTTCGGGGAGGGGAAGGAGAGACTTAGAGAGAAGTGTTATCTCCTTTGCGTGAACCGATATTTCACCTGTTTTTGTGGTGAATACGTAGCCCGAAACGCCGACTATATCGCCGATATCGTACTTCTTGAAGTAACCGTACTGTTCTTCACCGAGATCGTCACGTGTTACGTAGCATTGAATTCTGCCCTTTGCATCCATAACGTGCATAAAGCTCGCCTTACCCATAATACGCTTTGCCATAATTCTTCCGGCGATTTTTACGTTCTTTTCTTCACCTTCTGTGTAGGATGCCTTAATATCTTCGCTGTAAGCATTCTGATCGAAGGATGTAATGACGAAGGGGTTTCTTCCTTCTTCCATAAGCACATTGAGCTTTTCGCGGCGTATCGCCAGCTCACTTGTGCTGTTTATCTGATTGTTCTGATTGTTTTCTGCCATTTTTTTGTTCCTTAATTAGTTGTTCTTTGTTCTTGTTACGTCGCGTACTTCAATGTGAATAGTACCTGCGGGAGTATCGACCGTTACCTTCGCTCCTGCCTTTGCACGGGCATCTACGAGAGCCTTTCCGATAGGTGACTGATCGGAGATCTTATAGTTTGCGGGGCTTGCTTCGTTTGAACCGACGATGCTGTAGGTGAGCTCCTCGTCATCCTCAACGAAATAAAGCTTAACAGTAGAGCCGACGCCGACGACAGAGCTGTCGATCTTGGATTCATCAACGATCTCTGCGTTGTTGATAAGCTCCTCAAGCTCTTTGATACGGGCTTCGTTTTTAGCCTGCGCGGTTCTTGCTTCATCGTATTCGGAGTTTTCCGAAAGGTCTCCGAAGGAACGCGCTGTGGAAAGGTCCTTCTTTATCTCCTCACGGAGTTCGTTTTTTCTGTGGTCAAGCTCGTCCTTGAGAGCCTTAAAGCCTTCTTGTGTGTAAAGTGTGGTCTTTTTGATTGCCATGATTTGAGTCTCCTATATATTAAGAATTTTTGTTTACTTGTTTGTTACTGCCGTTATCGCGGCTGAAAGTTGATTGTCAATATGCTGATTTTCGGGATACATCAGCTTATAGATGTTATATGCTTTTGCTTCCTCTGAAAGCTCAATGCCATATCCCTCGGTGGGAGCTATTCCTACTCCGTGATAGTTTTCCATACCGAAAGGAGAATAGAAGGTCGTCGTCATTTTTATAGCGCCGCATATAGTTCCGTCGGTGTAGTAAAGAGGATACGTGGTCTGAACACAGCCTTTTCCGAAAGTGTTTTCACCAACTACAGTAGCAAGCCCGTACGCCTTGAGCGTTCCCGTGAAAAGCTCTGCCGCGCTTGCTGTGTTACCGTTTGTCAGAACAGCTATCGGGTATTTTCTATACATACCGATGTCGCTATCCGAGACGTTGCAGGCGTTGTATCCGTTTTTGTCGTCGTAGGTTATTTTTGAACAATAGGTGGTATCTGTTTTTCCGTTTGCGCTTTCCTGAATGATTATAACGTCATCCTTATTAAGAAAATACGAAAGTATCGCGCGTATCGAGGCAAGATCTCCGCCTGGATTATCCCTGACGTCGTATATAAACGAATTACAGCCTTTTCCCGTAAGCTCGGTCATTGCCTCTTTGAATTGATTGGGGGTCGTAAGGTCAAAGTTTGTTATTTTTATTATACCTACCGTTGAGTTTTGCGAGGAAACTTCATACATAACCGATACCGATGTGTATTTTTTTCTCTCGACGCTGAATTCTATGATGTTTTCAAAGTCACCGTTGCGTACGACTCCGAATTTGCATATCGTTCCTTCTTCGCCCCTGAGCTTCTCAAGCGCCGCGTCATATCCGATGTCGGATGTTTTTTGCGTTTCGTTTTCTGCACCGACCTGAACAATAAGGTCACCCGGCTCAACTCCGCTTTCATCCGCGGGAGAACCCTTAACCACAGAGACTATTTCAACACACGAATGCTCTGTATTCTGCATTACCGTGATACCGATGCCTTGCGTTTTTCCCTGATTTGTTGCAGACGCTGAGGCAAACTCCTCTGCGGTGAAAAACTCGGCATATTTATCTCCGGTTTTCTTTTTGTATTCCTCGACGATTGCCTTTGCAAGCTCTTCGTCAGAGAGTGTGTGGTCGTAATACGAATTTTTTTCGAGCATATCGGCAACCATTGAGGAGATGTAGTAATTCCCCCCAAATTTGTTACCGTCAGCTATTTTTACAGAACACGCGGTCAGCGAACCGAGGATGATAACTATCACCGTAAAGAAGGAAATAATTTTTTTCATTGTTTGTTTTAGCTCCGTTGTGACTTGTGTTTTTTATATTCAATAACGCAATATAAGCGAAACCGGGAGCTTTTCGCCCGTTTCGCTTATATTATCGGTCTGTCTATCAGAATTTAGACGGCTTTGAATTGAGATATTTCTTGACCATAAGCGCGACCTTGAAGGTTATCGCATGCTCAAACTCACGAAGATCAAGTCCTGTCAGCTTGCGTATTTTGTCAAGACGGTAAACGAGTGTGTTTCTGTGTACAAAAAGCTTTCTCGAGGTTTCCGAAACGTTGAGGTTGTTCTCGAAGAAGCATTGAATTGTCATGAGTGTTTCTCTGTCAAGAGATTCGAGAGAACCTTTCTTGAAAACCTCTTGGAGGAACATTTCGCAAAGTGTTGTGGGGAGCTGGTAAATAAGTCTTCCAATACCGAGATTCTCATAGCTTATGATGTTCTTTTCGGTCTCAAAAACCTTACCGACCTCGATTGCTACCTGTGCTTCCTTATAAGCTCTTGCAAGGTCTTTTATGTTGTCGACTGTCGTTGATATACCGATGGAAACCTTTGTATAGAACTCGGCAGAAAGTGTGTCTGCGATGTTTGTTGCGATTTTTTCAATCTCTTTTGAGTCTGTTCCCGGCTTGATATCCTTGACGAGAACGATATCATGCTCGCCTACGCTGATAACGTAGTCCTTCGATTTGTCGGGGAACATATTCTGGAGCATCTCGAAGGGAAGCATTTCGGTCTTTCCGCTAAACTTGATAAGGAAGACTATGCGTATCTCCTCTGTGTTGAAGTGAAGCTCTTTGCTCTTAATGTATATGTCACTCGGAAGGATATTATCAAGGATTATATTTTTGATAAACGATCCCTTGTCATATTTTTCATCGTAAAGATTCTTGATATTCGAAAGGGAAATAGAGAGAAGCTTCGAGGTCTTCTCGGCGTTTTTGTCCTCACCCTCGACGAATACTATGTATTCGGATTTCGAACCGACGCCGATTGGACGGTAGGTATATCCGCCACCCACAACTATGTCTGTCGTATAGGTAAGCTCGTCACGGATACCTTGACGGATCTCTCCAATCTTTATAAGCTCCGAACACGCAATAACAACTCCGTTCTCATCTATAACGCCTATTATGCGGTCCACAGCGTCCTTCATTTGATGAATTACTCCTTGAAACAGTCTGTTTGACATACTTTTATCCTCTATATTATAAAATTTTATTTATACTGTCCTATATTGTACTACAGTTTTTGTGAAAAATCAATAGGTTTATTGATGATTTTAACAAAAAAGCACAATTTTTTTTGTAAATATTTAGTGACTAAATTAGTTCAACTCAAATTCATAAACCAAAGCAGCAAGCGCAAAAGCGGCTGCGGTTTCGGTTCTGAGAATACGTTTTCCGAGCCCGATCGGTATCATTCCCGCCGACACCGCAAGCTCTGCTTCTTTTTTTGAAAAGCCTCCCTCGGGGCCTATGACGATAGAGACGGTTATTTCGTCGCTTTCGTTCATCGTCTGCCTTTTTTCTTTGATTATTTTTCCGAGAGGAAGCGTGCCGTCACCCTCATAGCAGAAAAGCGGAAGCGTAGCTTTTGAAGCTTCTTCTATTGCATCCGAAAAACGGGTCGTAGCTTTGACTTTCGGAAGTAAGCCTCTTCCGCATTGCTTTGCTGCTTCGGACGCTATCCTGTTTCTTCGCTCGGATTTTTTTGCGTCGGATTTAGGGTCAGCCTTTACGATACAGCGCTCCGATTCAAAAAGCAGGATCTCCGATACTCCGCACTCGACCGATTTTTGAATTATACTGTCGAGCTTATCTCCCTTGGGAAGTGCTTGATAGAGCGTTGCCTTAAAAGGCGGTTCTGTGTCGCATTGCTTTTGAGAGACGATTCTCGCAACGACGTTCTCACCGAAGCTTTCAAGCACACAGTCATATTCTGTTTTTGCCATATCACATACGGTTATGTGCTCACCTACCGCCATCCTGAGTGATCTTGATATATGAAACGCATCGTCGCCTAAAATTGTGACGTTACCGTTTTCTATCTGCGATGCTGTGACGAAAAATCTCGGCATATCCTAACCTGCTTTTTGTGTATTTTTTTGCGTGGTGAAATAAATTATACTATAAAAAGTTGAATTTGTCAAAGGGTTTTTTAGCATTTTGCCATAAAGAAAGTAAAAGTTTACAAAAAATCCGATTTTTCAGCAAAAGCCGCCTCAACGGCGGCTTTTGCTCTTTTTGTTTTGCGTGTTTGCTTTTGTGTTTTGCCTGTTCTTTTGAGAAGAGAATTGGCGATACGGAACTTTGCCGTGAGTGCTTTTTGATGCTTCCGGACGGACAAGACAGCCCGGGGCGTGTCCGATAAGATCCTCTCTGCCGCATTTTTTTAGTGCTTCACGAACAAGAGCCGCGTTTTCGGGACGCTTGAACTGAAGCAATGCGCGCTGAAGCTGCTTTTCCTTCGGGTCGGTGGCAACGTATACCTGCTTCATTGTAAGAGGGTCGAGTCCCGTGTAGTACATAACGGTTGAGGCTGTACCCGGGGTGGGATAAAAGTCTTGTACCTGTTCGGGATTGCAGCCGTCGCGTTTAAGCATCAGAGCAAGCTCGACCGCACTGTTAAGCGTTGAGCCAGGATGGCTTGACATAAGATATGGAACTATATACTGTTCCTTTCCTGCTTCCTCACATAGTTTAAAATATTTTTTGCGGAATTTTTCGTATATTTCAAAGCTTGGCTTTCCCATACAGTTAAGCACCGACGCAGAGCAATGCTCCGGCGCAACCTTAAGCTGCCCCGATACGTTATCCTTTACGAGCTTTTTGAAGAAAGCGTCGTTTTTGTCAAGCATAAGGTAGTCAAAGCGTATACCTGAACGGATAAAGACCTTTTTTATTTTCGGAAGCGCCTCGATCGATTCGATTAGTTTTATATAGTCGCTGTGGTCAACCTTAAGATTGGGACAAGGCTTTGGCGCAAGACAGTGCCTGTTCGTACAAGTGCCGCTTTTTAACTGCTTTTCGCAGGCGGGCCCTCTGAAGTTTGCGGTAGGACCGCCGACATCGTGTATATAACCCTTGAAATCAGGAAATTCGGTTATTTTCTTTGCTTCCTCGACAACACTTTCTATGCTTCGTGAGCGTACCGTCCTGCCCTGATGGAAGGTCAGCGCGCAGAAGTTACATTCACCGTAACATCCTCTGTTGTGTGTTATAGAGAATTTTACTTCGGAAAGACCGGGTACACCGCCGTCCTTTTCATAGATTGGATGGTACTGCCTTGTGAAGGGAAGAGCGTAGACACGGTCAAGCTCTTCGCGCTCAAGCGGCGGCATTGGCGGATTTGCGACAAGCACACGGTTGCCGTAGTGCTCGATTATTGCTTTTCCTGTTATAGCATCTTGATTTTTATACTGTATTCCAAATGCCTCGGCGTATTTTTTGCGGCTGTTTTTTAGCTCGCCCCAATCAAATTCGCTTGCGACCTCAAAATGCACCTTATCATCGGGCGATGCAAGATAACATGTGCCGCGTACATCACGTATGCTGTGGATAGGTACGCCCTTGTCGAGCAATTTTGCAATTCGGAGAAGTATGTTTTCTCCCATTCCGTATGTTAGTATGTCTGCGCGTGAATCGAGAAGTATAGAACGGCGCACCGTGTTGTCCCAATAATCGTAGTGAGCAAAACGGCGAAGTGACGCTTCAAGTCCTCCTATTATTATAGGAGAGTCGGGGAAGGCTTCGCGTATACGGTTGCAGTAAACTATTACGGCGCGGTCGGGTCTGTGACCTACAGCTCCGCCGGGAGTGTAATAGTCGTATGTTCTCTTCTTCTTTGCTACGGTATAGTGTGCCACCATTGAATCTATATTTCCCGAGCTTACGAGAAATCCGAGACGTGGCCTGCCGAACTCGGTGAACGGCTCGGCGGAACGCCAATCGGGCTGGGCAAGCACCGCAATTCTGAATCCTGCGTCCTCAAGCACACGGCAAATAACCGCCGCGCCGAAGGATGGGTGGTCTACGTATGCGTCACCGGATACATATACGAAATCGGGTGCATCCCAACCGCGTTTTTCCATTTCTTCTTTTGTAAGAGGTGGGAACAGTGCTGACAATTTTTCTTTTTCCATAATTATAAAAATCTTTCTTAATTATATTCCATAAAGAAACCCGCCGTGGCGGTTTCCTTATTATTTATCATCAGTTAACGTCGTCGATTACCTGCTCGGGCGGCGTTTCAAGAAGCTCGGGATTTTCTACGTACTTTTTCATAAGCTTGAATGCCGATGCGTAGTAGAATCCGTCACATATACGCTCGTCTGTAACGACCTTGATGTCTATAAGCTTACGCCGTGAAACGCTTCCGTCGCTTTCATATCCGACAACGGTCTTCTTCTTTCCGTAAGATATAAACACAGGAAGATTTCCAAAATTATAGATGTGATGATATATGGGCTTTATTCCGAGCGAACCCATGCTTGTGATTATCATTGAGCCGTGGAACGGGCTTATTTCGAGCAGTGACAGCGGCAGCTTGCCGTGATAGTCAAGCTTGTTTACGAGCCATACGAAAAATCTGAGAGCGAATCTCGGAATTTTTAAAAGCGCACCGCTAAATGAGTCAAATCCCGTGTCCGCATTTTCTCCCGTGCTGTCTTCAACTATTTTGTTGAATTTCGCGTATACCTCGTCGATGGTATCGGTAGGCTCAAAGTGAACCTTGATACAGGTGTCGGGAGAGTCTATCGTCATATTCTTTTTAACAGTCATAACGACGTCGATGGAATATCTCGAATATATTTCCTGACCGTTTATAAATCTGTTGATTCCCGGACGCTGTGAAACAACGCGAACGTATGACGCAAGAAGAACGTGAAGTATACCAAATCCCGTCATGCCGGATTTGTTTTTTTCTCGACAATAACGTTCGGCTTTTGTGATGTCAAAGCTGTCGGCGTAGGTGTTTTGCGCGTCGTTGCGCTCGGGCATTATGTAAGCCATAAAGCGGTTCATTCCTGTTATATCGTGAAGTCTGCGCCCGTCAATTCTGTCGCCGCGGGAACGCTTCCATCTTGATGCCTTAAGCTTAAGGTCGGCTTTCCTTGCCTGAAGCGTTGCTTTCGCGAGCTTTTTCTTTGCTTTTTTATCAAGCACCTTGGGCTCGACGGGTGGAGCTACGTGACTTCTCTCAAGCTCGACCTCACATCCGTGGGGGATTTTTATTTTTTTGTGATTTCCGCCGTGTCCTGCGTAAATTATGTCGTAATCCTTTTTATGGCGTGTTTTGGTTGAGATATGCGCCGCTTCGGGCGCCTTTCTCAAATCTGCGCTTTCAGCAGATCTTTTTGAATTGAAATGATGCTTTCTGAATTTCATAATGTGTACCGCCTTTCAGTGTGTTTTGCGCTGAAGTCTACATTATATTATTATACAACATTTTTTGCGTAAAATCAATAGAGATTTTTGCAAAGTTAAAAACTGCTTTTGCTATAAAAAATTCAAGGCTCTGACGGTCATACGACGATCAGAGCCGAATTCGGCATTAAGTGGGTTAAGCTTATGCCATTGCGTTGAGTTTCTTTGTGAGTTTGCTCTTCTTATGAGCTGCGGTATTCTTGTGGAGAATGCCGTGTGCGACAGACTGGTCAACCTTCTTGACAGCTTCCTTGTAAGCCTCTGTAGCGGCTGCCTTATCTCCTGCGGAAACAGCTGCATCGAATTTCTTGAGTTCGGTCTTGAGCTGAGAACGGAACATTTTGTTCTGAAGTGTCTTAGCCTCGATAACCTTGATGCGCTTCTTGGCGGATTTGATGTTTGCCAAAACTTTCACCTCCCGTGATTTTTCATTTTAGATCGTTTGATATTAACGTCTGCGCCCGACACCTGAGAGGGTGTGCCGTGCGTCTGTCCGTACGAAAACATATAATACCATATTTTCTTTTAAATTGCAAGAGGTTTTTGAAAAATATTCAACATCTTTTACATATTTTTGATTTGATTTTTAATAATTAACATAATGTTCACATAATTTTTTGAAAATATTTATTATTTTGCTTGACAAATTTGACACGAAATGGTATAATCATAAACTGCAATATAATGCGAAATATGCCCTCAAAACAGGGCGGTTTTTTGAGACGGTGTTTAAAATTTACAAAACGTTATCAAAATGTTCGCAGGAAATTTACAAAAAAGGCGCGGCCATGATGATGCTGCCGACGGGCGCATCAACTACATTGAATGGAGTGATAAAACAAATGGTCAACGTAAATGAGCAAAAGCTTGGTCAGAACACAAGAATGAGCTTTTCGCGTACTCGCAGAACCCCTCTGGAACTTCCGAATCTTGTTGAGGTTCAGACAAAATCCTTCAAATGGTTCCTTGAAGAAGGACTCATGGAGGTACTTCGCGATGTTTCTCCAATAACCGATTATTCGGGCAATCTTTCTATCGAGTTCCTTTCTTTTTCGCTCGATCAGAAGCCGAAATATCCGGTTGAGGAGTGCAAGGAGCGCGACGTAAACTATGCGGCACCTCTTAAGGTAAATGTCAGAGTTACAAACAAGCTGACAGGTGAGGTAAAGCAGACAGATATTTATATGGGAGAATTCCCGCTGATGACAGAGACCGGTACTTTCGTTATCAACGGTGCTGAGCGTGTCATCGTATCGCAGATCATAAGATCTCCCGGTATGTACTATTCTTCCGATATAGATAAGACAGGTAAGCGCACGTACGCTGCGCAGGTCATTCCGTATCGCGGAGCGTGGCTTGAATACGAGACCGATATCAACGGTGTTGCCTACGTAAGAATAGACAAGAACCGTAAGATGCCCATTACTATGTTTATCCGTGCGCTCGGTATTGAGCCGAAGAGCGCCGATATGCTTGAAGGGGATAAGATCAGCAGATCCGACGACGATAAGTTTGATTTTCTTATCGATACAAAAGAGGACGTATATAATATATTCGGAGAGGATCCTATTCTTGTCGCTACCTTTGAGAAGGATGAAAGCGACGACATAGCCGAGCATAACCGCTCGCACGCGAGCCTTGAGGCTCTTCGTGAGATATACAAGAAGCTTCGTCCCGGCGAACCGCCTCTTGCCGATACTGCGCTTCAGCTTATCAATAATTTCTTCTTTGATGCTAAGCGTTACGATATCGCTACGGTAGGTAGATATAAATATAATGAAAAAATGGCAATTTCCTCACGTATAACAGGCAGAAAGCTTGCAGAGGATGCCATAAGCCCCATTACAGGTGAGCTTGTATGCGAGGCGGGCACCGTTCTGACCCGTGAGCTTGCGCTCGATATTGAGCACGCCGCAATAAACGAAGTCGTTGTTGAGCTTGAAAACGGCGATCACGTAAAAGTATTTTCCAATAATACTATAGAGCCCGAATATATTCTCGGTTATGACCTTAAGGACTGTGGCGTAAGCGAGAAGGCAAGAGTTGCCGTTCTTCTTGAGCTTCTTGAAAAGTACGGTGACGATGTTGAGGGACTCAAGGCAGAGGCAACCTCGCGCATTGCCGAGCTTTGTCCGAGACACATAACAAAGGACGATATATTCGCAACTATCAACTATCTTATCGGTCTGTCCCACGATATCGGAAAAGTGGACGACATTGACCACCTCGGCAACCGCCGTATCAGATCTGTCGGAGAACAGCTCCAGAACCAGATGCGTATCGGCTTTGCACGTATGGATAAGATAATTAAGGAAAGAATGACCACACAGGACAACGAGAAGCTGACACCTCAGGCTCTTATCAATATAAGACCTGTCGCTACGGTTATCCGTGAGTTCTTCGGATCGTCGCAGCTTTCTCAGTTCATGGATCAGACCAACCCTCTGTCCGAGCTGACACATAAGAGACGTCTTTCTGCTCTCGGTCCCGGCGGTATTTCCCGTGACCGCGCATCGTTCGACGTTCGTGACGTACACTATACTCACTACGGACGTATGTGTCCTATCGAGACCAAGTCGGATCGTAGCCATGTCGTTCTGTGAGCCAAGGAGTTGAATACAAATTTTGTCTTCCTAAGACCGCT
>JAZNPQ010000007.1:0-2830 GCA_045589735.1 Eubacteriales bacterium | reverse complement strand
GACGCGTTTTTTGAGGACTGCCGTAAGCTCAATATAAAGACACCCGATATCGTTCAGCCGGCAACAGGCTGCATCGACGAATTTATTAAGGTCATCGAGACGCTTCTCGAAAAGGGTTACGCGTACGTCGCGGGCGGTAACGTCTATTTTGACACCTCAAAGCTCGAAAAATACTACGTATTCAACGACTTCACCGAGGACGACCTTGAGGTCGGCGTACGTGAGGGCGTTGAGGGCGACGCAAATAAGAAAAACAAGGCAGACTTCGTGCTGTGGTTCACAAAATCGAAATTCGACTCTCAGGAGCTCAAATGGGACAGCCCTTGGGGTATAGGCTACCCGGGCTGGCATATCGAATGCTCCTGCATAAGCATGAAATATCTCGGCGAGTACCTCGATATCCATTGCGGCGGTATCGACAACGCATTTCCTCACCACACAAACGAGATAGCGCAGAGCGAAGCCTACGTCGGTCACGCTTGGTGTCCCTATTGGTTCCACGTGCATCATCTTAACACCGATTCGGGCAAGATGAGCAAGTCAAGCGGTGAATTTCTGACGGTTTCTTTGCTTGAAAGCAAGGGCTACGACCCGCTTATCTACCGTTTCTTCTGTGCGCAGTCGCATTACCGTAAATCGCTCGTTTTCTCCTACGAGGGACTTGATAACGCAAAGAACGCATACGAAAAGCTGGTCGCGAGAATTGCCGCGCTCAAGGACGGCGACAAGGTGGACGAGGACGCACTTGAGGCTCTTCGCGCAAAGTTCCGTTCAGCTCTTGACAACGACCTCAATACCTCACTTGCAGTAACGGCACTTTACGACGTACTCAAATATAACACAAACGACGCGACAAAGCTCGCGGCTATCAAGGATTTCGAGCAGGTTCTTGCCTTCGGTCTTATTGAAGCCGCAGAAAAGCTCCGCGAGAAAGAAAACGAAGCGCCCGACGAAGCTGATGCTTGGATAATTGAAAAAATAGCTGAGCGCGCCGACGCAAAGAAGGCGAAAAATTACGCTCTTGCCGACGCAATACGTGCCGAGCTGCTCGAAAAAGGCATAACACTTATCGACTCTCCCACGGGCACTACCTATAAAAAGGCGTAATTCCTTATGAAGAGCTTTTTTGAAAAGCACCGCGAGATAATAGTCTATATTTTCGTTGGGCTTCTCACCACGGTAGTTTCGTACGGCGTAAAATTCGCGATACTCTATCCCGTTTCGTACGCAATGTCGATAGACCTGTCGGTATCGTCTGACCCTAAGGTATCACTGCTTCGCGGTGTAGCGCAATCGGTCGGTTGGGCGGCGGCGGTTGTGTTTGCGTTTTTTCCAAACAAAAAATGGGTGTTCAGGGACGAGGAAAACGGCAAAAAGAAGGTTTTCGCGCAATTTATAAAATTCGTCGCGTCACGGGTCAGCACCTATTTTGTCGAGCTTGCGATAAATATACTGCTACCGATGCTTCTCATCGCCTGCGGATATAAGACCTTCCACTTCATAATAGATATCGACGCCGACCTTATGTCAACGCCGATATGTATAGTCGTTATAACTGTTCTGAATTATATAATAAGTAAGCTACTCGTTTTCAGAAAGAAAAAAGAATGAAAAAAATCCTTCTCCCCTGTGGGAGAAGGATTTTTGTTACGTTTATCATTAACCTATTATTGTGGATTTAAGCGACATTCCGTCGTCCTTGTCGTGAGCAAGGCCAGAGGCATAGCTCGCCTTACCGAGAATCTCGACAATAGCAGCCATACCGTCGGACATCTGCTCGGTCTTGATCTTCGAAAGGTAGGTATCTACATCCGCACCGACAGTGATGAAGTAAGCGTCGGAATTATTATTATTCTGATTATAGTACTGATTAAAGTTGCCCTCGATCACGACCGAATAGCAGTTTACAAATATTGTCTGTGACATATTATTATGAGGCGTGATGCCGCTCTTGACATCTGTGCAGGAAGCGTCAATATTACCTATGTTAACGCAATCGGTGAAGGTAGATACTCCATTATTGCGCCAAGATACGATACCGCCTATCGAAGGACGGATCGAAGCCCCCGCCGTAGTGCATTTGATGTCGCCTGCGTTGAGACAACGTGTAAGCGTCATATTGTAATGACCCGATCCAAGAATGCCACCTATCAAAAACTGTGTGTAATTTGTGAAATCCGAAGCAGAAGAATAGTGAACCGAGATGTCTCCGAGATTTATACAGTCAGTCGGAAGAACGGCAAAATAATGACCTATAAGTCCGCCTATACGTGTGTGCCTCGGTGTGTCCTGCTCAGCCGTTATGTATATCATTATTAAAGCCTCCAAAATATTAAAGCTTGTCAAGTGCCTATTTTAAAATATGAATTTATGTCCTCAATCGATTCAAGACCAATAGAAAGACAAACTGTTCATGGTAATATACCCACCTGTAAAAGCTGGTTTTCGTTTAACTGCTAATGGGTAGTCATAGCAGGCTGCACAACCAAACACCTTGTATTTCCCACATTTTCATAGTGTATTATAAATTCAAGAGAATCGATAAATTTCCCTCCGGCTTTTTAAGTAAAAGCTCTTGAATTCAGATACCCGCTTTGATATACTATCATTAGATTATCAAGGAATTTAGCCTGATTTTATTTGATATTTTTACCAATGTTTTGTATCGGTAAAATCTAAACTATGAATTTTAAAAAATAACCAACAGCCTAAACGCTGCCCATTTGCCAGCTATAGTCGATAAATGGAATACGACCTTTTAGGTGTATCGGTTATTTTGCCACCATATATCTTTCATCATATACTATTTTAGGGAGAATGTCTAGATGAA
>JAZNPQ010000006.1:0-9336 GCA_045589735.1 Eubacteriales bacterium | reverse complement strand
CCGTGGCGCTTTTTGGCGCAGGGGATTTCGCCCTCTGCTTGAGTTCCGACAAGCCTTTAAAAAGGCTTGACCGAAACTTCAAACGCTTCGCGCCTAACAGTTAGTCAAATCAAAATTTGAAAGCTATTTATTCGTTATCCTTCTTCTTCACTCTGAAAAACAGCGAAAGCAGTTTTTTGCCGCTGAACGGTATTAAAGGATAGAGATAGCCGCGCGTACCGCTGACTGTCGGATTTGTAGCAAGTAAAAGAATTATTAAAAGTCCACCCGCAAGAAGTCCCCACCAATTAAAGAACTGTATCAGTACAATAAGTCCTATTCTGAAGAATTTAAAGGCATAACCCAACTCGTATGACGATTGAGTGAAGTTCGCAATAGCCACGAACGCCATATAAAGTATGACCTCGGGAATAAGCCAACCGATATCAACAGCAAAGTCTCCGAGAATAAGTCCGCCGACAACCGACAGTGAGTTTGCAAGCATATTCGGTGTGTTCATCGACGCCATGCGCAAACCGTCAACAACAAATTCAACGAGAAGTATCTGAGCGAATATAGGTATCTTTCCGGTTTCATCGGGTATAATAAAACGTAACCATTCGGGTATTACCGAAGGATTTTTTATAAGCAAAAACCATACGGGAACAAGAAACAAAGTGAGCAAAAATACTATATGTCGTATAAATCTTATATAGCTTCCCGTGAGCGGCGGAAAATAAAAATCGTTTGTCTCCTGAAGAAAATCAAAAACCGTTGTCGGCAGTACCATTACCTGCGGTGAATTGTCGCACAGTATCAAAACGTTGCCTTCGTAAAGATGCGCCGCAGCGGCGTCGGGTCGTTCGGTATACCGCACCTTCGGAAAAGGATTGTACCACCTCGATTTAACTATACATTCCTTAAGCGATTCCTGCCCCATTGTAAGCGAATCTGTTTCTATTTCCGAAATCATCTTGCTTATCTTTTTTACGAGCTTCGGGTCGGCGCGGTCCTCAAGGTAACATATTATTATATCGGTCTTTGAGCGTTTTCCGACAGACGTATATTTCATAGTCAAAGAAGTATCGCGCACACGCCGTCTGATAAGCGCCGTGTTAAAAATGAGTGTTTCCACAAATCCGTCACGCGAGCCACGCATAACACGGTCGTTTTCAGGCTCGGCTGTACTTCTCGCGGGATATTCTCTCGCGTCAATGATGATAGCCTTATCCGAAAAGCTGCTTCCGAGCATAAGAGCCGCGCCCGAAAGCGTCATTTTTATCATATTGTCAAGGTCGTCTGTCGTTTCGGCTTCAACGTAAGGTACGTGAGATTTAAGAAATTCTTCAGCCGAGCCCGACGTGTTTTTAAGCGACAGAAAATAAATTATGACCTTACTCATTATACCGTCCTTAACGAAGCCGTCTATATAGTATAAGGTAAGCTCGTCCTTACCGACCGTCAGCACCTTTTTCAAGACGTCAAAATTTTCATTGACACGAAGAATCGAATCGAGCATCTCGACGTTTTCTCTGTAATTCTTTGATAATCTTCGCATAGTGTGCCTCACAAATCAAATAGTTTTGACAGTATTATGTGCAGGAAAAAAATTTTTATGCTAAAATTTTACCGTTATATTTTCAGAAAAAACGCAGAACAATATATTGACAGCATAGCTTTTCAAAAATAAAATCGCTGTAATTTTACAGCCGAAAGGTACGGTCTATATTATTATGATAATGGATAGAATCGCTCTTATCCTCACAATTATCGGAGCGCTCAACTGGGGTAGCATCGGTCTTTTCAAATTCGACATAGTCGCTTGGCTCTGCGGCGGTCAGACGGCTCTTGTCAGCCGTATAATCTACACGGTCATAGCACTTGCCGGTATTTGGTGTATATCTCTTCTCTTCCGCGCTCGCGAAAGATTTGAGTCTCTCGACGAATAAGCACTCTTAGTTTCGGGGGAGCTTCAAAAGTGATCTCACGTTTGAAGCTCCCCCTTTGCTATTGACACAAACGAAATTTAATGATAGAATATATAAGATTTGGAGGTGTGGCTTATGGAAAAGAACAAAAAAGCTAACCGAAGAACCGTCATTATCGTTGGTATATCTGTCGTGCTTTTGGCAATGCTTCTTGTGAGCGTTGCGGTTTTTTATCCGTCTGTCAAGGCAAAATCGGCGCTTAAAAATATGACCGACAGACTTTCGGACGGTTCTCTCAAAAGTGCCACCGTATACGACCCCGACGCAGGAAAAGACCTGTTCAACGCCGGCGGTGTCGAGCGTATCGCAAACGAGGACGAGCGCGACCGTCTTGCAGAGCTAATACTTAAAATAACCGACGGCGCAAGCTACGCGTCAAGAGATACCGAGGAAATTTCTTTTGATTACGATTTTCGCGTGAGATTCCGTTTTTCGACCGGTGAAACCGTTGGATTTTTCCTCTTGGCAGGAAAATTTTACGTTGCCGACGACGGTGTCAGATACTTTTTTACTGTTGGAAACGAATCGGCATACAGCGAACTTATATCTCTCGCGGATTCTCTTATAAAGCCTGAAAGCCCTTGATATTACTGAGATTCTACTGTCGGTAGAGTCATGATTTTGTAATTCTACCGCATCCGGAAATATCTTTAGAGCTATGAGAACACGCAGTTCATTGACTTTCCTTGTGTTTTGCTTTATAATGCGTACATTAGAAACTTTTTTTGGAGGTATTTTATGCACGCAACAACAAACATTCCCGTATTCTTCGCAACAGACGATAACTACGCTCCCTTTCTTGGAGTTGCTATACATTCACTCACGGAAAATCTCGCTGCTGATTCGGTGTGTACTATAAACGTACTCACAGCAGGTCTTTCAGCTTATAACCGTTCCGCGCTTCGCCGTTCGGTCAAAGGTCGTTCGACTATTAATTTTATAGACGTCAGCGACAAGGTAAAGGCACTTGCCGACAGACTGCATCTGCGTGACTATTACACAAAGGCGACCTACTACCGCTTTTTCATCGCAGACCTTTTCCCCGAATATGACAAGGCTCTTTATCTTGACTGCGACATAGTTATAACAGGTGACATCACGGAGCTTTACAACACTCCGCTTGGAGGAAAGCTCGTCGGAGCTATTCAGGATGAACTGATACAAAAGGTAAATATTTTCGGGAAATATTCCGAAAACGTACTGAACATCCCGCGTGCAAAATACTTCAATGCAGGTGTTCTCGTTATGAATCTCGCCGAATTCCGCCGCAGACGTATCGAAGAGGAATTTGTAAAGCTGCTCGGTATCCGCAAATTCGACGTCGCGCAGGATCAGGACTACCTCAACATACTCTGCTACGGAAATACAGTTCCCGTAGGTATCGAGTGGAACAAAAATCCCTTTATAAATCCCGCATACGACCACAGCAAAATACCAAAGCTCGTACACTATAAAATAAATTGGAGACCTTGGCATCACCGCGGTGTCATGTACGAGGATATTTTCTGGAGCTATGCCGAGAGAAACGTATATTTGAGACGCATAAAGAAGGTTCTTCGTAATTATACCGACGAAGAAAGGTTGCACGACAAGAAGGGATACGACAATCTCGTACTGCTCGCAGCACGTCAGTCGGTCAACGCAAAGGTCACGTATTTAAAGGAACGCGCATAAATGGAACAGTCAAAGGAACGTCTCGCTATCCTCAAAAAGCTTGAGGAATACGAAAAAAACGGCTGGTTTGACAGAGACCTCGAGGACGACCCGCCGACAAAGCCGCTTGATTATACGAAGGTGGATTATACCACAAAAAAGCTGTCAAGTAAAATAAAGAACAAGATAGCAAATACCGTAGCGCGTAATTATTTTGATGGCCTAATAAAGAAAAAACAGCTTATTATAAAAGAAATACGCGGTATCGAAAATTATCTTTCGGTCAAGGGTGGCGCAATAATTACCTGCAACCATTTTAACCCCTTCGATAATTACGCCGTATATAAAGCAATTCAGCCGTATCTCGGCAAAAGAAACCTCTATAAGATTATACGCGAGGGAAATTACACCTCGTTTTCGGGGCTTTACGGTTACTTTTTCCGCAACTGCAATACCCTTCCACTTACGTCATCGGCTAAAGGACTGTCGGTGTTTATGAAGGCGGTATCCGAGCTTCTTGCTCGCGGCGAAAAAATATTGATATATCCCGAACAGGGTAT
Organism: Eubacteriales bacterium; assembly: GCA_045589735.1. Classification (GTDB taxonomy): domain Bacteria; phylum Bacillota; class Clostridia; order Oscillospirales; family CAG-272; genus RGIG3994. The sequence continues at coordinate 5,156 of JAZNPQ010000006.1, read as the reverse complement.
GTGGTGGAACTACAAAAAGCCAAGGCCCTTAAAGGACGGCGCGTTTTCAATGGCGGCGCGTAACGGTGTCCCGATAATTCCTGTTTTTATCACTATGGAGGACAGCGAGGAAACAGACCCAAACGGCTTTCCCGTTCAGGCGTACACTATGCATTTCCTTCCGCCTATCTATCCAAGCCCAGAAAATAACCGCAAAGAAAACACAAATATTATGCGTGAGCGTAACTTTGCGCTTTGGAAAAACACCTACGAGGAATTTTACAAAAAAGAGTTGACGTATTAAAAAATGTTTTATGCTATCACTATCCTTGCCGCTATGGCGGTCGTCATTATTATAAATACTGCGCTCGGTACGGCGACGCTTGGATTTTCGGCGTTTGCTGTCACCCTGCTTACCGTGTCGGTCATAGCGATAGACGGTGTTTTTGCGTTTATTATCCGCAGATTACCCGAACGCTTTTTCAATTATAGGCTTAAAGTATACAGAGTACCAAAAAGGGAACGAAAATTCTATAAGGCTATCGGAGTCAAGTCGTGGCGAGGTCTTGTGCTTGAGCTTGGACTTTTCACAAGCTTCAGCAAAAGTCACTTCTCGTCACCGAATGACCCCGAATACACCGCGCGCTTTCTGCTCGAATCCTGCTACGGCGTAGTGATACACGCAGTAGGTGTCGCCGTCGGCTTTGCGGTGCTCGCTATTTTCCCACGTCACGCGCTCGGAATGGGACTCCCTGTAGCACTCGTCAATGCGGTACTTAATATTTTGCCTATATTCGTTCTTCGCTACAACACGCCGAAGATAGCTAACATACACGAACGCAATCTGCGAAACAGTAACAAAAAGGAAATGGTAGTATGAAACTTTTTATAGCATCCGACATACACGGCTCGGCATATTGGTGCCGTAAAATGCTCGACGCATTCGAAAAAAGCGGTGCCGACCGCCTACTTCTTCTCGGTGATATTCTTTACCACGGTCCGAGAAATGACCTGCCCGACGGATACGCGCCGAAGGAAGTCATTACAATGTTAAACGCTCTGTCGGATAAAATTTTGTGCGTACGCGGAAACTGCGAAGCCGAGGTAGACCAGATGGTACTAAGCTTTCCCGTTATGGCTGATTATGCGATAATTCCGACCGAAAGCGGCATAATTTACGCAACGCACGGTCACAAATACGGACCCGACAATCCACCGCCACTCTCTGACGGTGATATTCTGCTTTGCGGTCACACACATATTCCCGCTAACCGTAATATAGGTAACTTCACCTATATAAATCCCGGCTCGGTATCAATTCCGAAGGAAAACAGCCGCCACGGCTATCTTATCTTCGACGGAAAAAGCTTTGCCGAAGGGTATATTGATTAAATTTGTATTTGTAAAAAATTCACAAAAAGCATCTTCGAATTTTAGAGGATATTTTTCTTGACAAAAAAATTAAACGGTGCTATAATCTCTAATATCAAAAGCGTTGACCGAAAAAAAGTAGGTTTTTCCGATGCTTCACAGAGAGCTGTCGTTTGGTGCGAGACAGCAAGCAAGGTCTTACCGAATACCTTTCGAGAGCTGCTGCCTGAAAATCAAAAGTAGGGTATGTCGGGTACGCCCGTTAAAGCGTCAGGGTATGAAGTACCCGATGAGGTCACGTTCCGCGAGGGCGTGATAAACTGAGGTGGTAACACGGCATAAAATGTCCGTCCTCTGTACTATTTTAGGTACGGAGGACGGTTTTTGTTCTCCGGAAAGGAGTAAAATCATGTTCATCAAAATCGCAATGCTCGTCATCTTCTTCGGCGTTATGGTCTTTATCGGCATACGCTGCAGAAAGCAATCGGTAGACGTAAACGGCTTCGTCCTCGGAGGACGCTCGGTCGGTCCGTGGCTGACCGCCTTCGCTTACGGTACGTCTTATTTTTCCGCAGTTATCTTTATAGGATACGCGGGTCAGTTCGGTTGGAAATTCGGACTCGCGTCTACCTGGATAGGAATCGGAAATGCCATTATCGGCTCGCTTCTGCCTTGGCTCATTCTCGGCAGACGCACACGCCTTATGACACAAAAGCTCGGTAGCGCGACGATGCCCGACTTTTTCGGAAAGCGTTTTAAGTCCGAAGCGCTTAAGATAGTCGCGGCTGTCATCGTTTTCGTGTTCCTTATTCCCTACACCGCGTCCCTCTACAACGGTCTCGGACGCCTTTTTGAAATGGCGTTCAAGATAGATTACGTCTGGTGCATCGTAGGTATGTCGATACTTACCTGTATTTACGTTGTTGTCGGCGGATATATGGCGACGGCGATAAACGATTTTATTCAGGGTATAGTAATGCTCGTCGGTATCGTCGCGGTGGTCTTTGCCGTTCTCGGAACGCAGGGCGGACTTTTCACGGCGGTTGACAGTCTTTCCAAGATCTCTGCTGACGGAATACCCGAGGGAAGCCTCACTTCTCTTCTCGGACCCGACCCGTTCAACCTTATCTGCGTTGTAATTCTTACGTCGCTCGGAACCTGGGGACTTCCTCAGATGGTTGGAAAATTCTACGCCATCAAGGACGAGCGTTCAATTAAAAAAGGAACTATCATTTCAACAGTCTTTGCGCTTATCGTCGCAGGCGGCTGCTACTTCCTCGGCGGATTCGGACGCCTCTTTGACGTTGACGTAGCCAAAAACGGCTTTGACGCAGTTATACCCACAATGCTTAACGGACTTCCCGATATTCTTATAGGTATTGTCGTTATTCTCGTTCTCTCGGCATCTATGTCCACACTTTCGTCTCTTGTTCTGACTTCAAGTTCAACTCTGACGCTCGATCTCATCAAGGGACATATCGTAAAAAAGGAAATGACCGACAAAAAGAAGATGCTCATAATGAGAGTCTTTATCGTATTTTTCGTTGCCGTATCTGCCGCGATCGCAGTTTTCCAATACAAGAGCGACTCTGCGTCGGTCGTAAATTCCATAGCTCAGCTCATGGGCGTATCCTGGGGCGCGCTTGCGGGAGCTTTCCTCGCACCGTTCCTTCTCTCGCTCTACTCAAAGAAAATAACAAAAGCGTCGTTTTTCGCTTGCTTTGCGTTCGGCGTTACCGTTATGATAGCAAATATGCTTTTCAGAGCTTACTTCCCCGTATGGCTTCAATCACCGATCAACTGCGGTGCGGTAACGATGCTCGCAGGATTTATAATCGTTCCGCTCGTCAGCCTTATTACACCTAAGCCCGACAAATCGGCTGTCGATGAGACCTTCAAGTGTTACGACAAAAATATAGACTAAACAGAAAACTGATCTGAAAGGATACACAAAACATGCCAATTACTGAAATTCTTGTAAAAAACGCAAACTTATACCGTGACGAGGTCGCTCTTGTGGAAATAAATCCTTCCCTTCCCGACGAAAAGAAGGTCACGTGGAGAGAGTATTCACTTATCGAATCAAGCAAAAACGACCCGTTCAGGACAGAGATAACTTGGGGAGAGTTTGACAAAAAAGCAAACCGTTTTGCAAATCTTTTGCTCTCGCGCGGAATAAAAAAAGGAGACAAAGTCGCAATACTTCTTATGAACTGTCTTGAGTGGCTTCCGATATACTTCGGAATTCTCAAAACAGGTGCCCTTGCGGTTCCTATGAACTACCGCTATACCGCCGACGAAATACGCTACTGCGCAGATCTTTCCGACGCCGATGTTCTCGTTTTCGGTCCGGAATTTGTCGGACGAGTCGAGGAGGTCTGTGACAGAATGAAGCACGTAAAATATATGTTTTACGTCGGTGACGACTGTCCTTCATTTGCAGAAAGCTACAATAAGCTCGTAACTTATACATCGTCTCACGCTCCCGAAATAACGCTTACGGACGAAGACTACGGCGCGATATATTTCTCGTCAGGCACAACGGGCTTTCCAAAGGCTATACTTCACAAACACGAAAGCCTTATGCACTCCTGCAAGGTAGAGCAGGCACACCACGGACAAACACACGACGACGTTTTCCTCTGTATTCCTCCGCTTTATCACACGGGTGCAAAAATGCACTGGTTCGGCAGCTTCCTCGTCGGCGCAAAGTCGGTACTTCTTAAAGGCGTTAAGCCCGAATGGATAATAAAAACGGCGTCCGAGGAAAAGTGTTCTATCGTATGGCTTCTTGTTCCGTGGGCTCAGGATATTCTGGACGCTATCGACAGAGGAGACATAAAGCTTGACGAATACACGCTCGATCAGTGGAGACTTATGCACATCGGCGCGCAGCCGGTTCCGCCGTCTCTTATAAAGCGTTGGAAAAAGCTTTTCCCGAATCACGAATACGACACAAACTACGGTCTTTCGGAATCTATTGGTCCGGGTTGCGTTCACCTCGGCGTTGAAAACATACACAAGGTCGGTGCGATAGGCAAAGCGGGATACGGCTGGCAGACCAAGATCGTTGACGGCAACGGAAACGATGTAAACTCCGGAGAGGTCGGTGAGCTTTGCGTAAAAGGTCCCGGAGTTATGACCTGCTACTACAAAAACGAAAAAGCAACTAACGAGGTACTGAAGGACGGATGGCTCTTCACCGGTGATATGGCGCGTGAGGATGAGGACGGATTTATCTTCCTCGTTGACCGCAAGAAAGACGTTATCATTACGGGCGGAGAAAATCTCTACCCCGTTGAGATAGAAAACTACATCAGAAAGCACGACGATATCAAGGACGTTGCGGTTATCGGACTTCCTCACGACCGTCTCGGTGAGATCGCCGCTGCTATCGTTGAGCTCAAGCCCGATTGCACGATGACAGACGAAGAATTCAACGATTTCTGTATGGGTATGCCGCGTTATAAGCGGCCACGCAAGGTAATATTCGCAGAAGTACCGCGAAACCCCACCGGCAAGATCGAAAAGCCGAAGCTCCGCGAGATCTACTGCGGTCAGTCACTCGTCGCAAGACAGAATGAGATACAGTAAACAAAAAATTATTAAGGGTGAGTCAAATTCATTTTTGAATTTGACTCACTCTTTTTTTGGGGATTTGTCGGGGAGTTGCGTTTTTTATGTGGGGTTTCACCCCACACCCCACTTAAGAAACTTTTTGAAAAAAGTTTCTTTAGAATCTTCAAAAACTTTCACACAAAAGGCTATAATTTAATTGTTTGTTTATCTTTCAACGGTTGCTCGGT
>JAZNPQ010000005.1:0-4716 GCA_045589735.1 Eubacteriales bacterium | reverse complement strand
ACCTCTATCTCCTGCGGAAGCTGCTCCTGCTTTTTTGTGAGCTCCGCGTTCGTTCGCTGCAGCTGCGTCAGCTCCGCGAGTATCTTCTCGACGTTCTCCGCCGAGATCTGCGCCGTCGGCTGTGAAGGTTGCGCTGATGCTTGCGGTGCTTCTGTCGGTGTCGGCGGTAAGATCTCCGGGGGTGCTTCGGTCGGCAACGGTATCTGCTCGGTCGGCAGCTCCGAGTTCTGCCCCGGCGGGAATATACCCGAAAACTTGTCGGTAGAGCCGTTCGAGGTAGGTGCTGCTGTCTTCATTTTGCCCTTGAATATTGCTCCGCCCGTCATTCCGTTTGTTAAACTCATTTAAAATACTCTCCTTTGTGAATAGATCTCCGAGTGACGCGCCTCTGATCCACGCGCGTCCCGAGCCCTTGCGCTCGGGGTGTAAAAAACCTAAAGCGCCTCGGCTCTCTTTGGTTTCGATGCCGTAGGCATCCTTGAGAAATTTGCAAAATTCCTCGTAGCTCGACGTCTGATCGAGCGCGGTAATAATAGCTATGCGCAGCTCGGCTTTTTGCGTAAAAAACATTTCCTGCGCATCGCGCTTACTCTGTACTGCTTGTCCTCGTTTGCGGATCTTGCGCTCCTGCATACCGGCTCTGACCTCGACCTTGCTTTCTCTGATGCGACCGTTTTCAAGTATCAAGCCCTTGCGTGTTAAGCCGTTTGCCTCGGCTTGTGCCGCGACGTACTTTTTTTGCTCCCATAGTTCACTATGTTTAGTGTTGATTTTACGACCGTTCTTTACGTTGCAATTATACACGAGAAAGTGATTGTGCCAATGGTAGCCGTCAGTACCTTCGACTTGTTGATTGTAATGCGTAACTACGAGCACCGGGAAGTCGCCCCAAAAGGCTTTTGCCATTTCAACGCCAAACTCGTGGCAACGCTCACGTGTCATTTTGGAGCAATCCTCCGGGGGAAAGCCTTGCACGTAGTGACGGTATTTGACTTCGTCGTAGGTGTTACATTTATCGAATTCCATTGATACATCTCGGCAATCAAGCGCAAAGCTATGCGGATGTGCGTTTAAAGCAGAGATCTTATCTGTACGCGCTACGCGTTCGCCTTGCTCGTTTTCCTCGAATTTGAGGTAGTCCTCAAGCTTTTCGGGTGTAGCTCTGCCTATTGCAGATCCGTCGGGTGAGGTAATAACCTTAAAAATAGCCATTTTATACCTCATTTCTTCGGTGGACATCGTGTCCACCGACCTTAATAATATTAAATTTCAAGCTTTTTTGAGACAAAAAGAAAAGGTAGGGCGCACGTTCGGCGGTTCGGTTCTCGTTCCGTGTTCGGTGCGTGATCTGTGATGTAAAATATCCGCTTCGCTTTTTATGTAAAATGCAAGTTGCGCTTTTTCGTCTTGCACGCAAAAAGCAGACTTTACGCTATTATACAAAGATTATGCATAAAGTTACAGTATACGTCAGTATACTTTTCTTTTTGTCTAAAATACTTCTTTTGTTTGTATTATATGGGTGTCAGATTTGAACCACCCTATACCGTTAAGGCGGAACTCGCAGAGGTATAACTCGTTCGGGGTGTAGGCTGACGTAGCTTGAAAAATAATCGGGAGCTAAAACAAGAGAATAAATGATCTCGTCAGAAGGCATAGTTATATCTTTAACGTCGATAATATCCTCTACGTCGCCAATGCGGTAAGCAAAGCAACGATAAGCGCGTGTCTCTCTATGCTTTGCATAGAAACGGGTATACTTTTCAAGCGCGCGTTCACGCTCAAGCTCTGCCGTATATTTGCGTATCGTATTACGTGACAGACCGCTCTCAAGAGCGAGCTTGCGCTCTGAGATATAGGCGTAGCCGTAGATATTTGCGTGTGAGCAGAGGAATAGATATACGAGAAGCTTTTCTGCGCCGAAGCGAGAAAGTAAGCTCGTATCAAGTAATATAAAGCCTTTCTTGGTTGGCTTATATGAGCCGAGGCGGAAACGGTCAGCCTTGCGTACCTTTCCTATGTAGGTTCTTGAGCGCAGTATAAGCTGCTTTTTTTCAAGCTCCTTCAGCGCACGTCTTACGCTCGATTCCGAAAGATCTGTGCGGTACGATATAGCCGACGTTGAAAGCTTTACAGCTCGTCCTCTATTAGCGCAGATCGCGCCGAGTATGTAGCAATAGCATTTGATCGCCTTACCGTCAAGAGAGAGCGAAAGCAGCTCTTTTGGCAGTTTTATATATCCTTGCATTTTTCGCTCTCCTTTCGTGTGAGATTTTAAGTTTTTTTCGTGGGGAAAGAAAACTTTTTGAAAAAAGCTTTTCTTTCCCCACACCCCTATCTTTCAAAAACTTTCAAACGGGGTGTTATTTTAATTTTACATTCGGAAAAAGCTTGTATTCAGAAAACTCAATTCCTTCTTGGCGACATCTTATAATATCTCTGAAAATGATATCCGAGGATTTTCCCCATTGTTCATATTCATAATCTGTCAATCCCAGAAATTCTTGAAGCGTATTTCCCGTTTCATGTGTATGCCAGTACTCTATATAATCATCCAAATCAAAAAGAGTTGCATCAGCATTCAAGCAAGCTTCTACAAAAGACTTATTATACATCGATTTTCCTCCCTTTCTCTGCGCTTGTTCATCCTGATGCGCGACCGTCTGCGCCTCTGCAACGTTCAGATTATCCACGTAAGCGTCAATAAGCGGTATTTGCTCACGGTAACGGTCGATAACGTTATTAAATAACTCGGTATCGGCATTTATATCGTTTGATTTTATTTCGGCAATATATTCGTCGTAGTGAGCCTTTAAGTGTCGGCATCGAGCGTCGGTTGGCTCTATACCGAGCCTGCGCTCGATCATAAGCGCGTACATGTCCGCCTCAAGCTCGATCTGCGCCGTTGATTTACTTGCGTTCTTGTAGCTGTCCGCGTGGAGTGTAGCGTGTCCTAATTCGTGAATAAAGGTAGATAGCTTGTTTTCGCCCTCAAGCATATCCGATATATGTATCTCGTTAAGGTCGGGATAGAACGAGCCTCTGACTGTTGCCTTGCGTTCTCCAAAGTCGCGTATAATAATAGGGCAGTTAAGCACGTTTTCGCAGTAGTTCTTAAGAGCGTTAAATCTCGCGTCTGCCGACGTTCCTTTTACGCCGCCAAGACCGCAAAGCTTCGGGTATACGTCGGGCGAAGCGGTGGTCTGCGTTATATCAAAGACGGGCACGAGGGTGAAATACTTTCTCGTAAGCTCCTTCCACTTTTCCGCCGTCGCTTGCTCGCGTTCGCTCTTTGTAAGCCGCGCAGAGCGTTTTTCGCTGCCGTCGGGCATTACCGTGTACTTAACGTCGTAAGGCTTCCATATACGTAAAGATCGCTCGCCCTTTTTAATAAATATCTTCTCGGATATAGTTGGCTTTCCGTCTTTATCGGGTAAGCCGTGGGAAAAGACGTATGCGCTCGTCACGTATTGAGCGTTAGGGTATTGCGACCATATAAGACGCAAGTTATTTGCCGAGTAGTTGTTAAATCTCGAACAAAAGATAACGTACTCGGCAAGTGCACGAGGATCTGCACGGTAGTTATTTACTACGTTAGCTACCTTTGCCTCAAGCGTAGCACGAAGCTCGTCTTGAGATTGCTTTCCGACGTTATCTGCTATAGGTGGATCTTTGTCGTATAAGGGATTTGAATTTTTTTCGTCGGAAGTGTTGATTTTTTCGTCAGTTGGTGGTATAATATTTATAGAGGGAGTTGCAGACCCGATTTCAGACGTTGCATTGGGGAAATTTTCATCAATGAGCTGCGACACTCTATAAGCAGAGTCGGATTGAGAATTGGGTAACGGCAATTGTAGCCTATTGACCTTCAACCAATCCTCAACTCTGCTTTTATTTGTTGCTATAAATCTAATATTACTATTGTTCAATAAATTTTGTAGATTGCTTCTTGGATATGCACTTGCTACTTTTATGATGTCCGTATAAGTATTATTCCCACTTCGTGTTCGGGGATTGAGTTCAAGAATGGTTGTTACGGGACGGTTGTTTATATAAAGTTCTCCTAAAAGTACAAGTCTTTCAGATACTGTTTTTGAATCTAAAACTAAGATCGGATCATTTATCAAGTAAGGTATATTTTTTATAGTGTCAATTGACATATCCGGATGATCTTTTAATATTTTTTTAATTTTAGATGCATCTATTCTTATTTGCTTTTCTTTTGAATCACTTTTTCCCGTACTAATCTCTAATAAATATTTCGGTGAATTTGTTATAACAAACGAAAAACCTTCAGTTTTTTTATCCCACGCATCTAATCTTCGTTGGAAATTTGTTATGTGATATTCTAAATCATTTTCCGACGCACCTTTATCAAGTGCGCCGTTTTCTTTTTTTGGGTCAACGTCCTCTCTTTCGTAGTGAACGTGCGCAACGTTATCCTCAAGCGGAACGTCGGGAGCTGCCTCTGCATCGGGCGCAGAGTAAGCATAGCTTAGGTTGTTTTCAACGTAATATTTTAAGGTGTCGTTCCAATCTTTACCTATAGGTGCGACCATGCGCGTGACGTCGGGGTGTCGCGCGGCAAAGGCGTCGCCCGTTTCGTCGTTGTCAACGCAGATAATTGGCGTACCGCCGAGCTTCTCGGCTACAGAGGTAAAGGTACGATCCTTACAGCCTGCCATTGATACGTATATACCGGGTGTACCGCTCAGA
>JAZNPQ010000004.1:0-4305 GCA_045589735.1 Eubacteriales bacterium | reverse complement strand
CGCCATCTCCCTCAAGGCTTCCCTCTCGGCGACAGCTTGACTATTATACCACCTGCCTTTAGCTTTGTCAATACTTTTTTTGAATTTTTTTTGCTTTTTTTTATTATTGTGAAAATATCACAAATTATGGTTTATTTTTTCTCGTTTTTGGTAAGACTAATAAACAAAAAGTCGCAAAGAAAGGCACTGTATGCTGACCATTTTAATACGTACGGTAATTATTTACCTTGTTCTTATCGTGACAATGCGAATTATGGGAAAACGCCAGATAGGCGAGCTTGAGCTTTCTGAGCTTGTTACGACCTTGATTCTTTCCGAGATAGCCACGCTTCCTATCACCGAGCGCGATATACCTATACTTTTCGCAATAATCCCCATAATAACGCTTCTCTCGCTCGAGGTAATACTGTCTGTCATTCTCATCAAGTTTCCGTCTCTCAAAAATCTTCTCTCGCCGAGGCCTAATGTTATAATAGAAAAAGGAAAGCTAAACCAAAAAGAGCTTACCAAGCTACGTATTTCCACCGACGAGCTTATGTGTGAGCTGCGCCGTTCGGGCTACACCGACATTTCCGAGGTATATTACGCAATAGCCGAGGGCAACGGCAAGCTATCTATAATACCGAGAGCCGAATCAGCACAGCCGAAAGTGTCACAGCTCAATATAAACGTCACAGAAAGCGGAATTTCCCACATCGTCATATCCGACGGCAAGCTGAACCGACACGGACTGAATTCTTCCGGACTTTCTCTCGAAGAGGTAAATATTATGCTTGACAAAAACGGTTACGCTGTATCGGACATTTTTCTATTTCTTGCCGACGACGTAAAAAATATAAACATCATACCGAAGGAAAAAATAAAAAAATGAAGGTTTTTGCTTTTGCGGTCATTCTTCTCGCGCTTATGCTGGCGTTTGTTTCTTATAATTATATATATGTACGCTCGGCATCCGATGAGCTTGCGGAGCTTACACTCTCGCTCACACAAGACGACACCGACGGAATAAACAAATTGACCTCTCTCTGGGAAGAAAAGCACCCGTTCGTTTCTATTTCCACAGAAGAATCAAAAGAGGAAAACATCTCCGACCTTCTTTCCGCGCTGTCGGTGTATGCGAGAAGCGGCAATACCGACGAATTTGAGCGAACCCGCGCCCTGCTTGTGAACGCCTTTCGTGAGCTTGCCGCGTTCGAGACCTTTTCTATTCACGATATTTTCTGAAAAAACTTGAAAACCGCGATTCTCTATGCTATAATAAATTAAAGAAAATTCCAGAGAGGTGCTTTATGTCTAAGGTCGCGGTCGTAGCTTGCTCCGATTACAATACAGAAAACGTGCGCACAGCTCTCACCAAGGCTTTGTCCGAGGTCGGAGGGCTTTCCTTCGTCACGCCCGAAATGAAGATCGCCATAAAAGCTAACCTTGTCTCACATATGAAGCCAGAAAAAGCGGCAACGACGCACCCCATACTTCTATCCGTGCTTACGTCGATGCTCGTAGAAAGAGGTGCGACCGTTATAATCGGTGACAGTCCGGGTGGGCTTTATAATTCAGCGTTTGTCGGTCACGTTTACAGCGCTACAGGCATGCGCGAGGTCGAAAACGTCGGAGGTAAGCTGAATTACGTTTTCGGAGTCTCTTCCGCCGAGTATCCAGACGCAAAGCAGCTGAAAAGCTTTTCATACACCTCATATCTCGACGGCGCCGACGTTATAATAAATTTCTGTAAGCTGAAATCTCACGGTATGATGGGTATGTCCTGCGCCGTAAAAAATATGTTCGGTGTAATTCCCGGCACTATGAAGCCCGAATATCACTACAGATTCCCAAATCACGCCGATTTTGCCGATATGCTGGTCGATATCAACGAATACTTTAAGCCAAAGCTGAGACTCTGTATCTGCGATGCCGTCGTGGGAATGGAAGGAAACGGTCCTACGGCAGGCGAACCGAGACACATCGGAGCAATTCTCGCGTCGGAGTCTCCCTATTCTCTCGACCTTGCCGCCGCAAAGCTGATAGGCGTTACAAAGGACAACGTACCAACGCTTGAAGCGGCGTATCTGCGCGGTCTTGCTCCTGCGTCCGCCGAGGAAATTGATGTCTCGGACGGATACACCGCACTTGCGCTTGACGATTTCAAAAACATAACCACCCACACAAGCCTTGAGTTCCGCGGTCTTATGGGCGGCGGTCGCGTGGGTAATCTTTTCGGCTCGGTCGTAAAGCTACTGCTTCGCTCAAAGCCGAAGGTATATAAAAAGCTCTGTATCGGTTGCGGTGTTTGTAAAAATATCTGCCCGCCGAAAGCAATTATCATCGAAAACGGCAAAGCCGTCATAAACCGGCACGACTGCATACGCTGCTTCTGCTGTCAGGAGTTCTGCCCTGTCGGCGCCATGAAGGTAAAGAGGACCGCCGTCGCGCGTATTTTTGTGAAGAACGCAAAATAACAAAGGTAAATACATATGAAAAACATTCTCATTCCGCAATACGTTAAAACACCGATGAGCCTTCTTGAAAAAGAGGGCTTTGAGTGCTTTATCGTGGGCGGTTGCGTACGCGACGCGCTTATGGGCAAGGAGCCGAGCGATTTTGACCTGACGACCTCGGCAACTCCCGATGATATGCTGTCGGTGTTCCGTGATTTCAGAGTCATAAAGACAGGTCTTAAGCACGGCACGCTCACCGTCGTGTCGGACGGCCACAATCTTGAGATAACCACCTACCGCACCGACGGAAAATACGAGGACAACCGACATCCGTCAAGCGTCTCGTTTTCAAGAAACATCGCCGACGACCTATCGCGCCGTGATTTTACCGTAAATACACTTGCCTACTCCGACACACGCGGACTTGTTGACCTTTTCGGCGGTGTCGATGATATAAAAAACGGTATCATACGCTCAGTCGGAGACCCCGACAGACGCTTTGGCGAGGACGGACTTCGCATTATGCGCGCTCTGCGTTTTTCGGCGACGCTCGGCTTTTCCATAGAAAAAAATACGTCCGACTCGATACACAAAAACCGTGAGCTGCTAAAAAATATCGCCGTCGAGCGTATTTTCACGGAGTTTTCCAAGCTCATTTGCGGAAAGGACGCGTCAAGGATACTCAAGGAATACTCTGACGTTGTCGGTGTTTTTATTCCCGAAGTGCCCCTGTGCGTAGACTTTGACCAGCGCTCACCTCATCACAGCCTCGACGTTTACGCTCATACTCTTCTGACACTTGACGGCTGTGACAAAAGCGACGTGATCCTGCGTCTTGCCGCATTCTTTCACGATATAGGAAAGCCGCGTAGCTTCGTGCTTGACGGAAGCGTCGGACATTTTCCGAACCACGCAAAGCTCGGCGCGGAAATTACAGATAATATACTTAGACGGCTTCGCGCCGATAACGCAACGAGAGAAGCCACGGTGCGTCTCGTGCTTGAGCATTGTAAGCAGATAGAGCCGACCGAAAAATTAGTAAAACGCTTTCTTGCAACTCACACCGAAGAGGAGTTTCACCGTTGGCTGAAATTGTGCCGCGCCGACCGCCTTGCCTGCGCGCCTCATAACAGAAGCACCGAAAATTACGACCGTATCGCCGAGCTTTTTGAAGAAATAAAAAGCTCCGACGCCTGTCTGTCATTAAAAGCTCTCAAAATAAACGGAAACGACCTCATCTCTCTCGGATACAAAGGTCGCGAGATAGGAAAAGCGCTCGATTCTCTTCTTGCGGATGTTTTGGACGGAAAAATTCAAAACGACCGCGACGAGCTTATTGCCTCCGCACAGAAAAATATTCTCGAAACAAGGTAGAGATACGTAAACGTCACCGTCTGATAAATTGGGATTTGTCGCATTGTTTTTAATAATATGGGGCGTTGCCCCACACCCCACTTAAGAAACTTTTTGAAAAAAGTTTCTTAAGAATTTTCAAAAACTTTCAAAAGCAAATGGTTTATCCAAGGTATTTATTCACCTTTCACCTACCGCTCGGTCGCGGCAGGTGAGGGATAGCACGGAACTTATCACGTCGGGGCTGTTGATCTTGCCTAAAGTGAAGTTCACCACGGCACCCCGACTTGTCGCTAACGCAGTCGCGGGCTCAAACGCTCGCCATTGCGGCGTTCTCACTGCGCGACACGAAAGAATAATATAAATTTTAAAATTTTTGAACAGATAATATTGCTATTATGTCGCGTCGTGAGTGTGTCCGAACGGTAACACACGAGCCGCGACTGCGTTAGCGACGAGGAGTGCGCGTCGGTTGAAGATGTTGCTTTAAAGTGAATGCGCGCACTCCGTGATAAGC
>JAZNPQ010000003.1:0-2406 GCA_045589735.1 Eubacteriales bacterium | reverse complement strand
ATCTTCAAAAACTTTCAAAAATAAATGGTTTATCCTATGTATTTATTCACCTTTCACCAACCGCTCGGACGCGGTCGGTGAGGGATAGCACGGAGCTTATCACGGAGTGCGCGCATTCACTTTAAAGCAACATCTTCAACCGACGCGCACTCCTCGTCGCTAACGCAGTCGCGGCTCGTGTGTTACCGTTCGGACACACTCACGACGCGACATAATAGCAATATTATCTGTTCAGAAATTTTAAAATTTATATTATTCTTTCGTGTCGCGCAGTGAGAACGCCGCAATGGCGAGCGTTTGAGCCCGCGACTGCGGGAGCTACAAGGCAGGGCGCCGTTGCTGACTTCACTTTTTTGAAAGCCTCCGACCCTGCCGCGAAAAGTCCCGTATAAACCCTCAAAGCTTGACACGGTCAAGCTTTGAAATATAAACAAACAATTAAAATATATCCCTTGCTTGAAGTTTTTTGAAGATTCCTAAGAAACTTTTTGCAAACAGTTCCTTAGGCGGGGTATGGGGCAGAGCCCCACATAATCTCACCGATAAATCAAAATTTGAACGAAAACCAATCAAAAAATCCCCGAAAGGAGATATAAATGAAAATATTTACAACGGTAAGAGAGCTGATAAGAGAGGCGCGGGCAAGCTTTGCGTCACGTACTGCCGTAATGTGCAAAAGTGACGGCGAATACCTAAGCTATAGCTACGAGACGCTGTTTCGCGATGTGAGGAGAGTCGGTCGGTCGCTCTGTGCTCTTGGGCTTATCGGCAAAAAGATAATAATCTGCGGTGAAAACGGATACGAATGGGTCACGGCGTACCTTGCTGTTACGGGGTATTGCGGAACGGCAGTACCGCTGTCAAGAAGTCTGTCACCCGACGAGCTGACAGACGCCGCTATGCACTGTGACGCAGAAGCTGTCATATACGGTGACGATTGCTGTGAGCTTATCGCGGGACTGTCCGAGGGCTTTGTTAAGATACCGTTTTCGTCGCTCTCAAGCATGAGCTACGGCGAGGGAACACCGAAGTACACACCGACCCCCGACAGTATCGCCGAGCTTGCCTACAGCTCGGGAACCGAGGGAAAATCAAGGGCGGTAATGTTAAGTCATAAAAATATATGTCACAGTCTGTCGGCGTTAAAAGAACGCATAAGGATAGACGAAAACGACAGATTTTATTCGGTACTTCCTCTCACGCACGTAAACGAACGAATTTGCGGACTTCTATGTCCTCTTGCGTCGGGCGCGGCGGTGGCGTACGGCGACGGACTGCACAAAATAAGAACCAATATGCAAACGGTAAGACCTACCGTTATGCTGTGCGTTCCCTTTATACTTGATAAGGTGTACTCAAAAATAACCAAAAACATCAAACAAAAAAACAAGGCGGCGGCAGTCAGCCGTATAATCAAGCTCACCGAAAAGACGGGCAGCCTCAAAAAGACACTTCGTAAGGTGGTATTTGCCCAGATACACGAAAGTCTTGGCGGAAAGCTCAGGTTTTTCTTTGCCGTAGGAGATTCGGTAAAATACAAGACGCTGAAGGGGCTCAGCGGATTTGGTATCGACACGGTACAGAGCTACGGACTCACCGAGACGGCGGCGGTCATTTCGGTAAGCGAGGGCGGGGGAGACTACAGATCTGTCGGACGTCCGATAGAGTCGGGACTTACCGACATATATAACGTGCAGAGCGACGGCGTCGGGGAGATACGCTACAAGGGAGACAATGTCACGCTCGGATACTACGGCGACGAAAGCGAGACCGAGGAGCATCTGCGAGGCGGTTGGCTGTATACCGGAGATATGGGATATATCGACAGCGACGGCTCACTGCGCATAGTCGGACGAAAAGGAAACATAATAGCCGCCTCTAAGGGTAAACAGATATACCCCGAGGAGCTTGAAGCGAGACTTGAGCGCAGTCAGTACGTGTGTGAGTGCGTAGTAGTGGGTGTTCCGAATGATAAGGCAGGCGAGTACGACACCGTGGCGGTGATATACCCCGAAAGGTCAAAATTTGTCGAGCAGTATGGAGAGGGATACACCGACGCGACGGTAATGCGCGAGCTTGAGGCGGCTGTCGATGCGGTGAACGATAGGTTTGACGGAACACACAAGTGTATAAGCCGTTTCACCGTAAAAGACACCGAATTTGAAAAAACAGCCGACGGAAAGATCATTCGCTCGTTTGTAAGAATATAAATAATTTATTACCAATCGTCAGGCGAGGAGCAGAGGCTCCACACCTGACGATTTTTTCGTTTTGTCGGATTTTTCAAATTTTGATTTGTCGAACTGTTAGGCGCGAAGCGTTTGAAGGTTTTTGCGTCGCTTTTTGCAAAAAGCGACCGCTGCTCCCGCGCGCGTGCAAGTCGGAGGCCAAGCGGCCTTAGGGAGA
>JAZNPQ010000002.1:0-8886 GCA_045589735.1 Eubacteriales bacterium | reverse complement strand
TCGATGTCGGCTCATCACATCCTGGGGCTTGGAGAAGGTCCCAAGGGTTCGGCTGTCCGCCGATTAAAGTGGTACGCGAGCTGGGTTCAGAACGTCGTGAGACAGTTCGGTCCCTATCTGTCGTGGGCGTTGGATATTTGAGAAGGGCTGACCTTAGTACGAGAGCACCGCGTCGGACGCACCTCCGGTGCACCAGTTGTTCTGCCAAGGGCATAGCTGGGTAGCCGCGTGCGGTATTGATAAACGCTGAAGGCATCTAAGCGTGAAACATGCTTCAAGATGAGATATCCCTCCTAACTTGATTAGGTAAGGTCACTTGCAGACTACAAGTTTGATAGGTCGGAGGTGTAAGCACAGTAATGTGTTCAGCTGACCGATACTAATAGACCGAGGGCTTGAACTTCTTTAAAGAAGTCAGGTTTCGTTTTACTTGAGTTTCGCTTCTTACACTTCAGTTCCTTTGTTCGGTTTTCAATGGACATATAAAGAAAAGCAGCAGAATTTCTGTTGCTTTTTTCTTTTTTCTATTGCTAAATCGAAAAAATTATGTTATAATGAACAGGATATCAGTTATCTTGAAAGGAATTGGATAAAATGAAAAAAATTGATACTCAAAAGCTCCCTTTGAAAATTGAAACAGGTCTTTGGAATAACGGACATATACAGGGAATTGCCGTTGACCCTGTGAATGAATTTATTTATTATTCCTTTACAACTCTGCTGGTAAAGGCAAAATTCGACGGTACTATTGTAGGAACAGTAAAGGGACTTCTCGGACATCTTGGCTGTATTGATTTCAATGATGAGGACGGAAAGGTCTACGGATCTCTTGAGCTTAAGCATGACTCTATAGGTCAGGGAATTATGAGGGGTACTGGAATTGAGATTGCTGAGGAAGATGCATTTTATATTTCCATATTTGATGTTGACAAAATAAACGCTATGGATATGGATGCCGAAAAGGACGGCGTTATGAGAGCAGTTTATATTCCGCAGGTGGTCGAATGGTATAACGGATCTGATGAAAAGACCGGAAATGCTCACAGATTTGCTTGCAGCGGTATTGACGGTACTGCGATAGGTCCTGTTTTCGGTGAAGGCAAGGACAGTCCGACCATGCTTATGGTTGCTTGCGGTATATACGGTGACCTTGACCGAACCGACAACGACAATAACGTAATTATGCAGTATGATTGGCGTGAGTTTGATAAGATAGCAAAGCCGCTGACACAGCTCGCTCCTCACCATGAGGGAGTATATCCCGACAAGACGTATTATCTGTTTACCGGAAACACTACTTGGGGTATTCAGAATCTTGAGTATGACGCGTATGACAATAGCTGGATAGCCACGGTATACGTTGGAAAGAAGCCCGAATATCCGAATTATCCTATGTACATTATAGACGGTGACGTAAAGCCTATTGAAAATTACATTCAGTACGGCGAAAAGGGACTTAACCTTACTCTAAAAAAGACGGGTATAAGACATGAGGCAACGGGAATCTGGGGTAACAGATTTGATAAGGGTCAGACCGGTGTATACGCATTCGGAAACGGATACTATTACTTCTCATACAACTTCAAGACGCCTGAAAAGCAGCAGGGAAGTGTTATAAGACTTTGTAAACGTACTGAAAATACAGAGATCCCGTTTGAGCCGATACTTAAGGATTGATTTGTTTTTGAAATTATATTGACAAAATAAATTATCGTTGTATAATAATATTGCCGAAGGATACCGATAACTCGGTATCCTTCGTTTTGCTTGAAATGGGGGATATTATGGCAAAAAAAGATATAAAAATGACAGAAGGGCCGATACTCGGCAAAATGATAATGTATACGCTTCCGCTACTCCTTTCGGGAGTGCTTCAGACGCTTTATAATGCGGCTGACGTTGCTGTGGTCGGTAATTTTGCGGAAAATTCCGAAAGATCTCTTGCTGCGGTTGGCTCAACGGGTGCGCTCACAAGTCTTATTGTGGGGCTTTTTCTCGGTTTGTCTGTCGGCGCGTGTGTTGTACTTTCACAGCATCTTGGCGCAAAGGAGGACAGAGACGCATCAGAGGTCGTGCATACGGCGATACTTTCAAGTATTATACTGGGCATTTTTCTTGCTGTTGTCGGTGTCGTTTTGTCAAAGCCCTTGCTTCAGATGATGGCGACCCCCGAAAACGTAATAGAACTCTCGGCTCTTTATATGAGAATATATTTTATAGGTATTCCAATGTCGATGCTGTACAATTTCGGTGCGGCGATACTGAGGGCCAAGGGAGACACGAACTATCCGCTTATCGTGCTTATTATATCGGGGGCGGTGAACGTTGTGCTTAATCTCATACTCGTTATCGTTTTTCATCTTGACGTCGCGGGCGTTGCTATTGCGACGGTTGTATCTCAGGCTGTTTCGGCTGTTATGGTGACTATACACCTTTGCAGACTTGATGACAGCTGTAAGCTTTTTCTAAATAAGCTAAAAATATATCCGCAAAAGCTAAAACGTATCGTTTCTGTTGGAATTCCTGCGGGGATTCAGAGCGTTATCTTTTCACTTTCAAACGTATTGCTTCAGTCGTCGGTCAACTCACTTGGAGAGATCGCAATGGCGGGAAACACTGCGGCGTCAAATATAGACGGATTTATCTATATAGCGCAAAACTCGGTCTATCATGCGGCGATGGCTTTTGCAGGACAAAATGTCGGCGCGCGCAATATGAAGAGAGTGAAAAGAACCGCTTTAGCTTCTGTTTTTCTTGTAATCGTTATCGGTCTTGCCATCGGAAGTATTGCGTTTTTCTTTGCAGATCCGCTTCTTTCGATATACGCGCCCGGAGACAAAAATATTCTTGTACGTGAGCAGGGACTGTTAAGACTTGAGATTACCGCACTTTTCTATTTTATGTGCGGAACAATGGAAGTATTTACCGGACTTATGCGAGGTATGGGAAATTCTGTAATGCCGATGCTTATATCCATGTTAGGCGTTTGTGGGGTCAGAATTATGTGGATACTGTTTGTTTTCCCTACAGAGAGATTTAACGATATGTTTGGGTTGTTTATGTCGTATCCGCTTTCGTGGGCGTTTACCACACTTGCGTTGTTTATTGCGTATATTTTCGTATACAAGCACACAAAACGACGAATACAGCAAGCAGACAAACAGATTTTATAGATTTTCTATTGACAAAAATATTTTTTTGTTATATTTATCGTAATTTTTCAAAAAGGCTACGGCTGTAAAGGTATTTTTCATTGTTACTGACAGTGGAATTCTCGGGCTTGTATTGCCGTACCCATTTAAAAAAATTCAGATAATTATTTATAAATATGGAAAACAGTACAAACCGAGAAGTCGATTTGTACTGTTTTTGTTTTTGTATGATATGATGAGCATTATAAAAAACGAAATACCGATACTCGAATTTGACACCGACAAGTCAGCGATCATTGAGCCGATGCACAGTAATTATGTCCTCAAACTACCGAAAAAAACGGTTTTTGCGTTTCTTCATGACGCTAAAGTTGCAGAGAAGATGCAGCTTTCTTTTATTTTTTTAGCTTGCGCGCTCCTATTTTATCAAGAAGCCTTCCACAAAAATCGGGGTCGTCACTGGTAAATACCTTGGCTCCGTTTTCATATGATTTTATCCAAACCTCTTCGTCCTTATTCAAACCGTGATAGACGCAGGGCGTGATTCCCATAAGCTCAAATTCGATAAATCTTTTCTTATCCGCGACGAGAGAATCGTACTCCATCGGGAATCCGGCAGGGTCAGTATAACCCTTGTTGAATATACATACCTCATCGTAATACTTATACGGGTCGTCTTTTTCATAACCCTTCATAAGGTACTTGGGATAGAAACCGTGGATAGAAAAATCCTCCTTCGTATAACGCTGACGAAGCCAAGCGCATATTCCTGTGGAGAAGGTCAAAACAGTAAGCCTATCCTTGCCGAATATGCCGTATTTTTTGCAAAGGGAAAGGCTGAGCTCGGCGGACGCATATGCAAAGTCGCCTATCTCCTCAGGATAATCCTTAAGCTCAAGCATCAACTTAACGTCGGGTCTGTCAGCCAAAAGCTCAAGAAGCTCCTCAAGAAGCGGAACCTTCTCTCCTTTAAACTCTTCGCCGCGCTTGATGCCCGCATCGGCTTTTCTGACCTCTTCAAGAGTCATATCGCATATATTACCATTAGTGTCGGTCCTACGTCTAAGGTTCATATCGTGAGAGATTACTATATGGTAGTCTTTTGTCATATGGACGTCGGTCTCAATAGCGTCAATATCAAGCTTCAAGACTTCGCGAAAGCCTATCATTGTATTTTCTGGGTATTTACCGCGCCAGCCTCTGTGCCCTGAGAGCATTATTTTTTTATCCAAATAAATCATTCCTCTCATATTAAATATTTTACTGCATTATATCATACGGTAAGGAAAATTGCAATACTTTTTTGCATTTGTGTGGATTATTTTGCAGAAAACTCTTTGCTTTATTATGCGGTTTTGTTATATTTCTTGATATTTAAAAGGAGATAGAAAAGGGAAAATCAGACAAATTCCAATTTGTTGAATAAGAGCCCCGACAGACCGTTGAACAAGACTGCCGGGGGCTTATAATAAATTATTATTTTTTCTGCTGCTTACACCAGATCTTCATTACGAGTCTGTGTGGGAGTAGCTTTGTGAGGAGTACCTGACCGCGTATCTGCGCGCCGCAGACCGAGATGTCCTTTCCACGCTTCATATCGCGTAGCGCGCGTGTTACAACCTGTTCGGCAGTATAATAGCGGTTATAGTAGGTTATCGTGTCATCGGTCACTGCTCTGTCAAAGAAGTTCGTCTTTACCCAACCGGGACAGACCGCCATAACGCGTATTCCTCTGCCTTTAAGCTCGACGTTAAGCGAACGCGAAAAGCTCAGAACAAATGCCTTTGACGCTCCGTATACGTTTATATAGGGAACGGGTTGAAACGCAGACAGCGAACCGAGCTGATATATCCTTGAACCCTTCTTCATATAGGGAAGGGTACGGTATGTCATAGCGACAAGTGCTTTTGAGTTAAGCTCAACTATCTCGAGCTGTGTGTCGAGCGGAATATCCGTGAAAGCGCCGAAGCGACCAAAGCCGCTTGCGTTTACAAGCACCGCGACGTCGGGCTTTTCTTCGCCGAGAAGACTCGCGTATTCATCAAAGCTTTCGGGCTTTGTAAGGTCAAGTGATATCGCGCGTATTTTTGCTCTCGTTTCCTGAGCAAGCTCTTCGAGCGCCGAGCGTCTGCGCGCTATGACCCATATTTCGTCAAACTGTTCTTCCTTGTCGAGTCTTGTGACGAATTCACGGCCCATACCTGACGACGCGCCGGTAATAACTGCTATTTTCATTAAAGTATGCAGTGGACCGGAATACCGTCCTTCCATTCGGGAGAGGTTTCGCCGACAATAAGCGGAAGGAGATAAGCAATACCTGCGTCGGTTATGTTGTTTGCACGGTCGTTGATATACTCGTCGTTTACGTATTTTATCTGATTTGCGATCTTCGATACGTCGGAGTGACCCATTTCGGTGCGGTAAGGATTATTTGAAACACGGTCGATAGTTATCATTTCGCGTGTTACGCCGTCCTTTGCATAAGCAACAGCCGCTTTACCGACACGTACGGACTCGTCGATATCTGTCTTTGACTGAAGGTGAGCCGCACATCTCTGGGGGAGATTGAGCTCGATAGAACGAACCTTGCAACCGAATTTTTCTTTTACAAGAAGCTCAAGTGCCTTTGCAGTACCCGAAAGCATTTTGTGACCGAATGCATCAAAGCCTCCGCTGCTTGTGCCCTCACAAACGTACGTACCGTCTGCAAAGTGGATTCCTTCGGAAACCGCGATAACTACGTTGGGATGGTTGTTAAGTGCCTTTTCAACGTCCTCATAGAATTCTTCAAGGCTGAAATTGCGCTCGGGAAGGTAAACGAGGTCGGGAGCAATACCGCTGACAGCCTTACCGATAGCCGCGCTGGCGGTAAGCCAACCTGCGTCGCGTCCCATTATCTCAACGATAGTGACAGCCTTTGTGGTGTATACTGCACAGTCACGTATAATTTCCTGCATTGTAACGGCGATATATTTAGCCGCAGAGCCAAATCCGGGAGTATGGTCGGTAACGACGAGGTCATTGTCGATAGTCTTCGGAACACCGATAATTCTCATTTCGTAATCGTGACCCTTGGTATACTCGGAAAGCTTCGCAACGGTATCCATAGAGTCATTTCCGCCGATATAGAAGAAATAACGGATATCGTATTTTTTAAATATTTCAAGGAGCTTTTCGTAAACTGCGTCGTCCTCTCCTGCCTTGGGGAGCTTACGACGGCAAGAGCCGAGAGCTGCGGCGGGAGTATTTTCGAGCTGTGAGAGCTTCTTTTCGTCAAAAAATTCGGTGAGATTGATAAGTCTTTCCTCAAGCAGACCTTCAACACCGTTTCTCATACCGTAAAGTGTGGGAATGACGTCTCTGTTTTCAAAAACGCCTCTGATAACACCCGAGAGTGTCGCGTTAATAGCGGCGGTAGGGCCACCTGACTGACCTACAACTGCATTTCCTTTTAAAATTGCCATGTTTTTCACCTCATAAATAAAGATATGTATTTATTATACCATTAAATCGCGTATATGTCAATGAATGGAGTGAAATTTTCACGGTATTTAACGGTTTTACCGCCGAATTACTTGAAAAACGAAATAATCGAAACAGCGTTCACTTGGTCTTTGACATGTCAGGTTACCTCACACTCTCACATTTACAAAAAATTAACAGAATATATATGCGTATATATGTATTGAACAGGACACGTTCACAATTTAGTGATAAAATAAATTATCATTAGGCGATTATGTAAATTTTTGGTAAAATTCCACAAAAGACTAAGAAATAATTTATTTTACATAAGGAGAACCCAGACAATGATTAAGAAAATCATTACCCTTGTCGGTTGTCTTGCACTTTGCGTTTCGTGCATTGCTGTTGGTGTTATAAACCAAAAAGCAGATGATACGGATATCACAGCAACGGCAGACGGCGCGATCAGCGGAGCTGATCTTGAAAGCATCTCCCAAAAGACTTATGGAGAAGCGGGAAGCTTGCTCGTATACGATGACGTGAAAGATGAGTATATCCTCACCGATAATGTTACAATCACAAGAGACGAAGCAAATAAAAAATCAGACCCGACTTATGAGGCGCTTCGTAAAGCTTTTGAGGTAACAGCTGCATCGACAACGGCAAAGACGCTTAACGGTAACGGCATGACTATCACCACAGAAGTTCCCCTCTTCCAGGGAATCAGCAACTGCACCATTAAGAACCTCACGGTTGACGGTAATATCGTCGCAATAGACGATGACCTTATCGTTAATGCAGCTACCGAAGCTGCAAAGGTTGGTGTTATCGCGTCGGTCGTATATACGTCGAACAAAGCTGTCAACGGAGCGGAACTCGTAAAATTTGAGAACGTGACAGTAGACGCAACTCTCTTTTACTCGACCTCTGAAGATGTAGGAATAAACGTTTCTGCGGCAGCATTTGTCGGCGGTGCTCCTCATTACGCTAATATGTCCTTTATCGACTGTGTAAACAACGGCAATATTACCCTCGAGCTTATGAAGGGTGTTCGTGTTGATGGTAACGAAAAGTTACCGTCTGTTGCGGGATTTACAGGCAACTGCATACACTCCACGCAATATTTCGAGAACTGTGTAAATAACGGTAATATAAAATTTTCTTGCAATAAATATGCGGAGAGCGACAGACATTATGCAATAGCGGGTATTGCTGCCACAAATTATGGTTCTGGTAGCTTCACGGCGAAAAATACCGTCAATACCGGAAATTTGGAGATTGACCTTACAAAAACTACCGACCACACTGCTCGCCGCACGAGAGCGGCAGGTATCTTGGCGTGGCCTGGAGGACCTGTCGATATTCAGTACTGCCTCAACCTTGGTGATATTGTTATGATTGACGATATTACGGGTGCAAACTGCCGCCACGGTGGAATAGTAAGTGAAATGAATATAGCAAATATTGCTGTAAAGAACTGTATAAACGCAGGCGATATCGTGTTCATTACCGGTGTATCCCAGCCAATGGGCGGTATTACAGGTTATACCGGCAACGCACCTACGCTTGAAAATGTTATCAATCTTGGCAGAGTTGAAACAAGCACTTCCTCTGACGGATCTGCCGGCTACATCGTCGGTTACGAGAAATCGTCAAGCCTTAACTCTTATAACTTGGCAAACTTTTTCTATGTAAACTATACCGATAGCGAGAGAAGCGATTCCTACAAGCAAGCAATTTATGCTCTTGGAAACAATGGAAAAGATAAGACTGCAAGCGAAATAAACGCAACTCGCTTCTCGACGGGAGCAGGCGTTGCTAACGGAAACGTCGTTAAGTTTGAAGCAAGCGTAAACAAGAGCTTCTATGACCTCTTGAACAGTATTATGACCCAGATCGTAACCAATAACGATAACATTGATCTCGGCTATGGAGTCGGCGCAATCATAGCGCCCGCAAGATATGACGAGGTTATCCCCGGTGACTTCACTCACAATGCATTCAACGCATATCTCAAGGCAAACCAGGATGCTATTAATACAAAAGCAACAGAGGAGCAGGAAGAAGAAACAGTAATCACAGCTCTCTATATGACTGCTTCCTTCAAAAACGGCGAGAGCCTTGAGCTTGACGGTGAGGCATATAAGGCAAACGTAACTCTCAAGAATGCAGATGACACGACCTACAAAGCAAGAACCTATATTAAGATAGGCGATGCCTACGTCTACAGCAAATAAGGAGGTATATGAAAATGAAAAAGAATTACATA
>JAZNPQ010000001.1:0-24371 GCA_045589735.1 Eubacteriales bacterium | reverse complement strand
GATTATGGTTACAAATATACCCAAAATGTTATTAAAGAAATATTTGAATCACTCAACAAAGAAACAATTTACAAAAAAATAAAAGACCGTGAAACAAAAAATTCACTCGAACGAAGTCCGCGTTTAACTGGTGATATTTTATTAACAAATATCAATAAAATGACTTCTCGGTATTCAAAAAGAGAAATATTATGAAAATTCATAATAATAAAAAATAATAAAAAAACATTGGAGGAAAAAGCAATGGAACAAAACAACACAACACATGTCGCTGAAGAATATCAGGAGACAAAATTCTGCAAAGAATGCGGACAAAAAATAGCAAAAAAAGCCGTTATTTGTACTCACTGCGGATGCCAAGTGGAAACTTTTAGCAACGAGTCTGCTACAGCCACTCCGCAAATCGTAATAAACAACAGCAACCAAAACCAAAACCAAAACTCAAATACTAACGTGGGCAGTCCAATAATAGTTACCGGAAGACCAAAAAACAAATGGGTTGCACTATTCCTCTGCTTCTTCTTGGGAGTATTCGGGGCTCACAAATTCTATGAAGGAAAAATCATAAGAGGAATTATTTATTTATTCACATGTGGGCTGTTCGGTATAGGATGTATAGTAGATTTCATAGCTCTGCTTTTCAAGCGCAATCCTTACTACGTATGATAAGTAGCTTCGCTATCAAAAATACTATAACAAAAGGAGCTTTTGTCATATGAAAGTAGATTTTGACGGAAATAAATTTACCGCATCGATGTCAGGATTTAATGAAAGCACGAAAGCCAAAAAAACTGATATAGGTGATTTGGCAAATGATTTAAGAAAAAAATCTTCAACATTAATTCTTGGAATTCTTGCTATTATAGCAGCTTTTGCTTTGCTCCCGATAGGATTAATAATAAATGCCTGCACTGATATTCTTTACAATGTATTCGGATTTGGAACCCTACATTATATTTTTATGATTTGTATGATAGGAATATTAATACTCGTGCTCTCTGTTATGTTCTCTGTCATTTGTATCCTTTCTTATAATAAACGACACGAAAAAGCAACAATAGACACAGTTGGTTTCGTTCTTGCTATTACATCTTTTGTTATAAGCGGTATTTCGGTTATTGCAAACATCTTCTTTATCTTTTTGTTGTTTTAACAAAAAAGCAAATTGGTATGCGTTGAACTCATCCCAATTTGCTTTTTTATTATTAATTTTTAAGTGAATGTATCGGTGCGGGAATTCTTCCGCCGCGGGAAATAAATCTTTCGGGTGAGATATTGCTTATCTTCATGACCGGAGCGCTTCCGAGAAGTCCGCCGAAGCTTACGCTGTCACCGATCGTCTTGCCGTACGCGGGGATAACTCTGACGGCGGTCGTCTTTGTATTGACAACGCCTATCGCTATCTCGTCAGCGATAAGTCCGCAGATGACCGCTTCGTAGGTGTCACCGGGAACAACGACCATATCAATACCGACCGAGCAGACCGCAGTCATTGCTTCAAGCTTTTCGAGTGTGAGCGCTCCGCTTGCAGCAGCTGCTATCATTCCCTCGTCCTCGGATACGGGAATAAATGCTCCCGAAAGTCCTCCGACGTGGCTCGATGCCATAACGCCACCCTTCTTGACCGCGTCGTTAAGCATTGCAAGTGCCGCAGTCGTTCCGCAACCGCCGCAGGTGGCAACACCCATATTTTCAAGTATTCTCGCGACCGAGTCACCTATCGCGGGAGTCGGCGCAAGAGAGAGGTCTACGATACCGAACGGTACGCCGAGACGCTTAGCCGCCTCTGTTGCGACGAGCTGACCCACACGTGTGATCTTGAACGCCGTTTTCTTTATAACGTCAGCAAGAGCCGACAGGTCACAGTCACCGGCACGCTTTATAGCCGAAGCTACAACACCGGGACCCGAAACACCTACGTTTATCGCGCAATCGGGCTCGCCGACTCCGCAGAACGCACCTGCCATAAAGGGATTGTCCTCGGGCACGTTTGCGAACACAACAAGCTTTGCGCAAGCCATACAGTTGTCGTCACGGGTGAGATACGCGGCTCTCTTTATGGTGCTTCCCATAAGATTTATGGCATCCATATTGATTCCCGCCTTGGTGGTTGCCACGTTTACCGACGAGCAGACCATTTTTGTATCGGCAAGTGCCTCGGGTATTACCGAAATCAGATTTCTGTCTGACGCAGTCATCCCCTTATGCACAAGAGCCGAAAAACCGCCTATGAAATTGATGCCCACCTCTTCGGCGGCTTTGTCAAGAGTTTTGGCAAGCTTTATGTATCCGTCGGGAGTCAGCGCGCCGCCTATAAGCGATACAGGCGTGACAGAAACTCTTTTATTTACTATCGGGATACCGTAATCCTTTGAGATCTCCTCGCCGACAGCGACAAGATTTTCTGCGTATTTTGTTATTTTATCGTAAACCTTTTGGCAGAGACGTGTCTCGTCATCACTCACACAGTCAAAGAGCGAAATGCCCATCGTCGTGGTTCGTATGTCGAGGTTTTCCTCACGTATCATACCGATGGTTTCAAGAATATCAGCGGTATTTATCATAATGTTATTACCTCATTAAATGTGATGCATCGTATTGAAAATATCCTCGTGGACTGCCGAAATAACAAGTCCGCGCTCGTCTCCAAGCTTTGCAAGGGTATCGGCAAAGTCTGCAAATTTAATTTTCAGCGAATCTATCTCAACAAGCATTATCATAGCAAAATAGTCCTGCATAACGCTCTGTGTTATGTCAACGATGTTTGCGTTCTGTTCTGCGCACATGGCACTGACCTTTGCAATAATACCGACGCTGTCTTTTCCTGTTACAGTTATAACTGCTTTCATTTTTTATCTCCTTGATACTTAATATTATCCTGTACTATTATATTATAAACATTTTGATTTGTCAATAAGATAAACTTCACGTCTTAAGAAAATCCTTTATACTATTGCAAAAAAATCATTATTGTTGTATAATATTGTGGATATATCATAATTATAAGGAATATTTCATGAAAAATCTGTTCAGACACTTAAAGAAATACACACTCGAGTCAATACTCGCACCGCTTTTCAAGCTTATCGAGGCACTTCTTGAGCTGACGGTACCCATCGTGATTGCACGTATCATCGATATAGGTATCACAAGCGGAGACAAGGGATACGTAATCAAAATGTGCCTGCTTCTCGTGCTTATAGGGGCGGTGGGTCTTGCTTTTTCTCTGACGGCACAGTACTTTTCGGCAAAGGCGGCTGTGGGTACTGCGGCAGATATGCGCTCCGGACTTTTTAATAAAATACAAACTCTCAGCTACTCACAGCTCGACAGAATAGGAACACCGACACTTCTCACGCGTATGTCGGGAGATATGAACCAGGTACAGACGGGCATAAATCTTACGCTCCGTCTCCTTTTACGTTCTCCTTTTGTGGCGTTCGGCGCTATGATAATGGCGTTCATCGTCGGTGCAGGCGCGCCGCGAGCAACCGTGGCATTCGCTATAGTTATTCCCGTACTTACCGTAGTAATTTTCATAATACTTCTTGCGTCGATCCCTATGCAGAGCAAGGCGCAAAAGGCTCTCGACAAGACCACAGGTGCCCTTCGCTC
Source organism: Eubacteriales bacterium (assembly GCA_045589735.1). Classification (GTDB taxonomy): domain Bacteria; phylum Bacillota; class Clostridia; order Oscillospirales; family CAG-272; genus RGIG3994. The sequence goes on along the minus strand of JAZNPQ010000001.1, from coordinate 20,756 downwards.
AAACCTTGAGGGGGCGAGGGTTCTTCGCGCGTTCAGACTCGAAGAGCACGAAAAAGCCGAATTTTCCAAGCGCGTAACTGTCCAAAAAAGGCTTCAGCTTGCCGTTGGACGCGTTTCGGGTATGCTCAATCCCCTGACCTACGTTATAATCAACCTTGCTATAGTAATGCTCATAAACGGAGGCGCACTTGAGGTAAACAGCGGAAATCTTTCTCAGGGCGAGCTGGTCGCTCTCTATAATTATATGACTCAGATCCTCGTTGAGCTTATAAAAATGGCGAATCTTATAATAACCGTCACAAAGGCAATAGCGTCCGCAAAACGAATCTCTGCGGTTATGGATGAAGCTCCCGATATGCTTACGCAAAGCTTTGACGGATCCGAAATCAACAGCGAATATGCCATTGAGTTCCGCGGTGTCAGCTTTTCGTATCCGGGCGCATCGGGCTCCGTGCTTAACGGCATCGATATAAAAGTAAAAAAAGGTGAGACTCTTGGAATTATCGGCGGTACGGGTTCTGGTAAATCTTCGCTTGTCCGTCTCATACCGAGATTTTATGATGTAACCGAAGGCTCGGTTCTTGTAAACGGCCGTGACGTCAAAGGATACGACCAAGCAGAGCTTCGCAACGCTATCGGATTCGCCGCGCAAAAGCCTACCGCTTTTTCGGGTACTGTTCGCGATAACGTAAAAATAGGAAAGCCCGATGTAAGTGACGACGAGGTGCTTGAAGCACTCGAGAAAGCACAGCTTTTAGGCATAATAAAAGAAAAAGAAAACGGACTTGACTCGGAGGTCGAGCAAAACGGCAGAAACCTTTCGGGCGGTCAGAAGCAACGTCTGAGTCTTGCCCGCGCATTCGTGAGAAGACCCGAGATACTTATACTTGACGACAGCTCGTCCGCACTTGACCGCGTCACCGATGCGGCTCTGCGGAGGGCGATACGCGAGCTTGACTACTCACCAACCGCGATAATCGTTTCTCAGCGCGTTGAAAGCATTGCGGACTGTGACCGGATCCTCGTGCTTGATGCAGGCGAGGCGGTCGGTCTCGGCACACATTCGGAGCTTTATGAAAGCTCCCCCGTATACCGTGAGATATGCGACTCCCAGAAAGGCGGTGAGGCGCAGTGAAAAAGACGAAGATAAAAGCCTCAACACTCCGCCGCATCCTCGGCACACTCAAAAAGCGCAGCTTACTTTTGATATGTACCCTGCTCTGCGCCGCAGTTTTCGTTATCGCATCGATCATGATACCCGTATTTGTCGGTGAAGCTATAGACCTATGCGTCGGCAAAAACAACGTAAGCTTTGACGGTATCTCTGTCATACTTCTGAAGATCGCAATATTTGCAGGTGTTGCGTGTCTGTCTCAATATCTTATGAATCTGCTCAATAACAGGATCACCTACGGTACTGTCGCGGATCTTAGAAAAAAAGCCTTTACTCGCATACAGAAAATGCCCTTCTCGACACTTGACAGCACCGCTTCGGGAGACATCATAAGCCGTATCACTACCGACACTGATCAGCTCGGTGACGGACTTCTTACAGGATTTACCCAGCTTTTCACAGGCGTTATAACAATAGGTGCAACTCTTGTTATAATGATAATAAACTCTCCTCTGATTGCGGTCTCTGTCGTTCTTATGACTCCGCTTTCAATGGTCGCAGCAAGACTTGTCTCCAAAAAGAGCTATAACTTTTTCCGTGAGCAGGCATCGCTTCGCGGTGCGCAAACGGCTTACGTAAACGAAATTGTCGGCGGTCAGAAGACAGTTCGGGCGTATTCATACGAAAGTGAGACAGAAGCGGTATTTGAAGAAAGCAACAAAAAACTGAAATCCGCCGCCCTCAAGGCAACCTTCTGGTCGTCTCTTACAAATCCCGTAACAAGATTCGTAAACAGTATGGTTTACGCGGTCGTTGCTCTTGTCGGCGCGCTTACGTCTATCGCAAATCCCGCGGCATTCAGCGTCGGTATGCTTACCCGTATGCTCGCGTACGCAAATCAGTACACAAAACCGTTTAATGAGATCTCGGGCGTTATTACCGAGCTTCAAGGTGCTATTGCGGCATCCGAGCGTCTGTTTGAGCTTATGGACACCGAGCTTGAAACTCCCGATGCCGATAAACAGCTCGAAAACGCAGAGGGCAACGTAACACTAAATAACGTATGCTTCTCATACACACCCGAGAAAGAGCTTATCAAAGACCTTTCTCTCGATATAAAGAGTGGAATGAAGGTCGCGATAGTCGGTCCTACGGGTTGCGGAAAGACAACGCTTATAAATCTTCTCATGCGTTTTTACGACGTAAATAGCGGAGATATAACTATTGACGGAGAAAAAATAAACGAGGTCAGCCGCCATTCGCTCCGCGCGGCATACGGCATGGTGCTTCAGGAGACCTGGCTGATGCCGGGTACGGTCCGTGAAAATATTGCTATGGGTAAGCCCGACGCAACCGACGAGGAAATTGAAGCCGCCGCAAAAAATGCACGCGCTCACGGCTTTATTTCAAGACTTCCCAAGGGATATGACACCGAAATCGGTAACACTGGAATGCTTTCCGAGGGAGAGCGACAGCTTCTCTGTATCGCAAGAGTTATGCTTGTGAATCCGCCAATGCTCATACTCGACGAGGCTACATCGTCAATCGACGCCCGAACCGAGCAGAAAATAAAGAAATGCTTTGACAGTATGACAGACGGACGAACCAGCTTTATGGTCGCGCACCGTCTCTCAACGATACTTGATGCCGACCTTATCCTCGTTATGAAAAACGGAAACGTTATCGAAAGAGGAACTCACGAGGAGTTGCTCTCTCTCGGCGGCTTCTATTCCGAGCTTTGGAATAGCGGAAAAATATAAAGAAAGAGACAGAGAATTTCAAAAATATTCTCTGTCTTTTTCTTTAGTATAAATTTCTCGGTTTATAAATCTTCTAATCATATATTTGTATGATTATTAAGCCATTTTTTCATATGTATGATATAATAATTACCGGAATACAAATTATGCAATTCCCATTGTCGCCAAAGAGGCCGATACGTATGTGTTTACGTATCGGCTTCTTATAAATAAGACATAAATAACGATCACGGATTGATTTTCCGTGAGCGTTATTTTTTTATTTGACCTCTTCTTCGAGCTCAAGCACGGTAACGTGTACCTCTTCAACTCGCTTCTCGCTTATTGAAACGACCTCTACCGAAATATTCTTATATGTAAACGAATCTCCCTTTTCGGGCAGCTTTTCAAGCATCTTCATGACCCAACCGTTAAGCGTCTGCGGCTGGTTATCGGGATCGTCAACCTCTATCTCAAACTTGTCAAAGAAATCGTCAAGGTCTGCCGTACAGTTTACAAAATAGCTTCCGTCAGCCGACTGTCTGTATTCCTCAACCACCTCGTCATGTTCGTCGAAAACGTCTCCGATAAGCTCTTCTATAATGTCCTCCATCGTGATGATACCCATAGTACCGCCGAACTCGTCGATTACTATAGACATATGACATTGCTCGCTCTTAAATGTCTTAAGTACGTCGGAAATTTTTGAATGCTCCGAGGTGTATACAGGCTTTTTGATAGCAGCCTTATAGGATTTTCCCTTATGAGTTGCCGCGTAGAAATCCTTTTCGTGGAGAATTCCCACGATATTGTCGATGTCGTCCTTGTAAACGGGAAGACGCGAAAACGCACTTGTTACAAATATCTCTGCTATCTCGTTTTCATCAGCACTTGCATCTACTGCAACAACGTCAACTCGGGGAGTAATAATATCCTTAACGGTTATATCGTTAAAGGTGATAGCAGAACGTATAAGCTCGCCCTCCTCAGAGTCAATACCCCCGTCCTCTTCAGCCTCTTCAACGATGGTTATAAGCTCCTCGTCTGTGATAGTCTGCTCTTCCTTCGACTTGAATATCTTATCAAGCAGCTTCTTCCAAAGACCGAAAAGAAAGCTGAACGGAGTCAGAATTATTTCAATAAAACGAATGACAGAGGCTACGCCCATAGCGTATCCGTCTGCATGCTCTTTTGCGATGGTCTTAGGTGAAACCTCACCGAAAATAAGTACCACGACCGTCGAAACCGCCGTTGATACCGCCGCCGCATAGCTTGAGCCATGCATCCACTTTACAAACAGCAGCGTCGCAAGAGAGGAAAGCAAAATATTAACGATATTGTTGCCTATCAAAACGGTGCTGATAAACTTGTCGTAATTTTCGCTGATAGCCATTACTCTCTGAGCTTTTTTGTTGCCCTCCCCGGCAAGCTTTTTCATACGTATGCGGTTAAATGTTGAAAACGCCGTCTCTGTTCCTGAAAAGAATCCCGAACCAACAAGACAAACAAATACTATTATTAAACTAACTATGTCTCCACCCATGGTGGTAATACCTCCAAATAATTTTGTTTTTGATAAATTAATAAAAGAATAATTTTATAAAAAATCAAAAACACTACGGAGGCTCTTGGCTTTTAGCGGCTATAGACCGCATACTTCGCCCGGGAATATCTCCCATCGAAAAATTCACCCCTTTGTTTTGTAAATGATAGTCAAAATAAACTGTATACCAAAGTATTTTACTATATAATATATAAAAAGTCAATACAAACGCAGAAATATTTACCTAAATACTCAAAAATTTACCGTTTATCTCGCTTTTCAGTTGACAAAACGCTGAAAATATGATAGAATAATCAAGTTGAAAATCGTGAACGTTGACTTTAGAAGTCGGAAGAAGCAACCGATTTAATCAAACCATTCACATTCAACTTTCAATTTTCAACTTTCAATTTGATACGCGGGTATGGCGGAATTGGCAGACGCGCAAGATTTAGGATCTTGTGTTAATTCGTGCAGGTTCGACCCCTGTTACCCGCACCAAACAAAAACAGATTCCTTCCCGGAATCTGTTTTTGTTTCTATGAGTGGTAACATGGGGAAAGAACCAAACGAACAAAAGAAACGTATGTGTTTCTTTTAGCAGTAAGAACGCTCGCGTTCGTCTGCGAGGCAGAGTTCGACCCCTGTTACCCGCACCAAGCACAATGCGGCACGCAAAAGCGTGCCGCATTGTGCTTATTTATTCACTTTTAACTCTTCACTTTTAACTCTTCACTTTTCACTAATAGGCTTGTCATTTTTAGAAAGCGCTTATCTCTCTATTTTTGCGTTTTTTGAGACATTTTTACTTGTAATTATGTTTTTATATAATATTTTTTGCGTTTTTGCTGCATAAAGCTTTTTGCGTTAAGGTTCATACAACCAAATTTTTCCCGTTTCCGTTGAAAAATGCTTCTATATTCGAAATTATCACTCCGAAGCAACGCGTTCTCGATTCAAACGAGCCCCACGCCATATGTGGCGTGAGTATTACGTTGTCAAGGTCTTTGATCTTTTCAAATGGATGCCCTGCTCTGAACGGCTCGGTCGTGAATACGTCACAGCCAAGACCGCCGATGCGTCCGTCAAGAAGCGCGTCGGCGACCGCCCTTTCGTCCCATACGCCGCCGCGCGCAACGTTTACTATTATCGCATTTCTTTTCATAAGCGATATTTCCCTCTCGCCTATCATTCCGCGGGTAGAATCGTTAAGCGGACAGTTTACGGAAATTATATCGGACTCACTCATAAGCGTATCAAGATCGACGCATTCGACTCCGTCGATAGGTGTTCTTTTATTCACGATAACGCGACAACCGAAAGCCTCGGCAATTTTACCGACAGCTTTTCCGATATTTCCGTATCCAACGATACCCCACGTCAGACCGTTCATTTCGTGATATACGGGAACGAGGCAATTTGCGCTGTCACTCGTCATATATTCACCGCTTTTTACAAAGCTATGGTACTCTTCAAGATGCGTCATAAGTGAACATACCATAGACACCGTGACCTGCGCGACGCTGTGCGTGGAATACGCAGGTACGTTTGCAACGCGTATTCCTCTTTTTTTGCAGTATTCGGTGTCAATATTGTCAAATCCGGTTGCCGCAACGCAAATAAGCTTAACGTTTTTCGCGTTTTTTAGCACCTTTTCATTCATTTTTATTTTATTTATTATAACGACGTCGGCGTCGGTCACTCTTTCCGCAACCTCGCTTTCGGTGCTGTTGGGATATATACAAACCTCACCGAAACGGTTTGCCGCCGAAAGATCGAGATCCTCGCCAAGTGTTTTTGCATCAAGTATTACTATTTTCATAAAAAGCCTTTCAAAACTTACTTTATCGAGTAATTATAACACATAATAAAATCCTTGTCAATGAAAATGGGCTGTCACAAATGTATTTTGCATTTGTGGCAGCTCATTTATTTATTTTCTAACCCTAAGCTCGCAAAGGATCTTGTGTCCTTCTTCGATATTGTTTGACGTAAACATACGGCAGCCGTATTCTATTGCCTGCCTGTAATCGTCGAGGTCATCCTTAATGCAGATACACGGTATTATTCCGTGCTCGTTGCAATAGTCGAAATTTTCCTTGTAGTCAAGAGCTCTTGCTCCCTTTTCTTTGACGCTCGGATACATACAGCACCAATCGAACATCTCGCTCTCCGGGGTCTCGCTCTCGTCATTTGTACGTTTTCCGTTATATATTCCCTGTCCGTGTATCGGGAATTTTTTGCCGTACTTTTTATAAATGTACTCAAGAACTCTGTCACTGAAGGAATTTACCATCGAACGTTCGGTCATTCCATATTCTTCGAGCAATGCGATAAGCTTATCGACCACAAGGAATGCGGTCTCGTCTCCGAAATCCTTCGGATATACCTTGAATTCCCAGTTGACGAGCATATCCGTATCCTTTATAAGCTCAAGAAATTCTCTGACCGTGGGTATTTTTGCCTCTCCCTTTTCTTCAAAGCCGACGTTCGCGTTAAGCTCCTTTACCTCGGAAAGCGTCAGCTCGTCAATATTCACGTCAACTCCGGCGGTACGCTTTGCGCTTCTGTCGTGTATCAGTATAAGCTCACCGTCACGTGTCATGCGTATATCTGTCTCGATCATATCGACTCCGTGCTCAATAGACGAGACAAACGCCGACATAGTGTTTTCGGGGTAATTGACTCTGTCACCTCTGTGAGCCGCGAGTATTACCGAAGAGCCGTCCATTTTTACACCTGTTTTCATTGCTTTTCTAAGTCTCATAAGTGTTATGCGGTTACGTACCGTGGGAGAATATTTAAGCAATGTGCCGCGAATATCCTCGGATACGTCAATATCGGCAAGACTACGCATAACACCAAGCTTTGTGTATATCTCGGTAAGCTGTTCTGCTGTGGGTATCTTTTCTATTACGTCGCAAATTTTTTTCCACGACGCACTAAGATTATCTGCGGTAATTCCGTCGGCACAGTCCGTTTTGTTCTCGTCAAGTATCTCGTCGGTCATTCCGTCGCCGAAAATACCGTAGAGGTATTCTCTGCCCGGAGAGACGTAATCGAAAAACTCTACGTTATCAAGTTCTGCGAGCCTGTGATACTCCTTTGCGGCAAGAAGAGTTCCGACACCGACCTTTTCACCGTGAAGCGCATCCGAAGAAGCGCCAAGACCCACGGGGCTCATCTCTATAATATGAGAAATGTGATGCTCAGCACCCGATGCGGGGCGTGAATTTCCCATCATCTGCATAGCAAGACCCGAAAGGAGCAGACCGTACATCAGCTTTTCGTATGCGTCGGCGTCTCCATTTACAATACCCTCAGCCGAATTTTTCACAGCCTCGGTCGCCTCACGTGTCATCTCCGCGATAGTTTCGCAATAAAATTCACCCGTGAGAATATTTGCTATCTTCCAATCGGCAAGTGCGATATATTTACCTATCATATCGCCAAATCCCGATCTTGCCATGCGTATCGGAGCATTCTTTATTACATCAAGGTCTGCAACAACAATTCTCGGAGCAACTGCTGTAAGAGTTTTTTTACATCCCTTCCATGTCATAGCGGCAACAGACGAGCAGAAACCATCAACACTCGCCGCCGTCGGGCAAGAAACAAATGCCGCACCTTTTTTGTATGCGCAGTATCTCGTTATGTCGTGTACTGTACCAGATCCAACCGCGATAAGCACGTCCGCTTTTTCGGGCAAACGTTCATCAAGAAGCTCAACACCGTGCTCATTTGCATGGAGTCCCTCGGGATCAAGAATTACCTCTATATCAACGCTCGGGTGCTTTCCTTCGGTTGCTTTGTATGTGTTTTCATCGTAGACCGCGACCTTGACACCGTCAAGACCGAAGTCGCAAAGATATTTGTCAATGTCAGTAAGGCAACCGCTTTCCACGACAGAAAGCAGCGTTACCATCTCGTGCTCGCGTCCGCAAGCGCATTTTCCGTTATATTTTTTGCTGTCTATTATCATATCTTAACCCTTCTGACCGTAATATGCGTTAGATCCGTGCTTCCTGAAATAATGCTTATCGGCAAGCTCATTTTGGAATTTTGCGTTTTCGTTGTACTTAACGGTATGCCACGACATAAACGCGACCTCTTCAAGAATTATAGAATTCTCGACCGACTTTGCGGCATTTTTACCCCATGTGAAAGGTCCGTGTGAATTTACGAGCACGCCGGGGATCGCATCTGGGTCTTTGCCCTCGAATATCTCACAAATAACGGCACCCGTGTTCTTTTCGTATTCTCCCGCGATCTCCTCTGCGGTCATCTTTCTTGTGCATGGCACGTCACCGTAAAAAGCGTCGGCATGCGTAGTTCCGAGCATAGGAACGTCACTCTCTGCCTGTGCGAAAACCGTTGCCCATCTTGAATGCGTGTGCGTAACTCCTCCGATATTGAGAAATGCCTTGTAAAGCTCAAGGTGAGTCGGAAGGTCGGATGACGGATTGTATTTTCCTTCTACTTTATTTCCGTCAAGATCGACTATAACCATATCATCGGGTGTCATAACATCATAACTCACGCCCGACGGCTTTATGGCTATTACGCCGTTCTCTCGGTCAATTTCCGACACATTGCCCCACGTAAGAGTTATAAGGCCATTGCTTTTTAACGCAATATTAGCTTCATACACCCTTTTTTTCAACTGTTCAAACATCTTTTCCTCCTCCAAAAGATCAATATCATAAAAATTCTTATCAATAAATTGACAAGTAAAAAACTATATGATATAATTATAAATCATTAGTCATTTTCACGCAATATTTGGCGGTTTTTTAGACAAATGAGCAAAAAGGAGCTTGTAAATGAGCACATCAAAGCGTCAAGAGCAAATACTTGAAATAATCAGAAACCGTAATTACATATCTGTAAATGATCTGGCAAAGCTGACATATACGTCACCGTCGAGCATACGCCGCGATTTAACGTCTATGCAGAACCAAGGGCTTGTCGCGCGCTCTCACGGCGGAGTAACTCTGCCCGATTCGATACGCGGAGTCGCGAGCTTTCACGACAGAATGACAAAAAGCGCCGCAGAAAAGCGCATAATTGCAAAAAAAGCCTCATCCTTGCTCAAAAACGGACAAACCGTTCTTCTCGACAGCTCAAGCACGTCAGGCTTTCTCGTTCCCTATCTTGCGCTTTTTGAATCTGTAACCGTATTCACAAACAACCTTGTAACCGCGATGTCGCTTATAGAAGCGGGAGTAAATACCCACTGTATAGGGGGCTCTTCGGTAGGCGGATCGGCTGCAATGTCAGGAGCTGAAGCCTTCCGTACAGTGTCGTCAATAAGACCTGATATTCTCTTCTTTTCATCTCAAAGTCTTGATTCTGACGGTATAATATCTGACTCGACTGAAGAAGAAAACTATATGAGAAGCCTTATGATAGATTCAGCAAAAAAGACAGTTTTTTTGTGCGACAGCAATAAGTTCGGCGCCCGTTCCACCTATACGCTGACATCGATCGACAAAATAGACGTTTCTGTTTTTGACAAGGATTTTGAAAGCCTCATAGTAAACAGCTCACTAACACTTTAATAAAGGATTTCTTATCATTTTTATCTGCTCAACAATAAAAAATATCCGTAAAAAATCCAAACGCGTATTGACCAAAGGCTACAATCGTGCTATAATATATCCCGAAAATACAATTCAAGACAAAGAAAGGACAAAAATCATGAAAAACATAAAGATCATTGCGATGGATATGGACGGAACGCTGACCCAGCACAAAACAAAGCTCTCTCCCGAGCACACCGCTGTTCTCGAAAAGCTGTCCGAAAAATATACGCTTTTGATGGTTGGCGCGGGAACCTGCCGACGCATATTTGAACAGCTTAACAGATTCCCCATTGACATACTCGGAAATTACGGTATGCAGTACGCCGAGTACAATCACGAGACCAAGGACATAGACCTTATTTTTGACGCAACCCTTCCCTGCGACAGAGAATCGGTTGACAAAAGAATTACAATGCTCCGCGAAAAATACGGATTTACCGAATATGCGGGCGAAAACGTTGAATTTCACAGCTCGGGGTGCGTCACCTTCCCGATACTCGGAACAAAAGCGAATATTGAGGATAAGCTCGCATTTGACCCCGACAGAAGCAAAAGACGCGCGATATACGATGACGTAAAGAACGTATTTTCGGACTACACGGTATTTGTCGGCGGTTCTTCCTCGTTCGATATGGCGCCGAAGCCCTACGATAAGGCATACGCTCTGCTTAAGTACTGCGACGAGCGCGGTATTGCTCACGATGAGGTCGTTTATATCGGTGACGACTACGGCGAGGGCGGAAACGACGAATCGGTATACAAGAGCGATGTAAACTACATAAAAATTGACAACTATCTCGACTTCCCCGAGCTTGTAAAAGACTTAATGTAAAGCAAATAGGCTGTATCAACCGCAAATTGATACAGCCTGTTCTTTTTTTAGTCAAATTTCAAAAACGGTTCCTCGTCTATCTCGTGAACTCCAAAGATTCTGACTCTTTCCGCAAGTCTTTTGTTCGGACTGTGCATTGTAAAATTCAAGTGTCCCGCTTTGTCCTTGAACAGCATTCCGTGTCCTCCGTTTTCGTCTGACAGCGGTTTTTCGCAGAGTATCCAGTTACCGTTTACACTTCCGTTATCCGAGACCGCGACCGCCTCAATATATCCTTTTTCGTTAAAGCTTGACCATAACATAATAAGTTTTCCGTTGCCCGTTTTGTATAAGTAAGGTCCGTCGGTTACAAATCCGTTATGAAGCTTATCGCTGCCGCACGGAAGCTCTGAAGCTTTAAACAGAACACGAGGCTCGCCGTCAGGCGCGCTAAGATCTTCGGTAAGCTTAACTATGCACATCTCGCCGTCTCTTATCTGTGTCCACTCGTGGCAAAATATCATATAAGGGACACCGTTTTCCACGTACAGCGTTCCGTCAAGGCAGCTCCATTCCTCGGGCGTTATTGGCCCGTCACTGTGAGGCATAAAAGGTCCTAACGGAGAATCTGCCTTAAGTATCTGCGTTCCTCGGTTGCGGCTGCCGCTTTTAAAGGTTGCGAACATATAATAGCCGTCCTTGTATTTATGCACCTCGGGCGCCCAATAGTTTCTGTCTGCCCAAAATCCGTCAAAGCTTTCAAAGGCAACGATAGGATCGCTCCACTCGTCAAGATCGTCGCTGACATAAACGTCAAGACCTGTACACTTGCCCCAAAGCTCGTATCCGCGAGAGCCGTACATATAGTATTTATCTCCGTCTAAAAGTATAAACGGATCGCGTATGTTTATCTCATTTGCTTTCATTTTGTACCTCTTTTTTAATCAGATTTTTTGCAATTCGGGAATGAATTCTGTACACGGTGGCTGTCCCGCTACCTGCATCCATTGGATCGCATTCAGCTTTTCTATTTTTATGCTGTTATATTTACTAAGCAACAGTATATGATCTCACCGTTCCACCAAGCATTCCAACGCTCCTTGGCTTTTTCTATACCGTTTTGTATAACTCCTTAATTATCGAAACAAGACGTTATTAATTACTCTTTCAAGATACTCCTGTCTGCCGCTGTCGGGAGTTCTGCAACTACCCATCTCCGCGGCGCGGTCTGCAAGCTCTGTGAGTGTCGTTTTACCTGCCCTTATCTTCTGACCAAGCTCACTCTTAAAGCTCTCATATTTTTTCTCAACGAAAGAATCAAGCTCACCGTCCTCTATAAGCTCTGCCGCCTTGATAAGTCCGAGCGCGAAGGTGTCCATTCCGAGAATATAAGCGTGGAACATATCCTCATAGGTGTTGCTGGGTCTTCTGTTCTTTGCGTCAAAGTTAAATCCGCCCGTGAGTCCGCCTGCTTTCAGCACCTCGTACATACACATCGTGCTTTCATATACGTCGTACGGGAACTCGTCGGTATCCCAACCGAGCAGATAGTCACCCTGATTTGCGTCTATCGAGCCGAGCATTCCGTTGATCGCGGAGATGCGAAGCTCGTGACGGAAGGTATGACCCGCGAGTGTTGCATGGTTCGCTTCAATATTCATCTTGAAATCCTTGTCGAGTCCGTATTGACGAAGGAAGCCGATCGCCGTCGCAGCGTCAAAATCGTACTGATGCTTCATAGGTTCCTTCGGCTTGGGCTCGATATAGAAATCTCCCGTAAATCCTATGCTTCTGCCGTATTCGACAGCCATTCTCATAAGATTTGCGATATTTTCCTGCTCGAACTTTACATCGGTATTGAGAAGTGTTTCATATCCCTCGCGTCCGCCCCAGAAAACGTAACCGCGACCGCCAAGCTTTACTGTAAGCTCAAGTGCCTTCTTGATCTGCGCCGCAGCGAAGCAGTAAACATCAACCGAGTTTGTGCTTCCCGCGCCGTTCATAAATCTTGGGTTAGAGAACATATTTGCCGTACCCCAAAGGCACTTGATGTCGGTTCCCTTCATTTTTTCGAGTATATAATCGGTTATCTCGTCGAGACGGCGGTTGGTTTCATTTATATCGTCTGCCTCGGGAACGATATCGACGTCGTGGAAGCAGAAATACTTAATACCAAGCTTCTGCATAAACTCAAAGCCTGCGTCAACCTTGGCGTTTGCGTGCTCCATTGTGCCCTTTTCAGTATCAAAGCTCTTGTCTGCCGTGTCTCTGCCGAACATATCGGTGCCTGCGGCGCAGAGATTATGCCACCACGCCATAGCGAAAGGCAGATGCTCGCTCATTTTCTTGCCCAGAATTACTCTTTCGGCATCGTAGTATCTGAAAGCAAACGTTTTTTTGGTTTTTATACCCTCATACTTGATCGTGGGAATGTTTTTAAAAATTTCTGTCATTCTTTTATCTCCTTATATAAATTTTTTACCGCAGGATAAATACTGCGATATTTGTTGTATCTGTCAGCATAAAGCGAAGAAAGCTCCTCACTCGGTTTTACCGTTTCTTTTATTTTGAAGAAACGGTCTACTCCCTGCTTCACGCTATCCAATTCTTTAGCGCCTACCATAGCGAGTATTGCGCCGCCATAGCCCGGTCCTTGCTCGGTTACGGGAATGTTCAATTCTATATCAAGAACGTTTGCAAGTATCTCGCGCCACAGAACCGATTTAGCTCCGCCTCCGCACAAACAGCTTGATTTTACATCAATACCAAATTCTTTTATTATCTCAAGATTATCCTTGATCGCAAATGCAACCCCTTCAAGCACCGCTTGATACATATCGGCACGGGAAGTATTCGGACGCAACCCTATAAATATACCGGTGGCGTCGGTATCGTTTATGGGGCTTCTCTCTCCCATAAGATAGGGGAGAAAGAATACGTTATTTTTGCCGAGCTTTTCCCTTGACACCGCACTTTCCTCGGATTTATAGTCTTTTGTTTTCAGCACCTCGTCGCAAAACCATTTGTTACACGATGCCGCAGAAAGTATGCAGCCCATAAGGTGATAACCGCCGTCAGCGTGACAGAAGGAATGTATCGCCTGCTTTGAGTCTCCCGAAAATCTGTCGCTTGACACAAATACAGTTCCGGAAGTTCCAAGAGATATATTGCACCTGTCCTTACCCACCGTTCCCGTACCTATGGCGGCGGCTGCATTGTCGCCCGCGCCTGCTACGACAACGGTGTTTTTGCTTATTCCAAATTTGTCGGCGATCTCTGCTCTGACAGTACCGACTGACTCAAAGCTCTCGTATAGCTTTGGAAGTTGTTCCTCAAAGATACCGCAAATATCAAGCATCTCCCGAGACCAGCACTTGTTTTTCACGTCAAGCAGAAGCATACCCGCCGCATCGGAATAATCTGTACAATGTGTTCCGGTAAGAAGATAATTTATATAGTCCTTTGGAAGCATTATCTTGCTTATTTTCGCAAAATTTTCAGGCTCATTTTCACGAAGCCACAAAAGCTTTGGGGCGGTAAATCCCGCAAATGCAATATTCCCCGTGTGTTCAAACAGCTTTTCTTTTCCGATAACTTCATTAAGATATGCGGTTTCCTTATCGGTTCGTCCGTCGTTCCAAAGAATTGTCGGACGTATTACATTATCGTTTTCATCAAGAACAACAAGCCCATGCATCTGACCCGCAACGCCGATGCCCTTGACCGACTGACCGTCAAAGCCCTCGAGCAGCTTGGGAATGGTCTCGCAAATAGAATTCCACCAATCCTCTGCGTTTTGCTCGCTCCAGCCGTTGCGCGGATAAATCACAGGGTATTCTTTTGTTACCGTATTCAGAATTTTCCCCTCGCCGTCAACGAGAAGCAGCTTTACCGACGATGTTCCAAGATCAATACCAACGTAATATTCCATTTCTTCTCCTTCCTAAATGAGTTTGATGAAAGTTCTTCTATGCTTTAAGACAATTATATCACTTATCTGTTGACAACTCTCGCAAAAATGTCTATAATAGTAGACATAATTTTACTTTTTGGAGAAAAACAATGTTCTATCAAAATCAACATTTTGGGATCTCGGAATATTTTTGCAAGGAACGCGGCGAGAATTTTTCTTTTCCCGCTCATATTCATCACTCGTTTGAATTTATTACTATACTTGACGGTACTATGGAGATAACCGTAGAAAATGATGTCTACACGCTGAATCAAGGTGAGGGGGTAATAATATTTCCCGAGCAGGTTCATTCTCTGAAAAGTGAAAAAAGCAAGCATTTATTGATTATTTTTTCTGCGGATATCATAAGCGCATATTATTCAAAGCATTCGTCGGAAATACCGAAAAACAGCAAGATAGTTGTTCCGGAGTATATTTTATCTCAGATTTCGGAGCTTGAAAAGACATCCTCTATTGTAAAAACAAAGGCTGCGCTTTACTCGGTCATTTCTATACTTGACGAAAGCACGGAATACGTAAACAGAAAGTCTGTTGAAAACGGTTTGCTCCGTACTATTTTTGACTTTGTTGAAAATAATTTCGAAAAAGACTGTACGCTTGAAAAATTAAGTAGGGTTACAGGATATAACCGCTCATATCTTTCGCGATATTTCAGCAGATCAACAAATATGTCTTTTATATCCTTCGTAAATCGGCGCAGAATAAGCAAAGCGTGCTACCTATTAAAAAACAGCAATAAACCTGTGATAGAATGCTCGTATGACTGTGGCTATACGTCACTCCGAAGCTTCAACAGAAACTTCAAGCTGTATATCGGAGTGTCGCCTAATGATTACAGAAAAAATTCATAACAAAACGAGAAGGCAATATCAGACACGTGGTTTGATGTTGTCTTTTTTCGCAAAAACACACTGCAGAAAGCAAGTATATTTTTTCTTGTGTTGGGAAATAATACTGACGAAATCAAAATATTGGAGGTCAATATGTTCAAACATGAAAAAATGTTATTTCATCCCGTGGAAGTAGAAAGACCAAATCCACAGTATGCCGTATTACTTCAAGAACAGCTTGGCGGAGGTAACGGAGAACTCAAGGCTGCAATGCAGTATATGTCACAAAGCTTCAGAATAAAAGATACCGAGATCAAGGACCTGTTTCTCGATATTGCCGCAGAAGAGCTCGGACATATGGAAATGGTAGCGCAGACCATCAATATGCTAAACGGTCACAACGTTGACGCAACCAAGGTTCAGTCAGGAGAAGTACAGACACACGTTCTGCTCGGTCTAAATCCCGGACTTATCAATTCCTCGGGTTATTCCTGGACGGCAGATTACGTCACTGTTACAGGCGATCTGTGTGCCGATCTGTTGTCGAATATCGCCTCGGAGCAGCGTGCGAAGGTCGTATATGAATATCTTTACAGACAGATAGAAGATAAAAAAGTTCGCGAAACGATAGATTTTCTTTTGAATCGAGAGGAAGCGCACAACCAAATGTTCAGAGATGCCTTCAACAAGGTACAAAACACAGGATCAAACCGCGACTTCGGCACGACAAAAGCGGCAAAAATGTATTTTTCACTGTCAGATCCAGGACCTAATACCTTTGCAAACAACGAATCCCACGCTCCTTCTTTTAAATAAAAACACGTCAAATAATTTTAGACTGAATCGTATCATAAAAATTGATAAAGGCAATATCAGACCGAGTTTTCGGAATGATATTGCCTTTTTTTCTATGCTGCCACTTGCTTTGGCATTTGTACTGCATTCAGCATATTTTCGATAAAAATGCCGTACCCCGTGGTGGGATCATTGATGAGAACGTGTGTCACAGCTCCCACGAGCTTGCCGTTCTGAATGATGGGAGAGCCGCTCATTCCCTGCACTATTCCGCCGGTTTTTTCTATTAGTTTCTGGTCGGTTATCTTTACCGTGAAGCATTTGCTTCCGTTTGCGTCTTTGTTTATCTCACTTATTTTTATACTGTATTTTTGCGGTCCGCTTTCGTCAAGTGTGCAAATTATATACGCATCACCGTTTTTGACCTCACTCTTTGCGGCAATTGGTAACAGCTCACCGTGATTTTCGGGAATTTTTGAAAACATACCGAACACACCGAGTGAAGTATTATTTAACAGTGCTCCCGTTTTGTTTGCCTTAAAGCTGCCTTTTAGCTCCCCCGGTGAGCCCGGCATTCCTTTTATCGCTCCGTTTACCGTAACGTCACTTACTGTTCCGCGCTTCATCGGCACTATAGCGCCCGTCTCTCCGTCGCATATACCATGTCCGAGACCGCCGAAAAATCCCGTTTCGGGCTCTATATACGTCACGGTCCCGATACCCGCGCCGCTGTCTCTGACAAGAAGTCCCGTTTTGTATTTTCCGTCGCTCCCCGATCTGTACGGTGTCAGTTTTGTTGTATATTCCTTCCCTGCTCTCTCGCA
The DNA here is from genome assembly GCA_045589735.1 of Eubacteriales bacterium. GTDB lineage: Bacteria > Bacillota > Clostridia > Oscillospirales > CAG-272 > RGIG3994. The sequence goes on along the minus strand of JAZNPQ010000001.1, from coordinate 3,542 downwards.
GGTCAAGGTAATTGCTTTACCTCCGCATAGGTCAAGCGCGTCGGTAAGTCCTCCTATGTCGTTTATAATTTTTCCGTCTATCTTTTTTATCACGTCTGCCGGCTTTATTCCCGCCGAGTATCCCGGATTTGCTATTTTTTCACGCTCCGAGCCATATCCTACCACCATTACTCCGTCTGTTGAAAATCTCACGCCGAAGGGTATTCCACCGACGTAAAGCATCGTTCGTTTTTCAACGTTTACGTTTACCTTCTTTATCGGCAGTACGCCGAGAAGCCGATATTCCGCAGTATATGTGGTTGCCGCCGTACCTGTGCCCGAATACACCTCAAGTGCGTCGTTTGCTTCTGCCGTTGTGCCTGCGTAGACCGGAAGTGCTTCACCGCTCATAAGGTCGATGCTGTCGGGTATAATAATATTGTATATGCCAAGCAGCATCACGAGCGAAAGCGCCGCCGCGAGCAGACCTTTTCCTGCCTTTTTTGTTGTTTTTATAATTTTTTTCATTTTTGCATCCCTCTGTCATTTTTGCGAGTTCCGTGTCCTCACACTAATAATCTACCCTTAACGCAAAAGTTGATTCTCAACAATTATTGTTGCCGCGAACCATTATTTTTAGTAATAACCAAGGGAAAAATTTTTTCATTTGAAGCAAAAGAAGCACGGCGCATAAATCGCCGTGCTTTTCTCAATTTTTCCAAATTTTTTATTAGTCTACGATGTAATTTCCAAGCTTTTCGATAAGATTATCTGCCTCGGGACCTTCTGTTCGAAGAGTAATGGGGCTGAGCAGATCAAGGCTGAAAATACCCATGATAGATTTACCGTCAACCACGTATCTTCCCGAAATAAGGTCAACCTCGCCGTCATAAGCTGCAACGATATTAACAAAATCACGAACATCCGAAATGGTTGAAAGACGAATTTTTACCGTTTTCATATTTTTCCTCCTTTTGGAAATATTTTATTGAGAAGATTATACACTATATTTTTAATGTTGTCAAGCGAATAAAGTCGTAAATTTATTGAAAATTTTAACCTTTCCCTCTTGACACGGAGCTTTATCGGGTGCATAATAACTACATCTTTATTTTTTTGATTTCTTAGGGAGGTTTTCCGTGCCAATCGGTGATGAAGCAGTAAGGGCGTTTCGCAAATACGCAAGACTCTGTCCTGATTCGGAGCGCATTTCATACTTTGACCTATGCAAAAGAGTACGCGGATCTCTCGGAAACGACCGCGATGCGCTTAAAATTTTGTCCGTTTACGATACCTTGAAATTACTCGAGGCTCTCGGCAACACAGATGCCGCAGATGCCGTTCGTGAGGTGTATTTTTACGCAGACGGAAAGACACCGAGAAAAAATGAGATCTCCTACCGTGTCCGCCGTTTTGCTATGTCAAGACACATGGATGAGCGAACAGTATGGCGTCGACTCGGTGAGGCAAAAGCACTTTACATAAAAATACTTCGCCGAGAAGAGCAAAGGCTCGGCAAAAACGAAAGGACTATATAATAATGGGTAAACAGTTTGGACTTTTGGGAGAATCGCTCAAGCACAGCCACTCTCCCGAAATACACGCGCTTATGGGGGACCCCGATTACAAAATATTTGAGGTTGAAAAGGAAAAGCTTGCAGATTTTTTAAATGCACGCGAATTTGACGGACTCAACGTAACGATTCCATATAAACGCGCAGTTATGCCCCTGCTTTCAAAATGCTCGGAAACCGCGCGCAAGACAGGCTCTGTCAATACTATCGTCAAGAAAGAGGACGGTAAGCTTTACGGCTATAACACCGACGTTTTCGGCTTTGCTTATCTTATCGAATTTGCAAAGGTCAGCATACGTAACAAATTCTGTCTCGTTCTCGGTGACGGCGGTGGCGCGGCAGCGGTAAAGTTCGTGCTTGAAGCTATGGGTGCGTCTTCCATCGTTTGTCTCACGAGAAGCGGAAAGAACCGTCTTTCCGATATTAAAAATTTTTCCGACGCGCAAATACTTGTAAACACCACACCTGTCGGAATGTACCCAAATAACGGTGAGGCGGCCGTTTCACTTGAAGGTCTTACAAAGCTTGAAGCTGTGTTTGATTTAATTTACAATCCCCTCAAAACGCAGATACTTCTTGATGCCGAGTCCCGCGGAATTCCCGTATTCAACGGTCTGCCTATGCTCACGGCGCAGGCAAAGCGTTCGCGCGAGCTGTTTCTCGACGCGGCAATCGACGACGACGTTATACCGAAGCTAACCGCGAGAATTGCTGGGAAAATGCTCAATATCACTCTTATAGGTATGCCCGGTTGCGGTAAATCCACGATTGGCTCGGCACTTGCCGAAAGACTTAACAGACGTGTCATCGACCTTGACGAGGCTATCGTAAAAATATACGGAAAAACACCCGCCGAGATAATCACAAAGCACGGCGAAACAGAATTCAGACGCACCGAGCATGTCGCAGCACAGTGGGCAGGCAAACGTACGGGCGTTATAATATCGACAGGCGGCGGAGTTGTTACACGTCCCGACAACCGCGCACCTCTTTCGCAGAACGGTGTTATAGTTTTCATTCACCGTGACCTAAATTCGCTCCCTCTCGACGGCAGACCGATATCACAAAGTATGCCTATAGAAGAGCTGTACGAAAAGAGACTCCCACTCTATCGCGCGTGGGCTGATTTCGAAATAGAAAACAACGGCAGCATTGACGATGCTGTTGACGCGATACTTAATTGTCTGTCAAAATAATGGTAACCACAGAGCTTGAGCTTTTTAACATTCAGCGCAGATTTACATCTATTGTAAAAAACGCTATCGATATCGGAGAGCTGCTTCACGTAAGCGGCGCTCAGGTCTCTCGCGTTGAGGATACGATAAGCCGCATCTGCTACGCGTACGGCGCTGAAAGAGTAGACGTAATAACCATAACGTCACTTATAATAGTTACAGTTATTCCAAAAAACGGTGAAGCAATAACCCAGACAAGAAGAATTACGGCTCAATCTAAAAATATGAGTAAGCTTGATGCGCTTAACGCTCTGTCGCGTGAGATCTGCGAGACTCTGCCGGAATCGGATTTTATCGAAGCAAGGCTTGAAAAAATAAAAAGAATGCCGTCGATACCGATATGGCTTATAGTAATTTCAGAAATCATCGTCGCCTGCGGATACAGCATATTCTTCGGAGGCTCTTGGCTTGACATGCTTGCAACTGTACCTGTTGCTCTGATAATATTTCTCGCCGAGCGTATTTTTTCCAAAATACATACTAACAGAATAGTACACTTTCTCATCACCTCGTTTATTGCGGGCGCGGTATCGGTGCTTATGCTTCATATAGGCTTGGGACGTGACGTAAACGCTATAATGATAGGAGCTATTATGCTTCTCATTCCGGGAGTTGCGCTGACAACCGCGTTTGAAGATCTTTTGTCGGGGGACACAATTACAGGACTGCTAAAATTCTGTGAATCTGCTATAGTGGCTATAGGAATTGCCGTGGGATTTGCTGTCGCAACCTTTGTCTGCGGCGGATACGATAT